>CAZJXR010000001.1:0-77372 GCA_964550085.1 uncultured Gemmatimonadota bacterium
AGGCTCCCGCCCTCCTCGATGTTGCGCGCGGCGCCGAAGAAGCGCTTCGGTTTGTGGAGGGCGTTCGCGTCCACCCCGCCCGACAGGATCTTCCCGGAGTGTGGGACGGTGGTATTGTAGGCGCGTGCCAGCCGGGTGATCGAGTCGAGCAGGATGACCACATCCCGCTTGTACTCGACCAGCCGTTTCGCCTTCTCGAGCACCATCTCCGCCACCTGCGTATGGCGGTCGGCCGGTTCGTCGAAGGTGGAGGAGATGATCTCGGCCGCCACGTGCTCCTCCATGTCCGTCACCTCTTCGGGACGCTCGTCGATGAGGAGCACGATCAGCTTCGCTTCCGGGTGATTCTCGAGGATCGAGTTGGCGATCTTCTGCAGCAGAATCGTCTTGCCGGCCTTCGGCGGGGACACGATCAGCGAGCGCTGCCCCTTGCCGACCGGAGCGATGAGGTCGAGAACGCGCATCGAGATGTCCCCGTCCGAGCGCTCCAGTCGCAGCCGCTGCTCGGGGTAGCGGGGTCGCAGGTTGTCGAACGCGATGCGGTGCTTTGCCTTCTCGGGATCTTCGCCGTTGACGGATTCGACTTTGAGCAGCGCCAGGTACCGCTCGCCCTCCTTGGGAGGACGTACCTGCCCGAGCACCGTATCGCCGGTACGGAGATCGAATCGCTTGATCTGCGACGGCGATACGTATATGTCGTCGGGCCCGTACAGGTAGTTCCAATCCTGACTGCGAAGAAACCCGTATCCCTCGGGCAGGATCTCCAAAACCCCCTCTCCGCGGAGCACGACGTCCGAATCGAGCAGATTCTGCTCGATTCGAAAGATCAGATCTTGCTTCCTAAGCCCCGAGAAGTTGTGAATGTTCAAGTCTTCGGCCATCTCGTGAAGTTCGCCGATCGATTTGGACTTGAGTTCTGCGATGTCCACGCGTGTTGCTCCGTTGAGGTTATTCCGGGGGTCGAGTCCGCTGGTGAGTCCCGTTCGGCACACCCGCCACTCTCGATGCCTGTGTCATCGACGGATCTACCGATTATGTTACGAAATAGAGTTCGGCTTGGCGGTGAAAACGGTGTCGACCAAACAGATCAGGTGAGCGATGTGGTGGTCGACCCAGGATAATCCCGACCATCGAGCCGGTCAACCCGCTGGCGAGCCGACCGTTCACACCTCTATACGTTGACCCTGGCTCCAGAGTTCCGGGGACGGGGCGTGCCGGGTTCACCAACGCAGCGATTCGGAGAAGACCGATGGCGCGACACAACCGCGAAGCGAGGGGCGTCGATCAACACGGCGAGCTGTGGCATGTGAGCTACCAGCCGGACTGGTTGACTCGCGTGAAGATATCTCGTGAGCTTCCCACCAGGGGCGGTCGGCGCTCGATGTTGACCCTGTTCGAGAATCCTTCCCGACGGGCGGAGGCGGAAGCGGGCAAGATCGTCCGCACCCGCATCGCGGCGGCGGACGGCTCCGTTGACTTCGAGATCGGACTCGAAGATCGCACCGACGTGGTCGAGTCGATTATCGTGGAAACGCGTCGCAAGCGGGGACGTCGCCGGGAGCGCATCAAGTTCGTGCTTCACGATCGGATGGTCCCTGTGCGCTCGTGAGTGCCGCTCGCACCGACCTGCTAGAACAGGCGGAAGCGCAACCAGCTGAGGGGGTCGGCGAGCAGATGAACACGCGTGCTGTCGGTTCGCGCTCGCAGCAGCTGCAGCTGTTCCTGAAGCTCGGCATCGTGCCGGAATCGACCCGCACTTCCTTCGGCCGCTTGCACGGCGGCACGCAGCCGATCGAGACGAGTGTGAATCGCCCGCAGCGTGAGAGCGAGGGAGGACTCCTCGTCCAGCCAGCGGTGCCCGGGAGCGTCGGGACCGAGCACCGTTCGCATGCGCGCGCCCGCAGCGGCGAGCGAGCCCCACACTGCGCTGTCGGTGGCCAGACGGCCGAGACTTCCGTCGCCACGCCACGCCGCCCACAGGTCCCGAAGGGTGCGCAGGTTGTTCCGCAGCCCTTCCTGGAGTGCCGAATCGGCGCGCAGCGCGGCCAGGGTGCCGGGGCCGGCCATCATGCGCGCCCGCAGCGCTTCGCTCAGCGGCCGCAGGGCCTCCAGTCGCGCCCGAGCGCTATCGACCCGCTCCATGACCACCTCGCGGGTGACCGGAACCGTCACCTCCAGCGTGTCTCGATAGTCGAAAGGCGGCCGCGCCGGGTCGCCGGGCTCGATGCTCAGGATCATCGGGGCGAGCAGCGCCGAGTGACGCACGATCGCCACCGCGTCTTCCCGAAGGGCCTGGTCGATATCCCGGCGCAGCACCGCCCGAATCAGGAGATGATCGGAGCCGGCCTCTCCCGGGTCGCGAAACTGAACGTCCGTGATGCGACCCGCCGCGGTGCCCGCGACCCAGACGGCCGCGCCCGGCTCGATTCCGCTCGCCCGCGGCGCGACCAGAACGAGCACCGGCCCTTCCACCGCCAGCCGCTCGAGGTCATCGTAAACGAACACGCCGGCCGCGATCACGAGCAGCGCCGCGATCAGCAGGGCGCCGGTGCGGATGTCACGGGCTCGGGGCGGCCGGATGTCAGGGTACATGCCAGGATCCTTCCCGGGTTCGAGGGAGACTGAGCGTGCTGCGCCTCGGAAACATCGCGTACAGCAACTGTTACCCCATACACGCGGACGTCTGCAACCCCGCCCGCCGCCCGCCGTGGCTGGATGTAGTGGCCGGGACGCCAGTGGAGGTGAACTGGCTCATGGATCGCGGCGAGCTGGACATAGCCCCCTGCTCGAGCGTCGAGTTCGCCCGTCATTCCGCCGAGTATCTCGCCGTGGCCGGTTTGTGCATCGGCAGCGACGGACCGATCGGGAGCATCCTCCTGTACAGTCGACGACCGGTCGACGAGCTGGCGAAAGCTCGGGTGGCGCTGCCCACCTCCTCGGCCACGGCTCGGGTGATGCTTCGAATCCTGCTGGAGCTGCGTCACGACGTGAGCCCCGGATTCGTGGACTTCGACCAGACGGGGCCCGATCCACTCGACGCGGACACCGCGGACGCGGCGCTGTTCATCGGCGACACGGCACTCAAGCGTCGCGCGCGGGAGGGGGAACGGAGGATCGACCTCGGCGCCGAGTGGACCGCATGGACGGGGCTACCATTCGTTTACGCTCTGTGGCTGGTCCGTTACTCGGCCCTTCTCAGCGCGCAGCTTCCCGAGCTCTGTCGCCGGCTGCTGGTCGCCCGCGACCGGGTCGAGACGAACCTGGCCCGATTGGCGCGCGACGCGGCCGGGCAGTTCGGCCTCGATGCCGCGGGGCTCGCCCTCTACTGGCGCGCGGTCCGGTATCGGTACACCGCCCGCATGGAGAAAGGCCTCCAGCATTTCCTTCAGCTCGCCGTCCGACTCGGCGAGATTCCGAAGCTGCCCGACCTGCGCTACTACAGGGCTCCCGATGCACCGTCCGACATCGACGCGGGCAACGGAGCGTGAGGTGCCCTCGCCGCCTCCGCCCTCCACGACGTCAAGTCTCGACAGCCACCCGGAGAACCGGTCGGTTCGGCGTTGGAGAACGCCGGATCTGCCGGTACGGTTACCTCAAGCCGACAGCGATTTTCTGAACCGCAGACAGAGAGGGGCAATGGCGCGCTCGGTGAACAGGGTGATTCTCGTCGGGAACGCGGGATCCGACCCGGAGATGCGAGCGACGGGCTCGGGGACGAAGGTGGCCCACGTATCGCTCGCGACGGATCGACGCTACAAGCTCAACGGTCAGGAGCAGACCCGGACGGACTGGCACCGGTTGACATTCTGGGGACGGACGGCCGAGACCGCCGAACGGCTCATTCGGCGCGGGAAACGGGTGTACATCGAAGGCAGAATCGAGTACGGGTCGTTCGACCGCGATGGAGTGTCCATTCCGACCTGCGACGTCGTGGTCCAGGACTTCGTCCTGCTCGACGCCGGCCGCGAGACTGGCGACAATCCGGAGGTGGAAGCGATGGAGGTGCTCGACACCGGCTGAGCGCGTCCCCCGGGCGAGGCGCCGAAGAGCGGCGAGTCCGACCGACTCCTGACGGGGGGTCTCCCGACCGCCGACTCTCTCGCCGGGCGTTCTGGACACGCGCCTCCGGCCGTCGGTCCACCCGCTCCGCCCGTCCGCCAACCGCACCACCGACTCGCGCGCCAGCGTTGCGCAACACACGCCCCCCATTGCACATTTTTTCTCCACTTCATCGAATGCCTCCACCGCGTCAGGAGCGGATATGTCCGAGGCGCGTCCGCCTTCGTTCCCCGATGCATCCTCGATCGATCCCGCACCGGGAATCGCGACCGCGGAGGCGGCCGAGGCGCTGCTCGAGCCCTTCAATCGTCCGCTGCGCGTTCTGGTCGCCGGGGGAACGGGCTTCATCGGGCGTCATCTGGTTCGTCGCCTGGTGGCCCGAGGACACTCGGTGCGTGTCCTGTGTCGGGATGCGGTGGTCGGAGCCGCGATACTGGGGCCGGGCGCGGAGGTGTTCGGGGCAGATGTAACCGAGCCTTCATCTCTGCGTGGTCGCGCCGAGCGCTGCGAAGTGATCGTGCATCTCGTCGGCCCGGTGGAGGTCGGGGCGAGAGGACGGGGCGAACCCACGTACGCGCCGGGAACCGAAAACCTGTTGCGGGAGGGAGAACAGGCCGGGGCACGCCGCTTCGTGTTCGTCAGCGCCCGGGGTGCAGGTCCCGCATCGGGCGGCTACCTTCGGTCGAAGTTCTACGCGGAAGGGGAGGTGTTGAGGTCGACTCTGGAGCACGTGATCATCCGCCCCTCCGTCATCTACGGACCAGAAGACCACTTCACGACCGCCATCGCACGAATGCTCAGCTACCTGCCGCTGTTTCCGATGCCCGGCAAGGGCGCCTTCATTCTGGAGCCGATCGCTATCGAGGACGCCGCGGACGCGCTGAGCCAGGCGGTCGAGCGGGCGGATCTCGCCAACGCGACGTTCGATCTGGTCGGTCCGGAGCGCCTTCCCCTGGCCCGCATCGTGCGGCTGGTGGCGGAGCGCCTCGGTGTCAAACGCCCGATCGTGCGCGTGCCGCGCTGGTCGTACGGTGCTCTGTCGCGGATCGTTCTCCGGGCGGGATCCCTGGTCGACACGGAGTCGATGATGCTACAGCCGGGCCGGTCCGATCCCGACCGGGACAACGCGTTCCGTTCGGTCTTTCACATCGAGCCGCTCCCATTTCGCGAGGCGCTCGCTGACTATCTGTGAGCGAAGGTCATGAGGTGAACCGGCTCGAGAAGCCGGACGGCGAGGCACAGGGATCGGATCCGCGCGAAGCGGCGGGCGCCGGAGGCGGCAGGCTGGCGACGTACCTGTACGTGGTCGCCGTACTCGGTGTCCTCGGGCTGTTCCTGTTCAGCGTTCAGGCCATTCTCTCGCCGTTCACGCTCTTCCTCCTCTTTCTGTTCATGGTGTGGCCCTTCGTGGGAACGAGGGCCCATGTCCGCCTTGTCGGGGCCGCCTCCATCCTCTTTCTGCTGTGGGTGTTCGAGACGACCGGGCTCCTGCTGGCTCCGTTTATCCTGTCGATGATCCTGGCCTACGTCCTCGACCCGGTAATCGACGTGTTGGAAGCGCGACGCGTGCCCCGCACGGCGGCCATAGCTCTGCTCGCGGTGCCGGTCGCCGGGATCGGAGTGCTCATCGTCCTGGTTCTTCTGCCGGCGGTCGGCCACCAGGTCGCTACCCTGGCGAGCGAGCTGCCCGGCTACGCCTCCGCCCTGCGGGACTGGCTGGCCGGGGTCCGTGATTGGGTCATCGGGTTGGGAATCCCCGGCGTTACGCAGGACACCGTACCTCGCGTGCGAGACTTCGACGCCGGAACGCTCGTTCGATACGTGGAGGAGCGGCGGTCGGCCTTCCTACAGGGCGGGCTGCGGGCCGCGCTCGGTGTGGGAAGGGGTCTGGGCGCGGTAGTCGTCGTGGTGGGCTACATGGTGCTGGTACCGGTGCTCACCTTCTTCCTACTGCGCGACTGGGATCGGCTGCGCGTGCGGCTGATCGATCTCATCCCGCCGGCCCGTCGTCCGGCGGTGCTCGGATTCGCCGCCGAGTACGACCGGCTGCTGGGGAGGTATCTGCGCGGGCAGCTCGTGCTGGCGTTGCTGGTCGGGCTCGTCATCGGGCTCGGCTTCCGCCTCGTGAACTTCCCGTACGCGCTGCTCCTCGGCCTCGTCTCGGGCATGCTCAACATCGTTCCGTATCTGGGCGCCGCCTTCGCCATCTCCGCATCGGTGATCATCGCTCTGCTCAGCGGGTCGGTCGGACTGTCGCTGCTCAAGGTGGCCGTGGTCATGGGGGTGGAACGCGTGCTCGAGGACAGCCTCCTGGCGCCGATGATCGTGAAGGAGTCGGTCGGCCTCCATCCGGTGTGGATGATTCTCGCCATCGCGCTCGGCGGCTTCTACTTCGGGTTCGTCGGCTTGCTGGTCGCGGTCCCGGCCGCCGTGCTGGTGAAGCTGATCGTGGCTGGGGGACTGGACCGGTATCGGGCATCGCGGCTCTATACCGCGGCCGCGGGAGAGGAGTGAGGCCGGATGACCCACGCGCATCCGGAGCACGACCCGGGGTTTCTGACCGTCTCCAACCTGCTGTCGCTGAGCCGGATCCCGCTCGGGGTCGGCTTTCTCGCCGTGGACGGATCGGTCGGCCTCGCCATCATCGCCGGGACCGGAGGGGCAACCGACCTGCTCGATGGATTCATCGCTCGCAAGACCGACACGGAATCCGAGATCGGGGGCCTGCTCGATCCGTTCTGCGACAAGATCTTCGTTCTTCTCGGCCTCATCTCCTTCCTGCCGGCGCCGCTCGATTGGGCCGGGTTTCTGATCCTCATTCTCCGGGATATCTTCACCGGCGGCTCGTACCTGATAGGACGGCTGGTCGGCAGGACCCTCCCCTTCAGATCGCGGCTGGGCGGGAAGTTGACCACCGCACTTCAGGTACTTTCGTTATTCGCCCTCATCTTCTGGCCGGAGGTGGTCGGACTCTGCGTGATTGTCGTCGGCGCGGCATCGGTGTTCGCGATCATCGACTACGGCGAGGCGGCCATACGACTCGAGCAGGAGCACGCCGCCGGTTGAGAGCTTTGCGCGTCGAGTCGTGACTCCGAAGCCGCTCGTCGACGTCACCATCATCGGGGGTGGTCCCACCGGCCTCTACGGCCTGTTCTACGCCGGCATGCGGGGTGTCTCGTCGCGGCTCATCGACGCCCTGCCCGAGCTCGGCGGCCAGCTCACCGCCCTGTATCCGGAGAAGGATGTGTTCGACGTGGCGGGCTTTCCCAAGGTCCTAGCCAAGGACCTGGCTCGCAATCTGGTCGAGCAGGCGACGCAGTTCGCGACCGACCTCTGCCTGGACGAACGAGTCCTCGCCGTGCACGAAGAGGACGGGCACATGGTGCTGGAGACGGACGGTGGCTTGCGGCCGACGCGGACGGTGGTGATCGCCGCCGGCAAAGGCGCCTTCAACCCGCGCACGCTAGACATCCCCGGGTTTGAGCGCTTCTTCGAGTGCGGCGTGTGGCCGCACGTCCGGCAGCCGGAAACGTTCCGTGATCGCCGCATCCTGATCGTGGGTGGCGGCGACTCGGCCTTCGATTGGAGTTGGGGGTTGTGCGACGTGGCCGGACACGTCACCCATATCCACCGCTCCAACCGGTACCGGGCGCACGCGCGCACGGTGGCCATGGTCGAAGAGGCAGCCGCTCACGGGCGCCTGGAGCTGCTCACCTTTCACGAGCTGGTCGAGATTCACGGCGACGAGCGGATCGAGGCCGTCACCCTCGTCGACAACAAGCGGAAGCAGCAACGCACTCTGGAGGTAGACGATGTGATCGCGCTGCTCGGTTTCGTGCCGCGGATCGGCCCGATCGCCGACTGGGGCCTCGAGCTGGAAGGAAACGCGATCCGGGTGAACTCCCGCATGATGACGAACCGACCGGGCGTGTATGCGGCCGGGGACATCGCGACTTACGAGGGGAAGCTGGAGCTGATCTCCACCGGTTTCGGCGAGGCGGCGATCGCGGTGAACAACGCCGTCCACTTCGTGAACCCGGAGGCCAAGGTCGACCCGGGACACTCCACCAGCTCGCAGGCGTTCAAGGGGAAGTAGGCGGGCCCTCAGCGGCGGGGGCGTGCCTCATCGGTAGCCGACGTGTCAGTCGCCGCGCGCTCCAGCTCCAGGTCGATGCCGACGCCGAGCGCCTCGACCACGGCGCGAGCCTGCGTCGTGATGATTGTCTGCCGGCCGCGGGCCACCTCGCGCAGCTGCGCCCACGCAAGTCGCGCCCGTGTCTCATCGAGGTGGGCGAACGGCTCATCGATGATGAGCGGCGCCCGGTTGCCCGTTCCGGCCAGGAAGTCCGCGGCCCCGAGCCGCACGGCCAGCAATACGGCGTGCAGCTCCCCGAAGCTGAGTGGCGGTGACTCGAGCGGCAGTCGCCGCCCGCCCGCCTGCACCACGGTCGCCTCGAGCACGCTCTCGGTCGTCAGCGGTCCGAACTCGCCGCCGCCGACGCGGCGCAGCTGGTCGGAGATGTGTTCGAGCAGTCGATCCTGGTCCGTGCCGCGAAACTCGGTATATGCGTCGCCCAGCAGCTCCCATGCGGCGCGGATCGCCTCCGCCTCCCGCTCGAGCTCGGCTTCACGGGCGAGCAGGGCGGCGAGGCGGTTCTCGATGGTGAACGGATTGTCGCCCGTGGCGACTTCGTGGAGGCGCCGCCGCACATCAGCCAGGGCGCGGACATGGTCGCGCAGCCTCTGGCGACGCGAGTCGAGGGCGTGGCGGACGGCCTGCAGGCGTGGCTCCACACCGTCGGGGAGAGGAAGCGAGGTCGCCGTGCTCCGCTCGCGCTCCAGCGTTCGCGTCGCCAGCTCGGTGCGGGTCCGCGACACCTCCCGCGCTAGCGTTGGCGCGATCCATCCATCGCCACCCTCGTCCCGTGTTCCGTTGCCGAGTGCCAGCTCTCTCTGGCTCGGAAGCTCGGCCTCGATGTCCTGCAACAGGGCACGCATGGCCTCGGTCGCGCGATCCCGTTCCAGCCGCGCTCGTCGCCGGCGCTCGAAGGCCTGTCGACGCAACGCCGCCGCCTGCGGATCGAGGCTCGCCCCGTCGGGGATTCCCGCCGATTGCTCTCCGATGCGTCGGGTCACGTCGGCTCGCTGCACCGCCAGCGCAGCGGCCGCCGATCGATCCCGCTCGCGCGCGCGCCGGCCGCTGTACAGCGAAGCGAAGGCGGCCGTGGCGGCGACCCCGGCCAGCCCGAGGAGCACGACGCGGGGTAAACCGTGGGCTGCGACGGCCAGTGCGCCCGCAACGATGGTCAGAACGGCGGCCGTCAAGGCGACCCGCGGACTCGCAATCAGCAGGCGGCCCGTGCCCGCGCCGGCGTTCCGCTCCTCCATCCGCGCCTCGATGTCGGCTCGCTGGGTCCAGAGTTCGCCGAGCACCGCGAGCCGTTCCACCAGGTCGTCCGGGTCGTCCGGTCCGGCCGCACACTCCTGCCACTCCGCCTCAGCGCGGCGGGAACGGCTCCGCGACTCGTCCAGCAGGCGAGCGAAGCGCTCCAGCCGTCCCAGTCGCTCCTCGAGCGCCGCACACCGGTCACACGCCCTTTCGAAACCGGCGAGCGGCTCGAGCGCGTCCTCGAGCAAACGGATCTCGCGGTCCAGCGACTCCGCCGCGGTCGCGTGCTCTCTCTCCTTATCATACAGGGGTTGTCGCTGGCGCTCCTCGGCACGCGCCCGTTCGAGCACCCCGGTCAACTCCTCGATCTCCGCCCGGATCGATTCCAGCTGACGGTCTTTCGCCAGCCGGCGGTCGCCTTCGGCCAGCGGCTCCCGGGTGAGCTCGCGATACCCGTCGCGCAGCTGCTGGCGGGCCGCATCGAGGGCGGCGTGGCCCCCGGCCGCCAGCTGCAGGAGGTGGTCACCCAGTGCGGTGTCGGTGAGCTGCCCCTGCTGGATGAACGCCGTGCGTCGGTAGTCTTCGAAGCAGTCGAAGCCGATGTGCTCGGTGAGGAGACGGGCGTACGCGTGGGCCGTGCGTCCACCCGCCGCCGCGTTGGCCGTGCCCTCGAACAGCACTTCGGAGGACGAGGGGCCGGCGCCGGTCTCGGTCTTCACCGTCACCCTGTCGGTCGCGAAATCCCTCTCGATCACCAACCGGCCGCCATCCGGTCGCTCGAGGCAGACGACGCCGCAAAACGGCTCATCCTCCCATGGCCGCCGGCGATCGAACTGGAGCCGATCGTCGCGCCGCTGCCGGTTGAAGCCGTACAGAGTCCGTACGATTCCCTCGACCAGGGTCGTCTTGCCGGATCCGTTCGGCCCCACGATCAGGACCGGGGACCCATCGGCGGGGAACTCGACCGTGGTCGTGTGACAGCCGTAGGCGAGCGTCGTCGACCGGATACGTACGCCCGGCATGCCCGGGGGTGGCCGGTTCACCTTTGGGCCTCGAGGGCGGCGAGCGCCAGGCGGAGCGCCCGCTCGGCCACGCCCCGCGCCGCCTCGCCGGGCGCCGCTTCGATGCGTCGCACGCCGAGACGGGCCACGTGGCCGGCGATGGTGCGCTGCGCGGCCAGGGTGGCGAAGGTGTCTGAGGCGTAGAAGCGGGTCGCGTCGATCACCACCGCATGCCCGCACCGCTCCACCAGGAGGGCCCGGATCAGCTCGCTGTCGGGCGCGAAGCGCGGCTCGCCGACCAGACGCACGATCGGGATGGTGCCGTCGCGGAAGCGGGCGCCGATCGTCTGAATCGCCGCCTCGTCGTCCGGGCAGCCGCTGATATCAACGTCGCCGATCGGCTCCACGGTGGCGGCCCCGGACGAGTGGAGTTCGACGCGCGTCGGCCCGCCCGGTTCGACGGTCGCCACCGCGTAGCCGTGGTCGCCGGCTTCGGTGAGATCGAGGGCCGCGAACGAGCCGCAGTAACAGGCGGCGGGGGCGCCCTCGCCGCCGAACCGCTCCGGCGGCCGGTACCGGTGGTGGTCGCCGAGGGCGATGTAGTCGACCGGCAGTCGGGCCAGCTCCTCGAGAGGCAGTCGGAGAGCCGACCCTTCGCCCCAGTGCGGAGCCCACGGCACCGAACCGTGCAGGAGCGCCACATGGGCGCCGGGGGTCTGCTGGTGGCGGAACGCGACCAGGGGGTTGGGCTCGCGGGCCCAGTCGTAGGCGAGGCCGTAGACGGTCAGCGGTCCGCCCCCGGTCTCGACGGTGCGCGCGGTGAAGCTAGGCTCGCGAAACAGGATCGCGCCGCCCAAATCGCCGTCGTAGAGGGCGGGGTTTCGGTAGAGAGCGTCGTGGTTCCCGGGGACCAGAAAGGTGGGACGGCCGGCCGCCTGCAGCCGCCGAAACAGCTCGCGGGCAACCGCCACGGTGGCTGCGGTCGGTCGTGGCGAGTCGAAGAGGTCGCCGGCCACCAGCACGGCGTGCACCTGGTGAGCTGCGGCCCGCTCGGGGAGCCGCCGGAACGCCTCGAGCACCTCCTCGCTGCGAGCTCCGGCTCCATCCCCGAACGCGGTGAACGGCGCCCCGAGGTGCACATCGCCGATGTGGAGAAGACGGATCATGCGCTCAATGTAGCAGGTCGCCGGCCTCAGCCGCCGGCTTCATTCGCCCGTGCGGCGCGCGATCGCGGCGGCGCCGCGGGCGCCGTCCACGGCCCGGGCGTGAACGAGCAACGGAAGCGCGAGCCGTTGCAGTGCCTCCTCGGTCGGCGCGCGCAGCGGGCGACCCGGCGCAAGCAGCCCGCCCGCGAGCGCGATCGGAGCCGGGCTCGCCCACGGGCCGAGTCGTTCGAACACATCGGCGAGAAGGGCGGCCAGCTCGGCCGCCGCCGCGGCGAGGATCCGGCGCGCCTCCGGGTTGCCGGACTCCGCCGCCGCGCCCACCGCCCGCGCCAGACGGGCCACTTCGTGGGGCCGTCGCTCTCCGACCGCGAGGAGGCGAGCGAGATCGGCGTCCGCCGCCGCACGCAGCGCCGCCGCCAGGCCACCGTCCGCGCCGGCTGCCAGGCTGTGCAGCGGCGGAGCCGCCGGTCGGCGTTCCGCGCCGGCCCCCGCATCCCGTCGCACCGCCTCGATCGCCCGTTCCCCGATCCAGACGCCGCCCCCCGGGTCGCCCCCCGGGGCCCGTCGTCCGCCCGCTCGTGCCGTTCGGCCGTCGGCCGAGCGCCCAAGGGCGATCGATCCGGTGCCGGCGATGAGGACGATCCCCGCCCCATTGGCGAACGCATCGAAGCGAGCCGCCTCGGCGTCGGTCGTGATCTCCACCCTCCGGGCCACCGCCGCGCGCTCGAGAGCCTGGTGCAGGGCACGCGCCTTCTCCTCATCGCCGCCACCCGCCATCGCACACACGAGCCCGGCAGGCGGTGGGGCCGTCGCGACTCGGGCAGCCACCTCCTCTCTCAGTCGACCGAGCAGGCCACCCACGGCTGCCGCCGCTGCCTCGGGTCCCGAGTCCTGAAACCCACTCGGACCCGTCGACAGCCGACCGAGCTCGAGCCCGTGCGCATCGATCAACACGGCCGTGGTCCCGCTCCCTCCGGCGTCGACGCCGGCAAACAGATCGCTCACCGTTTCGCCCGGGCGGGACGGGCGTAGGGGACCAGGCTGCTGAGCCAGCCGACCAGAACGGTGAGGGCCGAGCCGAGGAAGGCGAACCAGAGGCTGTTCACGAGGGTGGGCATCGCTCCTGTCTGCTGGGCGATCCATACGCCCGTCATGACGACGACGGCGGTCCCGATTCCGACCATCGCATCGCGCTGGCGCGCCCGTCGGACGAGCAGCGCGAGCAGGAAGCCGCCGAGCAGTCCGCCGTACGTGAACGAGGCGATCTGGAGCGCCACCACCACCACCGGCGTTCCCGCCAGCAGGCGGTGGAAGAGGATCGCGCCGCCGAGCAGGACGGCAGCCCAGCCGAGGGTAAAGACGCGACCCGCGCGCAAGAGGTGGACCGGATCCCGCCGCGAGCGTGCGTCGTACAGGTCGTAGGTGGTCGCGGAGGCGAGCGAGTTGAGGGAGGAGGACACGGTCGACATGGCGGCCGCCAGTATGGCGGCGATCAGCAGGCCGGCGAGCCCGACCGGCATCCGTTCGACGATGAAGCGGGGAAAGATCTCATCCGGGGTCGCGAACTCGATTCCCCCGTAGTACGCGTAGAGGCCGATCCCGACGAACAGAAAGAGTGCGAACTGCGCGATTACGAGGACGGCGCTTCCCACCAGGGCGCGCCGACCGTCGAGCAGCGAGCGGGCGGCGAGCAGACGCTGGACGATAAGGTGGTCGGCCCCGTGGGACGCCATCGAAAGGAAACAACCTCCGATCAACCCGGTCCAGAACCAGTTCGCGTCCGCGGGCGCTCCGTCAAAGTGGAAGATGCGCAGTCTGTGTGCGGGCGCGGCGACCTCGACGATACCGCCCCAGCCGCCCGGCACGGCGCCGATCAGCACCACGAGGGCGACGACCCCGCCGATCGTATACACGGCGAGCTGCATCACGTCCACCCAGATGACGGCGCGCAGTCCGCCGAGGTACGTGTAGACGAGCGTCGCGGCGCCGATGAGCAGGATCGCCTGCCAGTAGGGCAGTCCGCTGATCAGCACCAGCGGAATAGCGGCGACGAAGATGCGGACGCTGTCGGCGAGGCTGCGGGTCACCATGAACAGGAGCGACGCGAAGCGCCGGGTCGCGCCACCGAAGCGGCGCTCGATAAGGGCGTACGCGGTGGCCATGCGGCCCCGGAAGTAACCGGGAAGCAGCAGGCCCGCGACCGCGAGCCGACCGACCAGGTAGCCGAGCGCGAGTTGCAGCAGCCACAGGTCGCCCTCGTACGCGGTGGCCGGCACGCTGACGACCGTGAGGGCGCTCGTCTCGGTGGCCACGATCGAGAAGCAGATGGCGGACCATGGCACGGCCCGTTCGGCGAGGAAGTAGTCGTCGGGGCCGCGTTGGCGGCCCGCGATCGCCACCCCGAGGGCCACCACGCCGACGGTATAGCCCACCAGGACGACGACGTCGAGCGGTGCCAGCGTCAGCATGCCTGTGGCACATCGAGGGCAGCCGCCGACGTGGTCACGGTGGCTCGGTGGCGCTCGGCGTCACCGACGCGCGATGCCGGCTGATCGTCTCTCCCCGGCTCCGATCGGGTAGCCGGGCGGGATCGATATCGGGGTCGTTCCGACGATCGGGACCTCGCCGAGGATGCCGCGCACCGCCGACTCCTGAGCTACGTCTTCCTCGCCCCAGGCGAGCAGATAGCTGCCGACCGACCGGAACTGTCCGATCAGGTAGGGGCTGCCGAACGAAACCACGAGGGTCGGCTGTCGCGCGCCGATCGCTTCCACCAGGGCAGCCACGCGCGGGTCCATGCCGATCTCCGCCTTCCAGGACCGGACCTGCACCAGGGCGGCGACGATCACCAGGTCGGCTCCCGCCGTCGCCGCCAGGAGCGAGTCGAGCGTCGCGTCGGGAGTGCGGCGGTCGAGGAGCACGGGCTCGGCGGCGATCCGCTCGGAAAGCGCACGCTGAAAAGCGCGACCGGCCCATGGGTCGTAGTCATCGGTGTACACCATACTGACGACACGGCGGTCCGGATCGCCGGGGTTGATCGGGAGCAGGCGCTGACGGTCGCGCAGCAGGGTCAACGATCGATCCGCCACCTCGGCCGCGACGGCCCGGTGGGCGGGCGTTCCGACGATGGCTGCGACGCTGTCGAGAACGACGCGGCGCCGCCGATGCAGGCCGACTCGCGTCTTCAGGCTCAGCAGGCGCGTCACCGACGAGTCGATCCGCGCTTCCGGAATCCGTCCCGCGTCGACCTCCCCCACGATCGCCTCGATCGCCGCATCGATGTTCGGAGGCATGAGCAGGATGTCGGCCCCGGCCAGCAGCGCGCGTACCGCGGCTTCTTCACCCGGAACGCCGCGCATGTCGAGCGCGTCGGTGACGATGAGGCCCGCGAAGCCGAGCTCCGACCGGAGCAGGCCCGACAGCAGGGCGGGCGAGAGCGAGGCGGGGAGCGAGTCCCCGCTGAGAGCGGGGAAGGCGATGTGGGCGGTCATGACCCCCGCCACCCCGGCCGCGATTGCCGCCCGAAACGGTACCAGTTCGACGGAAGCGGCGCGCTCCGGCGAGGCGGAGAGGACCGGTAGCCCGAGGTGCGAGTTGGCCTCGGTGTCGCCGTGACCGGGGAAGTGCTTGGCGGTGGCCAGGAGCCCGTTCTCCTGCATGCCGCGGAGCTGCGCCACGGCCAGACGGGCCACGAGACCGGGATCTTCCCCGTAACTCCGGACATTGATGATCGGGTTGGCCGGATTGCTGTTGACGTCGGCCACCGGCGCGTACGCGAGGTGGATTCCCACCGCGCGGGCTTCGCGCGCGGTCACGCGCCCCATCTCGAACGCCAGCCGCTCGTCACCGGCCGCCCCAATCGCCATCGGCGGCGGGAACGCGGTACCGCCACCGATCTCTATGCCGTATGGAAGAACGGTCCCGCCCGTCAGCCGCTGCCCCGGACCGTGCTCGAGGTCCGAAGCGATCAGAAGCGGGATCGGCGCCCGGTCCTGAAGCAGGTTGAGCTTGGCGGCGACCTCGAGCGGCGGTCCGAGAGATACGACGATTCCTCCCACTCCCTGCTCCTCCACCATCGAGAGCAGGCGGTCGTACTCGGCGCCACCGGCCGGCAGGTAGTCTCCCGCCATCCACGGGACTATCATCTGGCCCACCTTCTCGCGCAGCGTGAGTCGGGACAGCACCTGCTCGACCCACGCCTCGTCGGGTGGGAGCAACGAGGTGATTCCGGGACCGGAGGTGGCGTCGGAGTCGTCGGCGCAGGCGACAACGCAGATCGATGCGGCGTACACAACTGCGCGGGCGAGGAGCGGTGCGGGGGAGAAGGCGACGGGACATCGCGCAGCCGGCGTGAACGGCGGTGCGGGGAGCCGAGGGCTCCGGCTCGGCGCGGAGTCGGTCCCGGGGCTTCGGATCATGCGGGCGCTGGCGACCCCGTTTCAGAGAGAGAGCGGACGACCGGGTTGACCAAGGCTAAACGATCCCCGATGGGCGCGCAATTCGGACTCGTCCGGCTGCTTCCGCTGCTCATGCTGGGGAGCTGCACCCCCTCCTCCGACTCGCCCCCGAGCGACCGAGCGGTCGACGATACGCCGGGGGCGGGGGTTCCGGAGGTGCTGACCGGGATCGACGCCCTGGCCGCCGCTGACTTCGCGCCGCTCCGCGGCCGGCGCGTTGGCCTGATCACCAACCACACCGGCATCGATCGCACGGGGGCGAGCACCATCGATCGACTGCAGGAGGCGCCGGAGGTGCAACTGGTGGCGCTGTTCAGTCCCGAGCATGGCGTTCGGGGGCGGGCGCAGCCGGGGGAGACGGTGAGCGACGCCACCGACCCGCGCACCGGCCTGCCCATCCACTCGTTGTACGGTCGGACCCGCGAACCGACGCGGGCGATGCTGTCGGGCATCGATGTGCTGGTGATCGACATCCAGGATGTCGGCGCCCGCTATTACACGTATGCGTGGACGATGGTGCTGGCCATGCGTGCCGCCGCGGAGCACGGGATTTCTTTCATGGTGCTTGATCGGCCGAACCCGCTCGGCGGCCGGGTCGTCCAGGGTAACGTGCTCGACAGCGCCTACGCGTCCTTGGTGGGATTGTATCCGGTGGCCATGCGGCACGGTCTCACGCTCGCCGAGCTGGCGCGGATGGTGAACGAGGAGCTCTCGCTCGGCCTCGATCTGCACCTCGAGCGCATGTCCGGCTGGCGGCGGGAGATGCGGTTCGACGCGACGGGTCTGCCGTGGGTCGCGCCGTCGCCCAACATGCCGTCCATCGCCAGCGCGCTGCACTACCCCGGAACCTGCCTGTTCGAGGGGACGAACCTCTCGGTCGGACGCGGAACGGAGCACCCGTTTCAGCAGATCGGTGCCGCTTGGCTCAACAACGTGGCTCTCATCGGGTGGCTTCAATTACAGGGCCTGAAGGGCGTTCGCTTCGACACCGTCTCTTTCACTCCCAGGGGGCCGGCGGATGGAAAGTTCGCTGGCGAGCGAGTGCGCGGCGTGCGCTTCATCGCCACCGACGCCGATGCGTACGACCCCACCGTGGTCGCGGTCGCCGTGCTGGCCGGGATTCACGCCCTGCACGCGGCGGAGCTGGAGTGGATCGCGACCCACTTCGACCGTCTGGCCGGCACGGACCGGTTGCGGCTCGCAGTGCAGAGTGGCGCCGGCTGGCAGGAGATCGTGGCCGGTTGGGGCCCGGAGCTGGAGCGGTTCCGGGCGCTCCGCGACCGTTACCTTCTGTACTAGCGAGTCGCCGAGGTTATCCAGCGGCCGGCAACGGTCGAGCACTCACTCGTCGCCGTCCGCACGACCGGTGTCGAGGAACCGTTCGATCCGTGACCAGTCGTGCTTCGCGTCCTCCATTCCCAGCCCGAGCAGCCGACCGATGTATCCTTCCTCGAACAGCATGTAGCTGAGGAAATCCGCGTTCCGCCCTTCTTCCGTGCCCAACCCCTTCACGAAGTAGCGGAGGGTGCGTGGCAGCTTCTCCTGGTACTCGAGCGCCAGGCGCCCGAGGTCACGCGTCGGCCGCAGGACGAGCAGGTCGATCGGTCGGAGGGGGTAGTCGCGCCGCGCCGGCTCCGGAATGCGGGACAGGGTGTGGTTGATGCGGGTGAGCCGCGCTGCGTCCGCGTCGATGGTGTCGAGGAAGATCGTGTTAAGCATGAGGCCGATAATCTGCGCCGGCGGTGGGTAGCCGCGGCCTTGCACGCTTTTCGATTCGGCTACCGTTCGCGGGTAGCGCGAGGAGACGGCGAGGACGCGTCGGGCACCGAGGTGGATGGCTGGCGCCAGCGGGGCAGACTGCCGGATGCTGCCGTCACCGTAGTAGCGGCCCTCTACCTCGATCGCGGGGAAGAGGATCGGGATGGCGGCCGACGCCATCACGTGATCGACGGTGATGTCGGCGCGCTCGGAGCAGCGGAGGGGTCGTTCCCACATCTCGATGGCGGCCGACCCGTCGACGAAGGTGGTGGTCCGCCCGCTGTCGTAGGCGGTGACCGAGACGGCCAGCGCGTGCAGGCGCCCCGAGCGGATGTTGCGCTTGATACCCGCCGGGTCAATCGAGTCGCGGAGGAACCGGTACAGCGGCTCGGTGTTGACGAGGCTGCGGGCCCGGGGCGTCAGCTGCAGACCGCCCGAAACCAGGGTCAATCCCCACCGGATCGCGATTCGGAACATCGACACGGGATCGGAACGGAAGACCCGATCGGGCCGCAGGCTGCGCCAGTTGTCTTGGAGCGCCTCGATCGCGGTTCCAAAGCTGCCGTCGTGCGCGGCCAGGAAGGCGGCGTTGATTGCCCCTGCCGAGACGCCGGTCAGAATCGAGACACGCTGTTCCGGGCGTCGTTGGCCGATGTAGCTGAGAACGCCGACCTGGTAGGCGGCGCGGGCGCCGCCGCCCGACAGGGTGACGGCCAGTGGAGACTCGACATCAGGCGACACGTCGGCCAAGGGCGCCGTCGCGGCGCGAATCAGCCCGGCGTCCTCGCGCCGGTGCGGCTCAGAAGCGCACGGTGCCACGAACGGCCGGCGGGAACCTCCAGCAGCCCGTGTCGGAGCTGCTCCAGCCGCTCGAGCGTGAGGTCGATCACCATCGTCTCCTCATCCAGGCGCCCTTCGGCCGCCAGGGCTCGGAACTCGGCTCGGGACGCGGTGCGAATCGCGCCACGCTCATCCCGATACCACACCGACGAGCTGTCGACGAGCGACACACCGAGTCGTGCCTCGATCTCCCGCAAGTGACCGACGAGAGCATCGATCGAGCAACCGGATGCCGCCGTCTCGCTTTCGTCCACCGCGATCAGCAGGACGCGGTGCAGCCACCAGTCGACGCCGGCGCGCAGTGCCCGAGAATGTGCCGTCCAATCGAGCAGAAAGCCGCTCACGCTGTCCAGCAGCTTCGCGGTCTCGGAGGGCTCGAGCGTACGATCGGCGGCGAAGCACCAGAGTCTAGCGCTATCGGGAAGATGTGCGAGCTTGTGCAGGCTCATGGTCGCCGTGCGGAGGCAGAGTAGAGCGAATCGACGCGCAGCGGGGTCTGCGCTCCCCGCGCGCGCTGCATGGTCCAATGTACCGGACGCTCATCGCCGAGGTCCAGCGGCTTTCGGAAATCGGCAGCTGCTACTCGTACCGGAGGGCGGTGATCGGATCGAGGCGCGCCGCCCGCCGCGCCGGCCAGATACCGAAGAAGAGGCCGACCGAGATGGAGAATACTACCGCCAGCACCACGGCTTGCGGCGACACGGCCGTGTTCCAGTTGGCCAGCGAGGAGAGGAGTGCCGAGGCACCGAAGCCGACACCGATTCCGAGCAGCCCGCCCAGCATGCACATGACGAGCGCCTCGAGAAGGAACTGGCTCAGCACCGCGCGGCGGGTGGCTCCGAGCGCCATCCGCACACCGATCTCTCGCGTCCGCTCGGTGACCGAGACGAGCATGATGTTCATGATCCCGATACCGCCGACCATGAGGCTGACCAGGGCGATGGCGGCGAGCAGGAACCCGAACGTCTCGGTCGCCTCCTGCTGCGTGCCGAGCAGCTCGGCGCGGTCCATCACCCAGAAGTCGTTCTCACGTCCGGGCCGCAATCGATGCTCGCGGCGGAGCACCTCCTCGATCTGGGCCATGGCCAGCCCCTGGCCCGCGCCCTCGGCCATGGTGACGTTGAACGAGTTCAACCGATCGGTGCCGATGACGCGGAATTGGGCCGTCTGCAGCGGGATGAAGATCTGTTCATCCTGATTGTACCAGCCCGAGCCTCCCTTTTCCTCCAGCACCCCCACCACTTCGAAGGCGATATTCCGGATGCGCACCGTCTGTCCGACGATCTCCTCGGGCTCCACCCCGAGCACCTCCGGAACCGCGCCTCCGAGCACCGCAACCCGACGTCGTCCCTCATCCTCCTGATCGGTGAAGAAGCGGCCGAGGGTGAGCTCGAAGTTGTTGACCAAGGTGAAGCTCGGATTGGTGCCCGTGATACGGAGGTTGGCGTTCGTGCGTCCGAACTCGACCTGCTGATTTCGCTGCATCTCGGGGGCCATCGCCACGATCGCCGGCGCATCGTGCAGCACGGCCTGCGCGTCATCGATGGTCAGCTTCGCATCGCCCGAGCGTACGCCCCGAAACCAGCCCTGGCCGGGGCGGACGGTGAGCACGTTGGCGCCGAGGGTTGAGAGCTCGGCCTCGACCGCCCGCCGGGCTCCCTCTCCTAGCGCCACCATGGTGATGACGGCCCCCACGCCGATGATGATGCCCAGCATGGTCAGGAAGGAGCGCAGCTTGTTGGCCCGGATCGCTTCCAGGGCTACACGTATGATCTCGAGCGCCAGCATCGGTCGTCCTAGCTCCGGTTCATCCCGGGCACGGCGCTCCGTTCCTGGAACCGTTCCAGCAGTTCCCGCTGCTGGACGAGCGACATCGGGACCTGGATCACTTCGTCACCCTCGGCGAGGCCTGCCACGATCTCGGTGTACTCCCAGTCGCTGAGCCCGATCAGCACCGGCTTCAGCGTCAGTCCTCCGGTCTCGGTCTCCGTGAACACGAACGCCGGCTTCGGCCGCCCGGGGTTGGTTCGCTCGGCGGCGGCCGCCGCCTCCCGCTGCCCGCGCATGTAGTCGATCAGCCGCTGTCGGTCGGCGGCCGACAGACCCTGGAAGAACTCCATCCGCTCTTCTCGGGACATGCCCTGCATGCGCTGGGCCTGGGCGATGAGAGGGTCGGCAGACTCCGCCGGGACGGCGTCTTCGGTCCCATCGGCCGCGGCCTCGCCGTTCGCGGCTCCGGCGCCGGCTTCCGCCTTCGCTTCGACGCGCGCCTCCAGCAGGCCTCGGTCCAGGCCGAGCGCGTCGACCAGCGCCTGCGCCTCGTCCACGGTCTTCAGCCCGGCGTTCTTGAGCGCCAGCACCTCGTCCCGCTCGCCGACGATGACCTCGACGTCCGCGTTCATGCCGGGTCGCAGCAGGTCGTCCTCGTTCCGGATCCGGGTGAGCACGGCGAACATGGTCACGTTCTGCTCGACCACCGCCTGCGGCTCCACCTTCAACACGGCGCCCCGGAACTCCCGGTCGGGGTACGCCTCCACCTCGATGCTCGCCGGGAGGCCCGCCGCGATCCGACCGATGTCGGTCTCGTCGACCAGGGTCCGCACCTGCACTTCGGTCAGATCGGCCATCCGGAGGATCACCGTGCCTCCGGTGACCTCGCGGGTGCCGGTGATCACCTGACCCTCCTCGACATTCTTCTCGACGATCGTGCCGCTGAGCGGTGCGCGCACCACCACGTCGTTCAGCCGATCACGGGCCAGCTCCAGGTTGGTCTCCGCCTTCACCAGGGCCGCCTTGGCGTTGGCGTCCTCCAGGATCGCGGTCTCGAGCTCGGCATCCGAGACGATCGCCGAGTCGTGCAGCGCGGTCGTGCGCTGCAACTGCCTCTGGCTCACCATGTAGCGCGCCTCGGCCACATCGAGATCGGCTTCCGCCTGCTCGAAGGCGTTGCGGACATCGCGCGGATCGATTCGGACCAGAATCTCGTCCTTTTCAACGTAATCCCCGAGCTCGACCGGCATCTCCAGGATCTCACCCGATGCCTGCGACTTGACCTCGATCACCTTGATCGGCTCGATCGTGCCGGTGGCCGCCACGCTCGACACGATCCGCCGCACCTCGACGACGGTCTTCTGCAACCCGGTGGCGGCCTCGGTGGCCTCCCCGCTCCCGCACGCGAGCAGGGCGGGGGCGACCGCCAGGAGCGCGAGCTGGATGGCGTGTTTCTTCATGCGATGACTCATCCGTCTTGGGATTCGGATCACGGAGGATCCACGCGCCTTCGAGCGCGCGCCGTCCAATGCGCCCGATCCGCCTGCTCGAATCTAACGACAAACACCGGACAGGGCCCGATGGTTAGACCCCGCCCGGTGTCGTCGCATTCCCTGCCTGCTGACTACCGCCGTCCCCGCGCGGCTGTTCCCGCCGTTCGACCCGCTGGCCTGCCGGTTGGGTTCAATCGCTTCCGAGTTCGGCCCCGATGAGCGCTTCGAGGGCGGCGATCGCCACCGGGTAGGAGAAGCGCTGGCGGACCAGCTCGACCTCGGACTCCGAGACGGCAATCTGTGCCGTCTGCAGATCGAGGATGGTGGCCAGCCCCAGCCGGTAGCGCTCCGCCACCACCCGCAGGTCCTCGCGGCTCAGCTCGACGCTGTTCTCGGCCAGCTCGATGCTGGCCAGCGCCACCTGCACCTCGTCGTACGCGCTCGCCACATCGCGCAGGAGCTGAAGGTACACCTGACGTTCCTGGGCGGTAGCGGCGTCGGCCTGCGAGCGCGCCGTGTATACGGCCGTCTCGCGCTGAAAACCGTTGAAGAGCGGGTAGTTGCCGGACAGCGCAATGCTCCAGCTCCGGTTCTCCGGAGGAAAGTCGCTCGACGCCCACGCCCAGCCGCCGCTGAAGCGCAGGCTGGGGATGTAGGACGACTTGGCGCTGGCCACGTTGGCGGCCGCCGCTTCGGCCGACGTTTCGGCGCTTACCAGCGAGGGTGCAGAACGGGTTGCCATCGACAACAGCTCCGCGCGCTCGTAGGGGAACGGAACGAGATCGAGCGTCGATTCCGGTACCGGCTCCACCCGACGGTCGACCCCCACCACGACGGCCAGGTCGTACGTTGCGTTGCGCGCGTCGTTCGCCGCGCGCAGCAGACCCAGGTTGGCGTTGTTGAGGTCCACCTGGGACCGGAGCAGATCGGAACGGGTGGCGCGCCCGAGCTCGAGCTGCTGACGGACGAACTCGAGCTGGTTCTCCTGCCGCTGCACTCGGTCCTCTTCCACTTCGACCAGCTCGCGGGCCGCGATCGCCGCGTAGTACGCGCTCTTGACCTGGAAGATCGTGTTGTACTCGGTGCCGCGGTAGTCGGCCTCGCGTGCCTCGACCGTGAGCCGGGCGCTCTTCACGTCCGACACCCGGCGCAGTCCGGTGATGATGTCGTAGCTGGCGCCGAGCTGGAGCGTGTACGAGGTGGTCGCGAACGCCTGGCCGGTCGGGTCGATTCGCCCCGTGCTGGCGTTCGAGTACCCGTAGCCGAGGCTGACCGACGGCAGCCAGGCTCCGTAGCTGTCGAGACGGTTGTACTCGGCGATCTGGACGTCGGCGCGCGACTGTTCCAGACCGGGGTTGTTGCGGAGCGCGAGCCGGATCGCTTCCTCCAGCGTGATCTGCATCGCGGGCCGCTCTTCCTGCTGCTGTGCCGGAACGGGGGCCGCGCCCATGAACAGCGCGGCGGCCGCCAATGCCACCCCTCTCATCGGCCTTTTCCTCCTGCCATGCGGTTGTGTGGTCAGCGGGCGGTGTTTTGCGGCGCGGCGGACCATCGGGGCCCGCCTCAATCGGTCGGCTGGGCTCCGAACGCGCCCGCGTCGTACTGCTCCCGCAGCAGATTACGATACTGCTCGACCTGCTCCGGTGTCAGCACCGACTCGATCTCCAGTCGCACGGAATCGACCAGCGTACTGTAGCGAGGACGAAACTCGTCCCACATTTGTTTCCACGATGCCCGAAATCGGGTAAGCATTCCCTCGATCTCGGTTCGCTGCTCGGCGCTGAGGTTCAGGTCGTCGGCGAATCGCTCGATGGTGAAGCCGGACTCGGTCGTCTCCCCGCCACCGTCCTCGGCCGGCGCCAGGTTCAGCCACGCGCGTTCGATCGCGATGCCGCCCGCGCCGCCCGCGATGAACGTCAACACGAGCAGAGCGGTGAGTTTGATCCGGGCTGTCGTCATTCGTTAGGGTCTTCGCGGGCCACGGCGGCCGATAGGATATCGTCGATGCCGGGCTCGGTGGCGGCGATGAGGAGCGCCGGCGGGCCGTCGAGTTGGGAGGGCTGGAGGAGCTGCTCCACGGTCGGTGGCCGCTCCGCGAGTTCGACCGGTGCCGATGCACGCTGGGCGAGCGCCGCGAAGGTGAGCGCCAGGGCGGCGGCGAGCGGAAGCAAGAGCGTCGTCCACCGGTCGGCGACCGACAGCCAGCTGCCCGCCTCGCGGGCCCGGAGCACGGCGGCCGCCTCGGCGACGATGCGCCGTCGGAGCCGCTCGCGGGTGAGCGGGTCCGGCCTCAGCGGCTGTAGCCACGCGGGCCAGCTATCGGGATTTCGAGTGTGCTTCATGTGCCTTTTTCTGTCTCCGGTCCGAGGATCGCCCGCAGGGCTCGGCGTCCGTGGTGGACGTGAGCCCGTGACGTGCCCTCGGCGATGTCGAGGATCTCGGCCACCTGCTGGTGACTGTACCCCTCCAAATCATACAGCGTTACGGCCAGTCGTTGCATCTCTGGCAGCTGAGCCAGCGCCGCGAGCACGCTTTCCCGGGCCAGCCGGCGCTCCAATTCGCGCTGCGGATTCGTGCTTCCCGACGCGCTGCGCGGCAGCGGATCGTGGTCGCGCAGCGCCTCTCGCCGCAACAGGTTCAGGCAGGTGCTTCGCAGCACCCGATAAAACCAGGGTCCGAACGGGCTGCCCGGCCGCAGCTGATCGATGCGCTCCAGGGCCCGAATGAACGCGCTCTGTAGCGCGTCCTCGGCGTCCTGCTGCTGCCGGAGAATAGACAGGGCGACCGCATAACCGGGGTCCATGTATCGCTCGACCAGACGAGAAAAGGCGGACTGGTCGCCAGCCCGCACGGCATCCACGACCGCCGCCTCGTCCGCGAACCTCGCCGCGCGGCGTTCTTCATCTTCAGGAGTGGCTGCCGGCAAGACGTCACTCCCCGAACCTTGCGCCCGGCTATGCGGCTGGGCACCCTTGTCTATGCGCACCCTTTTAACACGCCTGTAACCGCGGACGTTGAGCGGCAGCCGACCCGCCAGCGTGGCACTTAACGTCATCCCGGCCGGAGGCGTCTAAGGGTCGACGCCGCGGCACGTCGCGACGGGTCCCGACGCTCATATGGCTCGGAGATCCGGTCGCGCGGGACCGGACCTGTGCGAGATCCGATGCTAGACGAGCGACGTGCCGTACAGCAAGCGCGGAGGGGAGACGATTCTGCATGGCGAACTCTCTACGAGAGTTACGCGGATTTCGTTTTCCGGCTCGCCGTGCGGAGGCTCGGCGACCGGGACGCCGCGCTGGATGTCGTGCAGGAGACCTTCCTGCGGGCGGCAACCGCCATCCGGGACTTTCGAGGGGATGCGACGTTCAAGAGCTGGATCGCCCGGATCGCGATCAACGAGACGACGAGCCACCTGCGACGGGAAGCCCGACGCAAGCGGGCGCCCCTCGACACGGTCGAGCGAACGGCGGACAGCGCCGAGCGGCCGGACGATCGGGCGGTGACGCACGACCTGGCGGCGCGGGCGCTGGCGTATATCCGGCGTCTGCCGGATCAACAGCGGGATGTGTTGCTGTTGCGCACGACGGAGGGCCTGTCGTACGCGGAGATTGCCAACATCCTCGGCTCGACCGAGGGGTCAGTGCGGGTCAGCTATCATCACGGGTTGCAGAAATTGAAGCGACATTTCGGTAGCACGAGCGAGCGGCGATCGCCGTCGCGTGCGGAAGGCGGAAACGCGCGATGAGCATGAAACGCAGCGGGGAGCGACCCGCTGATCGGGAGCACGTCTCCGATCAACTGCCCGACTATGTCCGGGGGGAGTTGACGAGCGAACAACGGACGCGCATCGAGGCACACTTGCGGGTCTGTCGTCCATGTGCCGAGGAACTCGATCTGCTCGCGATGCTGGAGGAGGCGCCGCCCCCCGTCTTGACGGCCGAGGAGCGGGAGGAGCTCTTCTCTCCACTCGCGATCCGTCCCGAGCGTCGGCGCGCCGACTGGCGCAGCGGCCTGTGGAAGGCGGCCGCTGCGATCGCAGTGGTCGCCACCGGTTACGGCGCGTGGCAGGTATACCTCGCGGGCGGGGCTGTCGGGGAAGGGTGGGGGGTGGCGGCAGTCCTCCAGGCGTGGGAAGACGATGTGCGGGAGATCGATCCATCGTACGCGGAGGCGAGCCTGCTGTTGACCTATCTGGATCCCGGGGCGTCCGAGCTCGACTACGCGGAGGACGTCGACTTCGAGGCACAGATGACGGGGCTGCCGGACGACCTGGATGTCGGCGTGCTGGACGGCATCGATGTGCCGTGGGAGGAGGGAAGATGAGCGGACCGATGGGCGGGTCGAGGACCCGGGGCCGGAGGTGGATCGGCGTACTGCTCGGACTGGCGCTCGTCAGCGGAGCGCCGCTCCGGGCTCAGGAAACGGAACCGGGCGAGGCGACCCCGGACGACCGCTACGACACCGGTCTCATGAGTCTCACCGAGGTCCAGCAGCGGCAGCTCCAGGAGCTCGAGCGCCGCTTTCTGGACCGGGTGTCCGAGGCGTTGGAGCTGAGCGAGGAACAGCGGCAGCGTCTGGAGGCCACGTTGCGCGAGAGCCGGGCCCAGCGCCTCGAGCTGGTGCAGCAGCGGACCGTCCTGCGGGAGGAGCTGGACCTTCTGATCGCCGAGCCGAATCCGGATCAGGAGACGATCCAGCAGCTGCTGGATCGGCGCTCGACGCTCGACGAGCGGCAGGTACAGATCGGCCGGACGGAGGAGGAACGGCTGGGCGAATTCATGTCGCCGGTGCAGACGGCACGCTTCATGTACCTCCGTCAGAAGATGGTACAGGCACTGCGTGATCGCGTCCGTCAGGTCGCACGACCGCAGGCGGGTGAGCGGCCGCGGCGGCCGGCGGCATCCGATCGGCCGCGGGTTACCGACGAAGCGGGCGACCGCGCTCTGCGACCCGATGGTGGCTCCGCCACCCCGGTACGGGACCGGGCCGCAACCGGGAGCCCGGATCGGCCGTGATCGGGGCGGCGTTGACCGGACAGCCCGAGAGCTCGGCCCTTCGGTGACAGGCCCGGCGTCGACCGGAGAAGGCGAATTCCCACCGCTTGGCGCGCACGTCTCGATCGCCGGCGGCATCAGCGAAGCGCCGGCGCGCGCCGTGCAGATCGGTGCCACCACCCTTCAGATCTTTACCAAACAGCCGCAGCGCTGGGCGGAACCGACTCTCGCCGACGACGAGGTCGCCGCCTTCACCCGGGCCGTTCGGGAGGCAGATCTCCACCCCATCGCGGTGCACGACAGCTACCTGATCAACCTCGCGTCGCGCGACCCGGCACTGTTCAAACGCTCGCGGCGTGCGTTCGAGGCCGAACTCGAGCGCTGCCAGCAGCTGGGCGCCGATTTTCTCGTCACCCATCCCGGCAACGCCACCGGCGGCGATCGCCAGGCCGCGCTTCGGCAGAATGGGACGGCGATTGCAGCGGCGCTCGATCGCCACCCCGGCCGCTCGCGGGTGCTGATCGAGACCACTGCCGGCAGTGGGTCCGCCCTCGGATGGCGCTTCGAAGAGCTCGCCGGCCTGATCGACCGGATCGGGATCCGTCACCGGGACAGAATCGGAGTGTGCTTCGATACCGCACACGTGTTCGCGGCCGGTTACGACCTTCGAGACGATTTCGATGGAGTCATCGCCGAGTTCGATTCCGTCGTCGGCCTGGACCGACTGGCTCTCTTTCACGTGAACGACTCACGGGCGGCACGTGGCAGTCGGGTCGATCGACACGCCGACATCGGGAAGGGATGCCTCGGCAAGCCGGCGTTCGCGGCCCTCATGCAGCATGCGGCGCTGCGCGCGATTCCCCGCATCATCGAGACGCCGAAGGGAAGTGACGCGACGGCGGCCGATCGCCGAAACCTCGACCGTCTGCGCTCTCTGGGCTCAGCGGCGCTGCGCACCTATCCGGCACGGTAGACCGGCGGACTCGCTTGCTCTCCGCGGGTCGCAGGTTCATTTTGGCCGGCGGGGAGCTCGACTCATCCCCGCCGGCTATGATCTTCACCCAGTCCACGCAGGTCTCGAACCGCCGATGAGCGAACAGAGCGAATTCCCGGTCGGGTACGACGCGCTTCCGAGCGGCGAACTGGGCGTCGCGGCGCGCACGCTGATCGAGGAACGGTTGCGCGGCGTTCGCAAATCGGTCGGACGCGACCTCACGCCGATCGATATCGTGCTCAACCCCAGCCGTCCGGCGGCGCGCAAGCACCTGTTCGAGGAAGCGTGCGAGCTGTACTGGAACGAGCTGAACTGGGAGGAGCTCACCGATGAAGAGATGGTCGATGGGGGAGAGTTGACCGAGATGATCTTCCCGGGTCTGCTCGCCTTCGTGGACGCCCTGCTTCCGCGAGCGCGCAACGGAGAGCCCGATCGCGACCGGGAGCATCGGGACGTGGCCCACGATTTCCTGCTCTGGCTTGGCGGTCGCCTGGTGGAGCTCCGGAATGCGAAGGGCAACGGCCCGGACGAGCGGTTGCGGTGCCGGCGAGAGGCGGCGATCACGGACGAGCTGATCGACCTCATCACATACCGACTCTATTCGCTCGACGGCGCGGAGATCGAACGCCTCCGTCGGAGGTAACCGCGCGCGGCTGGACACCCTCACGCCCCCTCCGTACATTCCGGCCCTCCCAACCCCACTGCACGGTTCGACCTCACGGAAGACAGAAGTGAACACGATCGTCTGCATCAAGCGTGTGCCCGACACCGAAACGCGCGTGCGAGTCGGCAGCGACGGAAGGAGCATCGATCCGTCGGGCGTGAAGTACGTACTGAACCCGTACGATGAGTTCGCGCTCGAGGAAGCGCTCCGCCTCCGGGAGGAGGCGGGGGAGGGTTCGGTCACCGTCATGACGCTGGGCGGAGACGATGCGCGAGAGACGCTCCGCACCGCTCTCGCCATGGGTGCCGACCAAGCGGTTCTGCTCAGGGCCGTCCCGACCATGGATGCACTTCCGGTCGCGCGGGCGCTGACCGACGCGATCAGACCACGGTCTTACGACCTGCTGCTGTTCGGCAAGCAGGCGGTCGACGACGACAACATGCAGGTGCCGCCGATGGTGGCCGAGTTGCTCGAGTTGCCGAGCGCCACGGTGGTCGTCGATCTCGAAGTGTCCGATCGCCGGGTGGTGGCCAGGCGCGAGATCGAAGGCGGTCACGAGGTGGTGGAGTTCGAGCTGCCAGGGCTCGTCTCCGCGCAGAAGGGACTGAACGAGCCCCGCTACCCGAGCCTGAAGGGCATCATGGCCGCCAAGAAGAAGCCGCTCGAAGAGGTGGACGTCGAGCTGGCGGAACCGCGACTCGAGGTGCGCGCCATCGAGCTGCCGCCCGAGCGCACCGGCGGCGGATACAAGGGAGAAGGTCCCGACGCGGTGCCCGAGCTCGTTCGCCGGTTGCGGGAAGAGGCGAGGGCGATATGAGCGACGTCCTCGCCGTTGCCGAGCTGCGCGAAGGCGCACTGCGAGCCGTATCCCGGGAGACGATGGCCGCGGCGCGCGGGATCGCCGACTCGATCGGCGGCTCGGTGGATGGGATCGCCCTCGGTCCTCCCGGCACCGCCGACGCGGTGATCGAGCTCGGCCGGTTCGGCGCCGATCGAATCCTGGTCGCCGAGGACGACGCGTTCCGCCATTATCACTCCGACGCGTGGCTGCGGGCGCTCGAGCAGGTGGTCGGAGAAGGCGAATACGCCGCGATCCTCCTTCCGGCCTCGGTCCTCGGCAAGGACCTGGCGCCTCGACTTGCGGTGCGGCTCGATCTCCCTCTCGCCACCGAGGTAACCGAGATCGCGGTCGAGGACGGAATTCCGGTGGTGACGCGACCGGTGTATGCGGGCAAGGCGCTGGCCCGGGTCGCGTTCGCGGCCGCGCCGGCCCTGATCAGCATCCGGCCAAACGTGTTCAGCGCCCAGACGCGCACCGCGTCGGCGCGCGTGGAGACCATCGCCATCCCCGCCGAGCCTCGCCGCCAGCGCGTGGTGGGGATCGAGCGGGCGGAGCGCGAGAAGCTCGACGTTTCGGAAGCCACGGTCATCGTCTCCGGAGGCCGCGGTATGCAAGATCCATCGAACTGGGGAATCCTCGAGGAACTGGCCGAGGCGCTCGGCCCGGAGGCGACGATCGGGGCCAGCCGCGCGGTCGTCGATGCCGGCTGGCGCCCGCACGCGGAGCAGGTCGGTCAGACCGGCAAGGTGGTGTCGCCCGACCTGTACTTCGCGATCGGGATCAGCGGTGCGATCCAACACCTGGCCGGCATGCGGACGGCCAAGCTCATCGTTGCCGTGAACCGGGATCCCGACGCGCCGATATTCAGCGTCGCCGACTACGGAATCGTCGGCGACCTGTTCGAGATCGTTCCCCGGCTCACCGAGGAGATCCGCAAGGCGCGCACCTCTGCGTAGCTGCACACCAGCGGCTTACGAAACTCGCTCGGTGCTGTCGCCGGCGGCGGGCGAGCCCAGCCGCCTCTGCACGCAGCGGCCGAAGCGGCCGAGGACGATGTCCGCCAGGCCGTGCACCAGCCCGAGTCGGCCGAGGACGGCCAGTGCACCGGAAAGGGTGACCGTTTGGTCGACGTCCACTCGCGTGGTTGAGTCGTCCAGCCGGGTCAGCGTGCTGGTCATCCGCATCTGTGCCGCCGCGCTGCCCCGTTCGCTCCGAGCGTCGCCCGACATTTCCACCCTGTATTGACTGTCGTCGATGAGGTCGAAGCGGATCACTCCACGAAGCGTGGCCGCAAGTGGTCCAGCCGTGATTCCCACTTCGCCCTCGAAGCTGTGGTCGTCGATCCGGCGCACCAGTCTGGCGCCCGGCATGCAGGGCACGAAGCGCGCCGGATCGAGGAGGAAGTCCCACACCACGTCCAGCGGACGCGCTACGTCGAACCGATTCGTGATTCGGATCGCCATGGCAGAGAAGCTGCCTTCCCCTCCCGCACCGGTCAAACCGCGTCCGGGCTCGCGGGGTTGGCCTCGGTGGCACGGCTCGATAAGCTGAGGACGAGGAGCGGCTCAGGGTTGCGGACCGCACTGTCGGGGTCTCGCGCCGTCGATCCGCGACGCGTTTGGAGAGTCGACGACGAATGAGTTTGAGGGAAGTGCTGGAACCGCTGCGGCGCTGGGGCGCCGACGGAGGCGCGACCGCGGTCGCGACCCTGTATCGGGTCCGTCGCTCCGCCCCGCGGCCGCCTGGCGCCCGATTCGCAGCCAGCGAGCGGGGCGACATCGCGGGCTCGATCTCGAGCGGCTGCGTGGAGGGCGATCTGTTCGAGCGACTTCAGCAGGTGATCGCCACCGGCGAGCCGGCTGTCATCGAGTACGGCATCAGCGACGAGATGGCGGCCGGCGTGGGCCTCTCCTGTGGCGGCGAGATCGCCGTACTGCTGACGCCTCACGATCCGACGCGTCCCGTGTGGTCCGTCGTCGCGGATGCGATGGCGTCGGGCGAGGCGTGCGTGCTGGTGACGGGAATCTCCGAACAGGTACGGGGTAGCGCGCTGCTCGTGCGGGCGGACGGGTCCGTGGTGGGCGAGCTGGGGGTCGCCGGTCTGCTCTTGCAGGTACCGGCGAGCGTGGCGCCGATGTTCGACACGGGCGGCACGCGCTCGTTCGAGATCGCGGGGCACGAGCTGTTTGCCGAGGCCTTCCTGCCTCCGGCACGCGTAGCGATCATCGGGGCGTCGCCCGTGTCGGAAGCCCTCTGCCACCTGGCGGCGTGGGCCGGGCTCGAGGTGACGGTCATCGACCCGCGCCAGGCGCTGGCGCCGCCGGAGCGCTTCCCCGATGCGCGGGCGGTCTTCCACGACTGGCCCCGCGAGGGCCTGGAACGGCTGCGGCTCGACCGGTACCTGAACGTCGTGGTCCTCGCTCACGACCCGAAGCTCGACATTCCCGCGCTGGCCGCGGCGCTCGAGGCCGGATGTCTCTACGTCGGTTTGCTGGGCGGCGGCCGGACCCAGAAGCTGCGGCGCGCGGCGCTCGCCGAGCTCGGATTCGGGGAGGAAGCGCTCGGCCGAATCCGGGGACCGGTCGGCCTCGACATCGGCGCCGACACCCCGGTGGAGATCGCGCTTTCCATCATGGCCGAGCTGGTGGCGGTCCGCCACGGCGCGCATCCGTGACCCCCGGCAGGATCGCAGGCATCGTCCTCGCCGCCGGCGAGTCGCGGAGGATGGAAGGCCTCCCCAAGATCCTGCTCCCGTTCGGGTCGGGAACGGTGCTCGACGCCGTGATCCGCACCGCCCGCCGCGGAGGCCTGCAGCCGCTCATCGTGGTGGCAGGGCTCGAAGCCGATTCGGTGCGCGCCTCCGTCGAACGGTCCGGCTTGCCGGTCGACCGCGTGGTCGAGAACCGGGGGTTCCGCGACGGGATCGCGACCTCGCTGGCGGCCGGCCTCGGGGTGCTGGTGGAGACAGAAGGCGTGGATGCCGCGGTCGTCCTCCTCGGCGACGAGCCCGGGGTCCGGGCCGAGGCCATCCGCGCCGCGGTGGGTGCGTGGGTGCGGACGGGCGCCCCGGTCGTGCGGGCCGTCTACCGAGACCGCCCCGGACACCCGGTGCTCCTCTCACGGGCAACGTTCGATGTCGCGCGCGAGCTGAGGGGCAATTCGAGCCTCGTCGATCAGCTCGGCGCGGCCGGATTCAAGCCGTTCGTCGCCAAACTGCCGATGGAGGCGCCGATCGATGTGGATACGCCGGCCGACTACCGGCGGGCGCTCGAGTCGAGCGCTGGCGCGTCTCCCTGAACGGGAGGGTCTGAGCCGATACGGGCTCCGCGTGGATCCCTATGAAGCGGGCGCGACCTGCGAGCGACGAAACGCTTCGAGACGCTGCCGGGCCTCGCGGATCTCGGCATCGGTGAACAGGCCCCGCTGCTGCGCGGCGAGCAGGTCTTCCAGCTGCTCCTCGCTGACGAAGGCCATCTCGACCGCCAGCTCCCCGAACCGCTTTCCAGGTTGACGTCTCTGTTCCATCAGCACGCGCGCCACCGCCTCGGGATCCATCACGTTCCGCACGATGGCGACCGTCCCGAGCATGAAGTGTCGCGGAATCGCTACGTCGCGGTCCGTCTCGCTCTCGGGCTCGCCTTGTGCAGCCCGCTCACCCTCGTTTTCCGGTCGGCCATCGCGTGGCGCAACGGTGCTCGAACTGTCGTCGGTCGCGGCGACGGCGACGTCGTCCTGCCCCTCTTCATCATCCACCACCACCGCACCCTCGGGCCCATCTACGGAGTCCTTTTGCCACCGCCCCGCGACCGTCGACCACAGAGATTTGCGATCCGCTGCTTCGTTCTCGTCATCCAGATCGGCGCTGCCATTCCGGCTCGGCGTCTCTCCCCGCACGCGAGCGGTCGAGGACGGAGGAGCGGCGATCTGCGGCCCAACCGGGCCCGGAGACGCAGCCGCCAGAGAGGACAGGAATTCGGCCTGGACACGCGCGAGCTGTCGCACGCTGAGCAGATGTACGGCGTAAAGCCCGAGAATCGCCCCCAGATACACGAGCCACTGGTCCTCGATCAGCCAGGCTGAGGCTGCCACCGCAGCCATCAGGGCAACGACCGCCCAGGTGTAGCGAGTGCCTTGTGCTTTCATCGCGCTCACGCTCGCACTTTCCATTTTGTGTTGTCGCCCCTTTCGGGCCGGGCCGCGTTGCACATTGCCGCGCCGCCAGCACATTGCCCGATCGGCTGTTCAGCCCGGTTTCGTTGATCCGACCGCAAACCGATGGCGGTCATCGGCCACCACCGTAGCGGGAGTCAGCACGAGCCTCGCTCCGTTGCGCTCTCTGCCGCGTCCCTCCGCCACATCCCGTTCGTGCGGGGTAGCCCGTTGCGTGGCGATGACCGGGCCGGTAACTGGCAAGACATATTCCAAGCCTCCGCCCGCCGGCCGTGTGCTTCGAGCGACAGGTGGCCGCCGGTTTCACGAACAGCCGTTCGACTCCTGCGCGTCGTGGTCGCTGCGCGCCACCCGTGATTCGGAAAGGGCGCCCGAACGGCACGAACCGGATCCCGGCGTAACTCGCCCGCCGCACTGCCGGCGCCGCGTCGCGGGCGTCTCTCTCTCCGGGTATCGGCGTGGCGGCCCCGCAACGCGCCGGACGCACGAGGTCGCACCGGCCCGGGCCGAGCGTGGCACTTTGCCGCCGGCACCGCGCAAAATGCAGTGGAGCCGGCCGGGTTGAGCCGCCGTAGCTGCGGTGCCCCATCCACACGCCGCCCTCCGGCTCCGAGCACGTTTCCGCATACGCCACCGACGTTTCCGCGGCGATCCCATGTCCAGAACCGGCCAGTGTCCACGATCGGCGTGCTTCTTCCAATGACCGGCCACCCGTTGACCGGGCGGCGCCGGACAAGCCGCCGACTCCTCCACTCGGACCGGACGCGGTGCCATGCGTGCAGCACGAGAGGTTTCGGATGCGGATGTGGTGGATGAAGTGCTGGGAGGCCGTGCGGAAGCGTACACGACGCTCGTGCGCCGGTACCAGGGTTTTCTGTTCCGTCACGCGGAGCGGATGACCGGCAGCAGCGACGAAGCCGCCGACATCGTTCAGATGGCCTTCGTCAAGGGGTTTCGTAATCTCGAGCGGTGTCGCAACCCCGAGCGGGTCGGAGCGTGGCTGTTCCGGATCTCCGCCAACCTGTGCAAGGATTACCTGAAGAATCGCCGCCGGCTGAACCTGTCATTGCAGGATACGCCCGCCGTCACCACGCGTCGCGACAACCCCGGGGACGTCGCCGAACGCTCCGAGATGGGCAGCAAGATCGAGGTGGCGCTCCAAAAGCTGGCCGTGGATCAGCGCGAGGCGTTCGTGCTCAAACATGTGGAGGGGCGCTCCTACAAGGAGATGTCCGATCTGCTGGAAGCCTCCGTGCCGGCCCTCAAGATGCGGGTTCACCGGGCCCGCGAAGAGCTGCAGACTCTTCTCTCCGTCTATCGCTAGTCACAGGCACCGCCCGTAGGCAGGGCGAACGGGGATGTCGCCGGCCGGACATTCCATCCCGGTAACCCTTCCGACGAGGTTGGTGAGCCGCGCCTTCCTCGCGTTCGCCGTGCCGCTCTTCGCGTTTCCCGTACCGGTGCGGGCGCAGGCGAGCGGGAGCCCGGCGCTGATCCTCGACGCGGGCATCGCCCACTCCCTCCCGCCCGGCGAGGCGATCCTCGACGAGTCGGTGTCGTACGGACTGCTTGGAGTGCGGGTCGACGTTCCCGTCAGTCGCGCCCTGTTGCTGTTCGGCTCCGCCTACGGGGGTCTCACCACCGAGGCGCACGAGGGGAACTGGGCCTCGGGCACCGTCGGAATGGGTCTGGTCCATCCCGTGGGGACGACGGTCGATCTGGGTCTGGCGGGCTGGGGCAGCGGGTTCACGGTCGGCGGTCAGTTCCCGTACCGCGGCGTCACCGCCCGGCTGTCGCCGGAGCTCCGCCTGTTCTCCGGTAGCTGGTCGGCGGCGGCTCGCCTGACGGGAGCGATCGGCCGCACACACACGACCTTCCGGCGGCTCGATCGCGCGCTCACCTTCGCGAACGACGTGTGGAGCTGGGGGGCAAGTGTGGAGGTCGGCCGCACGGCGGGAGCCGCAGGCGCGTCGATGGCGTTCGACGCCTTCGACAGTTCGAGCGGGGCGTACTATGCGGGATCCGCGCGCGCGCGCCTGGCAACGGGTCCGGTGACCACGCGCCTGGAGCTGGACGTGTGGCAAACGCCGACGGGGTTCGAACCGGCAGGGAGGGTCGCCCTGTCGGTCGCGCTCGGACGGACAGTCGAGACCGAGCTGTACGGAGGGCGCTCGCCGCCCGATCCACTGCTGGCGACCCGGCCGGCGGCGGACTTTGGCGCCATCCTCAGCTGGCAGTTGCTCGGCTTCCCGAGCGTCGCTCCCGAGGCGCCGCCGCGCCCGGACAGCGTGATGGTCGCGGTTCAGCTCCGATACGAAGGCGCCGAGAAGGTGTACGTGGTGGGTGATTTCACCCTCTGGATCCCGGAGCCGATGCAGCTTCACGCCGGCGAGTGGGAGGTGCAGCTTTCGGTGGAGCCGGGAGTGTACGAATACGGGTTCATCGTGGATGGCGACTGGTACGTGCCCCTCGATGCGGGAGGACTCTCCACCGATGACTGGGGGCAGTTGACGGCCACACTCGTCGTTCCGCCTCCGTGAGGAGTGTGCCTTCAGCGTCCAGATAGGGCCGGCCCGTGATTGAGGGTCGCTGCGCGGCACCGTATTGTATACGACCGCCGGCTCCGGCCGCGGCGTGATCGACCTTCATTCCGTGAACGGTCCACACCGACCGCTCGTCAGCGTCTTCAGGGGGTGGCCTTGGCGTCGAGCGAACTCAGCGTCCACATCATTGGGTCGGGGAGCTTCCTCCCGCCCACCGCGCTCGAAAACGCGGACCTGTTCGAGATGCCATCCATCCGCGAGAACTTCGACGTGGAAAAAGCGCGCGGCACGCTTCGCAACGGTGCCCAGGTGGATGACCTGACGCCGGTCGAAGTGTTCGATCTGTGGTCGCGACAGGTGACCGGGATTCGGGCCCGCCGGGTGCTCGACGCCGATGGGGAGACGACGACGGAAGACATGTGCGCCGAGGCGGGACGGCGGGCGCTGATGGCGGCCGGCATGTCCGCCGCCGAGCTCGACCTCATCATCATCGCCTCGCTCACCGCATCGGAGGAGGTCCCGAACGTGGCCTGCACGGTCGCGTCGCTGCTCGGGGCGCCGTGGGTGGGCGGCTACGTCCTGAACGCGGCCTGTGCCGGCTTCATCTACGCGCTGGCCACCGGCTACTCCTTTCTGCGGGCGGGCGTCGCCGAGACGGCTCTCGTCATCTCGGGCGATGCGCTCTCGCACATCACCGACTATTCGGACCCGAAGACGGCGGTGCTGTTCGGGGACGGGGCCGGGGCGGTGGTGCTGCGAGCCCTGCCGACGGGCGGCGGCATTCTGGGCCGTCCCTTCCTCGCCGCCGAGTACTCGCACGAGCACATGAACCTGCGGGGTCAGTGGTGGGCCATCGAGGGGGCGGAGGAGGCGCGGCTTCGGATGGGCGGTGGGCCGAAGGTGTTGAAGCAGGCGATCAACGCCATGGCCGAGGTGGCGCGCAACGCGCTCGAGACGACCGGTCTGTCGTGGGATGATATCGACTTCGTCATCCCCCACCAGGCCAATCTGCGAATCACCAAGGGGCTCGAGAAACAGTTGCGGCTGAGCAAGGGACGGGTGATTCACACGATCGAGGACTACGGCAACATGTCGGCCTCGACCGTTCCGATCGCCCTGGATGAAGTGCTGCGCGGCAAGCACGGCGCGGTGCCGGATCCTGCCCGCCTCGTCCTCACCGCCGTCGGCGGCGGGTACACGAGCGGCGCGGCCGTCGTCGAGTGGCGGCCCGGTGTCGCGGCAGGCAGCCGATCGACCCCGTCGGTGATCGAGCGTCGCGGCTGAGCGGCCCGCTCTACGCCGCGGGCGGACCCGCGCTCGCGGTCACCGACAGCACCTTGGGGAGGAAGCCGGCGATCAACTCCCACCGCCGGCCGTCGCGGCTGCCGAACAGCTGTCCGGTCGACGTTCCGAAGTACACCCCGCACGGCTCGAGGCCGTCGCTCGCCATCGCTTCACGAAGGATCGAGACGTAGGCGTGCGCCTGTGGCAAGCCCTCCTCCCGAGCCGTCCACGAGCGGCCGGCGTCCGTCGTTTCGAACACCCGGAGCCGCGCATCGCACACCGACCGCATATGGCTGCTCTCCTCGGGAATCACCCAGCAGCGGGCCGGGTCGGACGGATCGAGGGCGAGCGCGTACCCGAAGTCGCTCGGAAGCCCGTCCGACAGCTCCACCCACGTCTCCCCGCGATCATCGCTCCGGTAGAAGCCGCAGTGATTCTGCTGGTAGAGTCGATCCGGCGCCGCTGGATGCAGACGGACGTTGTGCACGCACTGTCCGGCCTCCGGCATCGGGTCGGGGAGGAAGTCGGCCCGCACGCCCCGGTTGACCGGTCGCCACGTCGCTCCGCGGTCGTCCGTTCGGTACACCCCACCTGCGGAGAGGGAGACGTAGACGATCCCGGGATCACGGGGGTCGACCTGGATCGAGTGCAGGGCGAGTCCACCCTTGGCCGGTTGCCACAGTCTCCGGGTCGGCTGCTGGTCCAGGCTCTCCACCCAGCGCCAGCTCTCGCCGAGGTCGTCGCTGACGAAGAGCGCGCCGGGCTCCACCCCGGCGTACAGCCGTCGGGGCTCCTCGACCCCTCCGGGCGCCAGGTGCCAGATGGCGGCCACCTGGCGGCCGGCCTCCGGCGGCAAAGCAGGCCGTCCGGGCAGCTGCTCCCAGCTCCTCCCCAGGTCCCGGCTGCGATAGACGTGAGTCCCCCACACGACGTGATCGACGGCCGCGTACGCGTTGCGGCCATCCCGCGGATCGACGATCGCATGGTAGACCTCGTGTCCCTCGATGTGCGGTCCGTCCAGCTCCCACGCCGCCCGCATCGCGTCGGATGTGGCTACGAACAGCCCCTTGCGGGTTCCAACCAGCAGGGTGACCGCGGTGCCGCCGGGCGGGTCACTCGGCATCGCCACCCACGTAATCGCGCAGCGGCAGCAGCTCGAGCTCCGCACCGCGTTCCAGTCGCTCCACGTCCTCCGGGATGATGGCCAGGCCATCGGCGGCGCTCATCGAGGTGAGGATGCCGGACCCTTGCGGTCCGGTGAGGACGACGGTGAGAAGCCCGCGTGCGCGTCCGGATGCACGCGCCCGGAGGAAATGCGTCAGGCCGGGCGCTGAGCGGATGTCCTCGCCGGCGATGGCGCGCAGCGATCGTCGGAACGGCCGCGCGTGGCCCGCCATCTTCCGGATCGCCGGCCGGAGAAAGATCTCGAAGGTGACCATGGCCGAGACAGGGTTGCCGGGTAGACTCCACACCGGTCGCCCGTCCAGCAGGCCAAGCGAAAGCGGGCTGCCCGGTCGAATCCGCGCCCGCCAGAAGACTCGTTCCATGCCGAGGTCGGCGAGGGCCGCCTTCACGTGGTCGTGCTCGCCCACGCTCACCCCGGCGGTGGAAATGATCGCGTCGAGGTTCGCCGCCCCCTCGAGCTTCTCTCGCACGTCGGCCGGGTCGTCGCGAGCGATCCCGAGCGCGACCGCGTCGGCACCCGCGTCGGCCAGCTGCGCGGCGAGCGCGTAGCTGTTCGAGTTCATGATGCGGCGTCCGGCGATCACCTGATCGAGCTGGTCGAAGTCCGCCAGCTCATCGCCGTTGGCCAGCACGCCGATGCGGGGCCGTCGATGGACGACCACCCGCGCGTGACCGGTCATCGCCAGGATCCCGATGACGGCCGGCGTCGCCTCCGATCCTCGCGCGGCCACCATCTCGCCGCGGGTCACGTCCTCGCCGGCGCGCCGGATATTGCGCTCGGCATCGGTGGCGGCGAAGACGGTCACCCGGGCGCCGGGCCCGCCGTCGGTGTGCTCCACCCGAATCACGCCGGTGGCACCGTCGGGCACCGGCGCTCCGGTGGTGATCCGGACCGCGGTTCCCGGCCGCAAGGGGCCGGTCGGGAAGCGACCGGCGGGGACATCGTCCGACACGGCGAGCACGATCGGCGCACTCGCCGTCGCTCCGGCGACGTCGGCGGCGCGGACGGCAAAGCCGTCCATGGCGCTGTTGTCCCACGGCGGATGCGCGATCGGGGACACGACATCTTCGGCCAGCGCGCGGCCGAGAGCCCGCTCCAGGCTCGTCGTCTCCGTCTCGAGTGGGGAGACGTGCGACAGGATGGCGTGGCGCGCTTCCTCGTACGATAGCCATTCCGGGTCGGGCCGGCTCACCGATCCGTGCCGGTCCGGAACTGCGGCCAGCCGACGTCGATCGGCCGGTGGTAGAGGGCGAGCTGCTCCACGATGAGATCCTCGATCGCCACCGCCACATCGCCCGGGGAGTCGTACCCGTTCAGGAGCAGCGAGAAGACGATCGTCTCGCCATCGCCGTCGGTCAGGTAGCCGGAGAGCGCGCGGACGGAGGTGAGCGAGCCGGTCTTGGCCCGCACGTTGCCGGCGGCCGGTGTGCCCACCATTCGGGCCCGCAGCGTCCCGTCGATGGCCCCGATCGGCATCGCTTCGAGCCACACCGCGTGATCCGGATGGCGCCACATCGCCCGCAGCAGGCGAGTCATCGCCATCGGCGTCACCTCGTTGTAACGGGAGAGGCCCGAGCCGTCGCTGAGGTCGATTGCGCCCGGCTCGATCCCCCACTCGGCCAACGTCGACTGCACGACCGCCAGGCCTTCGGTGTCCGACCCCGAGGTGCCTTCGACGGATCCGATCGTCCGCAGGATCGATTCGGCGATCTGGTTGTCGCTCGGCTTGAGCAGCTCGGCGAGGACGGCGCCCAGCGAGTCCGACTCGAAGGCGGCGCCCCAGGTCGAGTCCTCGGGCATCTCCTCGCCGTGCGCGCGGCGATAGCTCCCGCCGACCGAGATTCCCGAGTCGGCGAAGGCGCGGGCGAGGTGCTCGAGCAGGTAGGGCGTCGGATGCTCCGCCGCCAGGAAAAGCCCGATCGAATCCGCGTTGGCCGGCACCCAGCCCCACAGCTCCACCGGTCCGCCGTCCGCGGAGGGGCGAAAACGGAGCCGGACCTCCGAGTCCGGCGGGCCGGTCCGCACACGCGTCGCGATCCGGATCGGGACGACGTCGGTCGCGAAGCGCAGCGTGGCAGGGTCGCCGAGCAGCGGACCCGGCTGAAGCCAACCCCGGGCCGAGCTCGGGTGCACCTGAAGGCCGGTCACGCCGGCCGCCCACCCGGCATACAGGTCGTCCCACATCCAGCCGATCCCCCACTGGGGTGGCTCGAACAGCCGGTCGTCGCCGATCACGTCGCCGCTTATGTGGCGAATCCCGGCCTGCCGCAGCGCACCGACCCAGCGGGCGAGGGCGGAGCGCTTGAGGCGAGGATCACCGCCCCCGATGACCCACAGCGATCCATCCAGCTCGCTGTCCCGGATCGGGCCGCTGGCGATCAGACGCGTCCACCAGCGGTATCCGGGCCCCAGCTCGCGTAACGCCACAGCCGCGGTAACGATCTTCGTGTTGCTGGCGGGGGTGAATCGGCGCTCGCCGTCCCGCTCGAACAGGATCTCGCCCGTCTCGGCCACCTGGACGACGAGCCCGACGTGGGCGCGGGTGAGCGACGGGTCCTCGAGCAAACGCGACAGCCGGGAGCGCAGCTCGGCCGCGTCCGCCAGCGGGCGGGAGGCGACCACGACGGCGCTCGAATCGCTCGCGATCTCTTGGGCGACCACCGCCGACGGGCCGAGACCGATCGCCGCCGACGGGCCGAGGCCGATCGCCGCCGACAGAACGAAGAGCGCCCTCGTCCTCATGATATCGCCTGTCCCGTCACCAGGTCGCCTGTCGCGTCATGATGTCTGCCTATCGCGTCACGATGCCTGCTTGTCGCGTCATGATGTGGTCCCTTTCGATGCGCTTCCGGCGAGCAGCGATTCGGCCAGCCGCCGGTCCTCGGGTCGGTTCACGTTCATGAACATGGTCGCCGGATCACCGTAACGGGCCACCTGCTGCGCGTCCAACACGACCACCCGGATCGCGGGGTAAAAGGAAACTACCGCGCGCTCCCCGCGCGCGAGGGCCGCTTCGATCGCCCCGCGACATCCGATGCCATACACGGCGCACAGCGGCTCGACCCCGCGCGGCCCCTCGCTGGCGGCGGCGGTCACCGCATTGCGGTCGGCCTCGTCGACCAGGCGTGCCAGGAGCGCCGGTGGGAGGAAGGGCATGTCGCAGGCAACCGTGAGTGCCACAGCGTATCCCTCCCCCTCGGCCCAACGCACTGCCGTATAGACGCCACCCAGTGCCCCGAGTCCCGGCCGCACGTCTGGACGCACATCCGTCTCGATCTCCGCGTAGGTGGCGAGGTCGTTGGCCACCACCACGACGCGATCGACGGCGTCGCGCAGCGCATCGCCGACTCGATCGATGATGCGGTGGCCGCCGACGCGGGCCAGCGCCTTGTGGGAGCCGAAGCGCCGATTCTGGCCGCCCGACAGGATGACGCCGAGCGCCTCCGACCGTTCGCTCATCGCGCGGACGCTGCCGGGGTGGGGAGATACACGTACGGCTGCGGACGGCGGGCTCGCCCGACGATCGTCAAGCCGCACGCGCCGGCGACGTCCCGCGCCAGGGTGGTTGGAACCGACATCGAGGCCACGCCCGGCACACCGGCGCGACACAGCTTGTACGCGATGGCGCCCGATATCCGTGCGGTCAGAATGAGGCTTACATCGCGGGCCGCAAGCCCGCGGAGCGCCGCGGTGCCCATGAGCTTGTCGACCAGGTTGTGACGCCCGACATCCTCCAGCACCGTGACCAGCTGGCCCTCCGATACGAGGGCGCCGGTGTGTACGCCACCGCCGGCGTCCCGCAAGGTCGCCCGCTCGAACATGGCGGTGAACAGACGGTGCAGACGGTCCGAATCGAGGAGCGCCACATCGACGGGGGCCGGGTGGCGCCGTGCGGCGGGAGCGCCAGCGGACCGGCGGGCGATGGGATCCGCGCCGGGGCCGATCTCGCCCCGCTCGCCGGACTCGTCCGGGACCCGAGACGGTGCGGAGTGCAGCTCGACCCGAATGCACGATCCCTCGGGATCCGTCTCGGTCCGGGCGACCGCGCGCGCCGAGTCGATGATGCCTTCGCCGAGCAACCAGCCGACGGCGAGCGCGTCGAGATGCCCCGACGAGCAATAGAAGCGGGTCGTCTTCCTCCCGTCCACGTAGAGCGTGACCTCACGCTCCTCGGCCGCGTACGGGCCGTCGTCGGTTGACCGATCCTCCGTGGCGCTCCGTTCGGCTGTCATCGGTCAAAAGTAGTACCACAGGGTGAGGCTGAGCTCGAAGTTGTTGATCCAATCCGAGCTCTCCGCCGTCGGCGCCCCTTCCTCGGCGATCTTGAGCAGGATGTCAGGCCGGAAGAAGCCCTCCGGGGCCTGGATGCGATACAGGTGATCCCGGATCTCGGCCGCCAGGCCGACCTTCTGACCGAACAGCCGCTCGATTCCGAGGCCGAGGTCGAACACCGGCTGGGTTCCGAGCTCGAAGCGGAACGGACCGGATGGAATCGCCAGCTCCGGACTCCGCTCCTCGTTCACCCCGAAGATGACGCCACCGCCGAGCACCAGATAGGGCTGAATGGCGTGCCACGTCCGCGCTCCGGTGAACGAGAACTGCACGCCCCCCTGCAGAATGATCCAGTTGAGGCCGACCGTGTCGATCGGTGTCGGATACGTGTCCACTCGGGGATCGATCACGTACAGGTCCGGACTCAACCCGTAGCCGGTGTTGATCTCGAGCGACAGGGGACTGCTCACGCGCACCCGAAGTCGGGCGCCGATATCCGGCGTCGGTCCGGGACCCATGTCGAGCATGCCACGGTTGGCGAACAGGTACCCGCCGTAGACGCCGACGCGAAACCCGGGCTCGATCCACCGGTACGGCGTGTCGATCGCGTCGCCGCCCTCGAGCTCGAAGTCCTGGGCACGCAGATCCGGCACGAACATCAGGAACAGGACGGCGCAGCAGGATGTCAGGCGCTGGATTCGCAAGTCGGTGCCTCGGTTCTCTTTGTCCGGGGGCTCGTGCTCCCACACTGGTGGGCTGCAGCGCGTCGATACCACCCCACGGCGGGCGACGAGTTCTGATTGACATGGTTTCCGCCCGGTCTCTATACTCGACCGGGCCGATGGGTACGACCTTGCGACGACGACGGCGGCCTGCCAGGCGCCGCATGAACCTCTGTCGATCGGCGACGGAATGTAGACGGGCAGATCGGGCATTTCCAGCATTCCGGAGCCGGTTTCGACCGTACTCCATCCCAGCCGTCGTGGCCCTGGCCGTGCTCACCGCCGTCCCGGCCGCCCGCGGTCAGACCGTGGTGGTGGCCATTCCGCAGGAGAACATTCGTCAGCCGCCGCAGGGCGCAACCCCCGGGAAGCTGCTCGGGACCGTGTACGAGGGCACCCCGCTGGCGGTGGTCGGGCGTCGAGCGCAGTGGCGCCAGGTGACGCTCGAAGGCTGGATCTGGTCGGAGTCGGTTCGCACCACGGCGCGCGACGGCTTCGACCTGGTCGTCGCCAAGCGGGGCGGCGAGAATCTGCGGGCGCTGCCCAACGGACCGGTTCTCGGCCGTCTCCTGCAGGGCTTTCTCCTCGAGCGGATCGGCCAGCAGGGCGGGTGGACCCGCGTGCGGCGAACGGCGTGGATTTGGGGTCCGTCACTCGGCGCGCCGCCGCCCGAGTCGGCGCCCGAGACGCAGACGCCGACCGCCGAGCCGCAGGTCGCCGCCGAGGTGGATCCCGGTGCGCCGGTGTCCGACCGATCCACGGCCGCCGATCGGTCGTCGACATCCTCCGATCGCCTCGCGGTTCCGGAGGGGGGAGCGTACCTGCTCGTGTCGCCCGACGGGGATACGCTCGGTCACCTCGAACCCGGGGCGGATCTGCGCGTCCTCGCCCGACAGGGAACATGGGCGCGGGTGCGACTCGACGCGTGGGTATGGACGCCGAGCTTCCTGACCGAAGAGGAACAGGCGAGCACCCAGCATCTCGGCGCCAGCGACCTGCGGGCGAATCCCGAGGCTTACAACGGACGTACCGTCCAGTGGGAGGTGCAGTTCGTGTCCATGGAGCAGGCCGACGCGGTGAGGACGGACTTCTACGAGGGTGAACATTTCATCCTCGCCCGTGCCCCGGACGCGTCGGATGGCTTCGTGTACCTGGCGGTGCCCCCGGAACTGGTCCCGGTGGCCGCGGAATTCCGGCCGTTGCAGACGATCCGGGTGCTGGCGCGCGTGCGCACCGGCGCTTCGTCGCAGATGGGCGCCCCGATCCTCGACCTTCTCGCCGCTGAATAGAACGGAGCCGAACCGATGGGTATCGCCGCCTCGCTCAGCATTCTCGCCGCCCTGCAGGCGAGTCCCGCTCCCAGTCAGGTGACGGTGCAGCCGGCGACGGCGCTGGTGCCCGTCGACTCCTCGCTGCGACTGGAGGCGGCGGCCTACGATGCCGACGGCGAGCGCCTGCAATTCGACCGACAACCTCGCTGGTTCACCCCGGACGATGAGATCGTCTCGGTCGATGCGAACGGCGTGGTGACCGCCCGGAGGCCCGGCGAGGCCAAGGTGGTGGCGCTCCTGCGCGGCAAGTCTGGGCAGGCCGTGATCACCGTGCCCCAGCTCCCTCCGGACGCGCTGGCCCTCGCCCTCGAGGTCGAGGCCATCCCGGCGAACACGACCGCGTTGCTTGCGGTGACGGCGCGGACTCGTCTCGGTGATGAGGTGGAAACGACCGGGGTTCGGCTCGAGAGCGCAGACGGTGCGATCGCCGAGGTGGACGAGAGCGGCCGCGTGTGGGCGGGAAAGGTGGGAACCACCACCATCCGGGCCACGCTCGGCGAAGCGAGCGCCGAGATCGCGGTGCGGGTAATCGACAATCCGGCCACCACCTACGAGCTGCAGCCACGCGCGGCCGTCGTGCAGACGGGAGACGTCGTGCGGTTCCAGGTGATGGGCCGCTCCCGCTCCGGTCAGGAGCTGCATGGCTATCGACCGCTCTGGTCGGTGAGCGGGGCCGGTTCCCAGATCGAGCCGGAGGGCGAGCAAGGAGTGTTCGTGGCCGAGGAGCCCGGCACCTACCGCGTCACCGCTCGGGTGGGGGCGAATCAGACGTTGAGCTCGACGGTCGAGGTCGAGCCGCGGCGCGCCCGCGGTCAGCTGTCCAAGGTGGGGCGCGGGCCGATTCGCACCCATCACTCCGCCGACATGTGGGTGTTCGAGGGCGTCGATGGTCGCGACTACGCCTACGTCGGCACCTTCGGTCATGACTGGATGATGGCCTTCGACGTGACGGATCCGACGCGACCCGTGGTCACCGACTCCGTGCAGGTCGATGCGCGCCGCATCAACGACGTGAAGATCCACCCCGCCAACCGGCTGGCGATCATCACCCGGGAGGGAGCGTCGGACCGACACAACGGAATCGTCCTGCTCGACCTCGCCGAACCGGCTCACCCGGTCATTCTCTCCGAATACACGGAGACGGTTACCGGCGGGGTGCACAACGTCTGGATCCGCGGCGATCAGGAGCTCGTCTACCTGGCACACAACGGGACATCGGAGATGCACATCGTGGACATTTCCGACCCATCGCAGCCCCACGAAGTCGGCCGCTGGGGACTCGACAAGGAGGGCAAGACTCTGCACGACGTCATCGTTCAGGATGGATACGCGTATCTGTCCTACTGGAACGATGGGCTGATCATGCTCGACGTGGGCGCCGGGTCGCACGGGGGAACGCCGACCGAGCCACAGCTCGTCAGTCAGTTCAAGTATCCGGTGGGTCACACCCACACGGCTTGGCGGCATGGTCGCTATCTGTTCGTCGGAGACGAGATCTTTCCCCCCGACTGGGACGCGGACAGGCCGATCGAAGCGGCCGGCTACGTTCACGTCATCGACTACTCGGATATCGAGCGCCCACGAGAGGTGGCGCGCTATGAGGTGCCGGAGGCCGGCGCCCACAACTTCTGGGTGGAGGATGACCTGCTGTATGTGGGTTACTATCAGGGTGGTCTCCGGGTCGTGGACGTGTCCGGGGAGTTGCGTGGAGACCTGTACCGGCAGGGTCGGGAGCTGGCGGTGTTGAAGACCACCGACGCGGATGCGGTGGTGCCGAACTGGCCGATGGCGTTCGGTGCTCAACCTTTCAAGGGCAACCTCTTCCTCTCCGATTTCAACTCCGGGCTCTGGATCGCGCGCTTCCAGGGCGAGCCGCTGGTTCCGTGACCCGCCCCCCCACCCACCCGTCCTTCATACCGGACCGCAAAGTCCGCGGAGTCAGCAGGTCGCGTTTGGCGATCTGCTAGGGATTCCCGCACCGGGCCGCTATGTTAGCCCCATCCGGTGGGGGTTGATCGTGCACTCCGCCCGGAGACGCCGAATGGACAGACGCAGCGGTCATAGAAGTTGGCCCCGCGATTTCGCCGTGGTGGGAGGGTCCGGGAGCGACGGATCCGTGATCCATCTGAAGCGCAGAATGCCCGTTTCGCGCGCGATTCGATGGAGCCCCCGTCAGGCAGAATCCCGCGGTCCCGCCGATGCGGGCGCAGCGACGGCATACGAGCTGTTCGTAACCCAACGTGCCCTGAGACAGCTCCGCGATCAGCAGCGCGCGGGCAGCCGCAGTGGTGCATTCGGCTTTCTTTACGGAGAACTGTTCGAATGCACGAAGTCCGCCCTGCGTTACTCGGTGGTCGACGCGACGGTGGCCGCATCGTCCCGCTTCGATGAGTCGCGTCAGGAAGCGGTGCTGGACCGCGAGTGGCCCACGGTGCAGAAGTGGAGCGAGAAGCTCGGGCTGGCTGTGGCCGGCTGGTACCACACGCATCCGCATCTTGGAGTCGTCTTGTCCGAGGCGGATGCCGGGACGCACGTCCAATGGTTCAGGGAGCCGTGGCAGACGGCGCTCGTGTTCGCACGGCGCGGTCGAGACTGGGACGCGGGTTTCTTCCGTTACACGACCCGAGGCGGCCTGTCGCGCGTGCATCCGGCGGCCTTCTTCGAGCTGCTGGATCGGCTTCCCGAGGCGGGGAGCGCCAAGGTGACGTATGTGGACTGGGAAGGTTACATCACCGATGAATCGGTCGTTCCCCCGGCCGAGGATGTCGTCGAATCGGTGGTGGAAGCCGAAGCGGTGATCGAAAGTGCCGAATCGGTGATGGAAGAAGAGCGAATCGACCCGCCGCCCGAGGAGCAGGAGGCGTTCGAGGAGCGCGACATCGATCGCGACGAAGTGGCCGCGTCGGAGGCCGAAGAGCGGTTGCGGGACGTGCTCGGCGAGTTCGCCCACGATCGCGACAGCGAGATCACGCTGGTGCTGGCCAAGAAGGACGGCGCCTCTCCCTTCGATCTGGACGCGATCCTCAGACGGGTCCGGTGGCCATGGATTCTCGGGCTGGCGGTCGTCCTGTTGGCCGGCTGGCTGATGGTGAACGCCCTGCGCCGGCCTCCGGAGCCGCGTCCGCTGCCGCCGAGCCCGGCCCCCACCCGACCCGTGTCGCCGGCGGTGGCGGAGTTCGACGGCGCCGCGCGCGACCTGTCACGGGCGATCGCGGGGTACGCCGAGCGCAGGAACGATTTCGACCTGGGTCGCATCGACTGTTCCGGGCTCGCGGCCGGCTACCGGATCGCGGACGAGGCGCTGGTGACCGTCTCGCAGCGCTTCGTGGCCGCCCGGGCCGAGCTCGGGGCCCGACAGGCCGAGATGTACGATGAACTCGTGTCTCGGATGGACACCGTCAACCAGCACTTCGACTCAACGGGATGCGCCCGCCCAGAATGAGCCGTAGTCTCCCGCGTTCCTTTTCGGTCGCGACCGCGGCCGTGGTGGCGGCGACCATCTGCGTCGCGCCCTCCTCGTTATCGGCCCAGCAGGCGAGCCCGCTGCAAAAGAGCGACGTGGTGCGGCTGCTGACCGGCAGCACCTACACGAAGGGAGAGATCGCCTCGATCATCGCCGGGAGCTGCCTCACCTTCTCGCCCACATCCAAAGACCTGGTGGACTTCCGGACTCTGGGCGCCGACGACGGCATCATCGAGGCGATCGAGACGTGCGACACCGCGGCGTCGGTTGAGATCACGCCCTCGCGCACCAGCCTGGCGGCCTCCGTTCGCAGCAGCGTGCGAATCGACGTGCGGGTCACGCGCAACTCCCGCCCGGTGAGCGAGTTCGCGCTCGCGCTCCGCGGCAGCGGACGCATTCCCGGTGGTGCCGCCGGTGATCTGAGTGCCACGACCGACGCCGATGGGCGTGCGAGTTTCACCGTGCCGACCGGGACGGCGGTCGCAGCCTACCGTCTCGCGATCGCGCCGGCGGCCGGGGATCCTGCGGCGGCGCGTACGGTTTCGCTCTCCGTCACCGCCGCCAGAGCCGCCTCCGTCTCGCTGCAGCCGGGGCGCCTCGCTCTGGCCGCCGGAGCGTCCAGCGCCACGGTGACCGCGAAGGTGACGGATGAGTTTGGTAACCCGGTCACCGGTGCCTCGGTCGGCTTGCGCGCGGCGCGGTCGGGCTCCGACGCTCTCGTCGCCGCCGGCACTACCGACGGGGCGGGCGAAGTGCGGCTGCGGGTAGACGCGACGCGGGTCGGCGGCAGCCGCGAGCTGGAGGTGGTCGTCGATGCGATCGTTCTCGGCGCTCTCGCCGTTACGGTGACCGCGCCGTCGCCCGAGAACTCGGCCTTCGTCGCCGGCACCGAGCAGCGGGCCGAACGCGGGGCGGTCCTGCCGGAACGTCTGGTGTTCGAGCTCCGGGACGCGAACGGCGATCCGGTGTCCGGAGCCGCAGTCGCGTTTACGGTCACCAACGGCGAGGTCGACGTCGCGCGCGGGGTGACGGACGAACGGGGTCGCATCAGCGTCGCGGTGACGATCGGCAGCGAGGACGGACCGACGGTGGTCACAGCGGCGGTCGGCTCGCTGGACAAGCGAGTCGTCTTCGAGCCGTTGCCGGAGCCGGTCGCTCCGGACACGGCTCAGGCACGGCAGCTGGCCGGAGCGGCCGATCTTCTCGCCAGCGGCCAGTACGCCGCGGCGTACGAGGCGTACGAGGCAATCCTGGCCGACGATCCGTCCCAGATCGACGCATTGGTGGGTTCCGGCCAGAGCCTCGCCGCGCAGGGTCGCGAAGCGGAAGCAGCCACCCGGTTCCGGGAAGCGCTCCGCCTCTCTCCTTCGCGCCGTGACGCCCAGCGGGGTCTGGCGTTCGCCTTGCTCGAGTCCGGGAACCCGGGTGGTGCTCTCACCTGGTTCGAAATCACGGTCCGCCAGACGCCGAACGACGTGGCGCTGTGGGTCGGGCTGGCCCGGTCGCGCGCCGCGGTCGGACAGGCGATGGGCGCAAAGACTGCCTACGAGCGCGCCCTCCAACTCGATCCGGGCAACCGGGCGGCGGAACGGGGTCTCGCCGCGCTGGATCTTCCGCGACTCCCGCTCCTGGAGCTCGCCTTTCTCGGCGGCTACACGACGGAGAACGGACGGAGCGTCGGTCCCCGCATGGCGCAGGCCGTGGTGTGGCCCGTGCCGTCGTTCCGGCTCTGGTTCCGGTTCGACAACTTCCTGAGCATCGACAACCCCGCGTTCGTGCGCGGCGGGGACGATGTAGAGGGCTTCTACGGCGGAGCCGGCCTCGAGTGGGGTGAAGCGAGCCGTTACGCGACCAGCCTCGAGGTCGGTCGCCGCAACTGGCCCCCCGAGCCTACCACGACGCAGACTACCTGGCAGCTCGAGCAGAGCGCGAAGTTCCGGGGTGGTCGGGGCAACGTTATCGCCACGGTCGGGGGGTACTTCGGGCACTTCTTCGACCAGGACGACTGGATGGCGTGGGCGAAGGTGGGGGTGCCGGCCAGCCGCTCGCTCCTCATCGAGCCACAGATCTATTACGGAAACACGGCCAGTACCAACATCCGGGAGACCGGACGGGCTCAGGAGAAGGAAGGTCGCTTCGTGCTGTGGGCGAAATACGGATCCGCCGGCGGTTTGCAGGTGGAGCCAGGGTTCGGCGTCGGGAGCGTGAGCAGCGACCTCAGCGACGAGTTCTCCGGCACCCTGGTGGAGGGGCTGCTGCTCGCCAGGGCCCCGGTGGCGCGCGCCGGCCACCTCGAGCTCTTCTTCCGTTACCAATCGGTGCCGGGGACCGACCCGTTCGCTACCGTGGCGCTGGGCTTCGACCTGACCCTTCCGCGATCCAATTGAGCGGGCGCTCGAGCGGCAGGCCAGGGAGGTCACCTACCATCGTGGACAAGCCGTGGGGACGGGAGATCTGGTACGCGCACACGGATCGGTACGCCGGCAAGGTGCTGGAGGTCACGGCCGGTCACCTTCTTTCACTCCAGAAGCATCGCGTCAAGCACGAGACTCTGTTTCTGCACAGCGGAAGGATGCGCTTCACCCTCGGCGACGAGATGTTCGAGTGGGTGCCGGGGTCGGCGATCGAGGTCCCTCCTGACACGGTTCATCGCATGGAAGCGCTCGAAGACAGTGTGATCCTGGAGGTCAGTACGCCGGAGCTCGACGACGTCGTCCGGCTCGAGGACCGCTACGGCCGGCGGTAGGAGCGATGACGGGGATGGTGGATCTGGTCGAAGGGCTCGGGCACCGGGAATACCCCCAGAGCTGGCTACTGATCGATGTGCTCGAGCGGCAGCCCCGGCTTCTGTCGCGAGAGGTTGTCGACCTGTCGCCCGGAGCGATCGAGCTCCGGCATGCCGCCAACGAACTTCGCCTATTCGCCGAGGCGCGAGAACGCTGGATCACGACTCGCGACGAAAGCAGCCTCGATGACCTCGACTCGCGGTACCGGCGCGACCTCTCGTTCGGACCGCGCATGATCTACTGCGTCGAGCACGATGCCTCTCGACTCATTCACGGCGGGAAGCCGTTTCGGCATCTGAGCGTGTGGCAGGGCGGCTCGATCCTCACGCCGGCCACTTCGGCCGAAATCGGCCTCTACTTCTACGGCAGACGGCCTGCTGCCTTCGGCTTCGTGGCCCCGGGTCGGGTCCACGGCTACATCGGAATGGAGTGGGAAGCGCTCGATACGGAGGACATCCGTCGGTTGCTGAGTCGCGAGATGCGGAAATGAAGAGCCCCGAGCCACGGACTGACTGCGGGGATAGGATCCAAAGGTGGGAGCCGTGGTCCCGGGGTCTTCGTGCTATGAAACACGGGTGACCGCCAAGGGTTCCCCGGGTTACGGACGCCGCGGACGCGCGCCGGGAGAGATAGATGAACGGAGCGGCCGAGCCGAGAACAACGCAGGGCGACGGAACGGTGTTGCGAGTCGTGTATGGGGCACTGGTGGCGGGCGTGCTGGTGTTCGCCGCCGTCGCCCGGCTGCTCGTCGGGCCGGTGGGCGCGTTCGAAGAACTGCCCGTGCGCCTTGTATGGCTGACGGCCGCCGCAGCCTGCGTATTCGCCGCCGGCCTGTTCCGCACTCGCCTGGCCCGTGCCTCGGAACGGCCGTCACCCGGGCCGGCGCTGGTGGTATGGTCGTTGGCGGAGGGGCAGGCGCTGCTCGGGATCGTGGGCTATCTGCTGACCGGCGACGTGATCGTCTTCTGGGCGGCGCTCGCCGCCTTCGCCTACCTGTTCGCTCGTTATCGGCCGACGGTGTTCGTCACCCGTCCGCATCGATAGCCTCGAACACCTCTTCATGCGTGCAGTGGCGTCCGGTGCTTTTTTTGGAGTAGACGAGGCGACCGTCGGCCAGCACCTCGAACACACCTCCGCCCGAGGCGATCAACTCGACCTCGGTGTCGTATCGGTCTTTCAGCGCTGCCGCCAGACTGGCGGCTTTGGGCTGGTAGTTTCAGACGCTGCAGTATTCGATGCTGATGCGCACTCGCCTTCTCCCTGGAGTTAGAGTCGATCGGTCCGACGCCGGCCGTGGCTGCGTTGCGACGAGCCGCGCCGTATCTGTCCGCGCTCACCGGCCGGCGCACACGGTCTGCGGCCGGCCGGCGCGTGCCCCAACCTGTCCGCCTCGTCGGCCGACAGCAAGAGAGGCCGCGAAGGCTTCGGATGACCGACGCGGGCCGACGCGCGTCGCCGGCGGCGGAGAAGGAACGTTTGAGTGACGGTGCGATGGTGTTGGAGCGGCTCGAGGAAGAGCTGGAACGTGAGGCCGCCCGGCTGCCCGACTCCCGGTCTGCCGTCTTCGACCTGCGGCTCGAAACGCGAGGGGGCAAGATCGTGCTGTGCGGATCGACCACCGACCCGGTCAGGACGGAGGAGCTGGCCGGGCGCCTGCGGGCCGCTGCGCGACCGATGGTGGTGAGAAGCCGAGTCCGCCCCCTGCCGGATCAGTCGCAGCTCGGCGATCGAACGGCGGGGATCGTGCGGCACGCGTGGGTGCCGGCGCGTCGCGAGCCTCGCCACCAGGCGGAGCTGGTGTCGCAATGGATCTGCGGTGAGCCGCTCGCCCTGCTCGAGGAGCAGGGCGACTGGCTGCGATGCCGGAGCCCGGATGGCTACATCGCGTGGACGCCCGGCGGCGGAATCATCCGGGTCTCCCCCGCCCGCGCCGACGCCTGGCGGCGGGTAGCGACGGGATTCGCCCTCGGCGCCCGGTTCGAGCTGCCGGATGGCATGCGTTCGATCCGGCTTCCCTGGGGCGCGCGGGTCGAGCCCGTGGCGGATGGAAAGGTGCGACTTGCCGACGGCTCGATCGCTCGACCGGAGACGCGGACCGGGTGGACGGCGGTCATGGAGCCGCGGCTCCCCGACCACGGGAGCGCTGTCGTCGAGTCGGCCCGCAGGTGGCTGGGCGTGCCGTACGTGTGGGGCGGACGCACCGACTGGGGAACTGACTGCTCCGGCTTCGTCCAGGCGCTGTTCGCGGCACACGGCATCGAGTTACCGCGCGACTCGGACCAGCAGCTCGCGCGGGGCCCACGGGTGAACCCGGAACAAGGGTTCGAGCCGGGTGATCTGGTCTTCTTCGCCGAGCGCCCGGACCGGGTGAGCCACGTGGCGATGGCGGTCGGAGGCTCGACGATCATCCATGCGGCGGCATCCAACGGAGCGGTCGAGTGCAACGACCTGAACGGCGATCGTCCCCTCGAGGGTCGCCTGCGCCGCTGGCTGGCCGGCGCCACGCGCCCCCTGGCTGCGGCCGGGGCCTCCGTCTGAGCCCGGACCGGCTTCCTGTCGGCGATCGTCGCCCTGTTGGCGAACCGCTAGCCTTCGATCACCACCACGGCCACCGCCCGCCCGCCGTCGTGGCTGAAGCTCACGTGCACGATGGAACCGCCGCGCTCCCGCATTCTGTCGAGGGCGCGGCCGGAAATCGCCAGCGCCGGCTGGCCGCCATCCCGGATCGTGACCTCGACGTCGCGCCACACGATGCCGTCCGCCACTCCGGTTCCGAGCGCCTTCACGAACGCTTCCTTGGCGGCGAAGCGACCGGCGTAACAGAAGGCGGGTTCGGCGCGCCCCTCGCACTCGGCCCGCTCGGCCGGCGTGAATACGCGATCCACGAATCGTCCCGGATGCCGCTCGAGCAGCTCGGCGATCCGCTCCACCTCGACGTAGTCGATACCGATCCCCACGATCATGGCGTCAATGCTAGTCGGCCGCATCGGTCCGCGCCAACCCGACCTCGTGCGCTTGATCCGCCCCTGTAGGACCGGCTCGCCGGGTCGTCGCACGGCGATCCGCGGCGTCGAGGGGGACAGGTCGGCGTGCCGGTACCATCGACATTGCCGACATGGCTGAAGTCCTCTATCCTGCATGCCTTCCACGGGGCCGAGGCGCCGGCTCCCAGCAGCGGAACGTCATCCGTCGAGGCCCGGCGAGCCGGATGTGCAACCGATGGAACTCACAGCCAAGGCGAAGAGACATCTCGATGAGCTGATCGAGAGGCTCGACCACGGGGCCCTCGACGCCCCGGTCGAAGCGATCGGTCTCTTCACACGCAAACTGCTGGCCCGTGCCAGCACGGAGTTCTTCGAGGCACGCGACGCGCAGACGATCGCGTCCGATGTGCAGGCCCTGTTCGAGTTCGTCGCCGCCACCCCTCCCAGCTCGATAGCAGCGCGAGTCCGTTTCATTCCGGATCGACCGCACCGTGCGATCGTCGAGACCGTTATGCCGGACTGCCCGTTCATCGTCGACACGCTGCGGGAGTACTTGCATTCGATCGGGTTCGGGGTGATTCACCTTCTGCACCCCGTGTTCGTCATCGATCGCGACAGGAAAGGCGGCATTCTCCAGATCCGGGATCGTCGCGCCGAGGGTCCGAAGACGTCGGTCGTCTATATCGTGATCGACGGTCACGTCGATCACGAGCAGGTCACCCACCTCGAGACGGAGATCCGGGAGCGCCTGCGCCAGGTCCAGATCGTGACCGCCGATTTCCACGCCATGCTCGAAAAGGCGAACGAGATCGTCGCTGATCTGGAGGTGGAGAAGAAGCGCTTTCCGTGGAGGGCGGCCGAGTTCGAGGAGATTGCCGATCTCCTGCGTTGGCTGGAGGATGGCTGCTTCGTGTTTCTCGGCTACCGGGCATACAACCTGTTCACCGATCACGCCGGAGCCCGGGTGATCCAGGTCGAGCCCGGCTCGGGCCTCGGAGTCCTGCGCGACGAGTCGACCTCCAAGTACTTCGAGCCGCAGCCGCTCGACGAGCTGGACGCCAACCTGCGTGCCCGCATCCTCGGCGGACCGATGCTGATCACCTCCAAGTCGAACGCGGAATCTCCCGTGCACCGGCGGGCACGGATGGACGACATCAGCATCAAGAAGCTGGGTCCGAACGGTGAGGTCGAGGGAGAGCGACGGTTCCTCGGCCTGTTCACGGCCAAGGCCGTGTCTCAGGACGCATCCAAGATCCCCATTCTGCGCCGCAAGCTGCGCGAGATCCTCGAAGCGGAGGGAGCCTCCGAAGGGTCGCACGACTACGGGCTCATCATTCGCGTCTTCAACAGCATGCCGAAAGAGGAGGTCTTCTTCGCCACCGTGCCGGAGCTGCTCGGCGAGATCCGGGTGGTCATGGAGACCGAGGGCGTGGACGAGGTTCGGGTGACGGTCCGCCCCGATCCGCTCGGTCGTGGCGTGTTCGTCATGGTGATCCTGCCAAAGATCCGCTTCTCGGGCGAAGTCAGGCTGAAGATCGAGGAGGCGCTCACGGAGGCGTACGAAGGGACGATCCTCGCCGACCATCTGGCGCTGATCAGCGAGGGAGAACAGGCCCGCTTGCACTACTACCTGTCGTCCCAGCTCAAGGACGTGACGTCGGCCGATGTGTCCGAGCTCGAGGAGCACATCCGGCGAACGGCCCGCAGCTGGGAAGACCGGTTGTCCGAATCGCTCGAGCGCGAGCTCGACGCGGAACGGGCGCACGAACTGGTCGACCGCCACAAGGGCGACTTTTCCGCCCAGTACCAGGCCACTGTCGATGTCGACTCGGCGGTTCGTGACCTGGTCAATCTCGAGGCGCTGGAGACGACCGGTATGCAGCAGGTGGTGCTCGAGGAGCTCGACCAGCCTCGGCCGCACGCCGCGCTGCTCAAGATGTACGCTCCGCGGGGCCTGTTCGTCCTCAGCGACGTGATGCCCACGCTCGAGAACGCGGGCTTTCGGGTCATCGAAGCCGATGCGCTCGAGATCGGACAGACCGGGAGGCCCGGTGCCAGCACCATCCACCGTTTCCAGGTGGAGACGCCCGCCGCCTGGAACGTGGACCGGAGGACGGTCGAGGCGCGGGTAGCCGCTGAGCTGACGGCCGTCCAGACGGGCAGGGCCGACGACGATCCTCTGAATTCTCTCGTCCTCTCGGCCGGGCTCGACTGGGAGCAGGTGGCCGTCCTGCGCGCGTACGCCGGCTACGCCTTCCAGATCGTCGCCGTAACCAGCCGCAGCGGATCGCGTCGGCCCCTCACCCAGCATCCGGCAACGGCCCGGCTCCTGTACGAGGTGTTCGAGGCGAAGTTCGATCCCGCGATCGACGAGTCGGAACGGCGGTCGCTGCTCCGCAAGCGGGTCGGTGAGTACCGCGACTCGCTGGAGGGCGTGCACAGCATCGATGACGATCGCACCTGTCGGCGGCTTCTCGCTCTCGTGCGAGCCACGGTGCGCACGAACTTTTTCCAGCGCCGCATGCGGGAGCGTGGAGAGCTGACCGTGGCGCTCAAGTTCGACTGCTCGCGCCTCGATTTTCTGCCGCGCCCGCGGCCGAAGTTCGAGGTGTACGTGCACAGCTCTCGAACGGAGGGGGCTCATCTGCGCATGGACTCGATCGCCCGGGGAGGGATCCGCTGGAGTGATCGGATCGATGAGTTCCGAGTCGAGGTCCTCGGACTGGTCAAGACCCAGCAGGTCAAGAACGCTGTCATCGTGCCGGCCGGCGCGAAGGGCGCGTTCATCGTGCGCCGCCCGCCCATCGATCGCGACGCGCGGGCCGAGGTGGGACTCAGCAGCTACCGCGAGTTCATTCGCTCGCTGCTCGACGTGACCGACAACGTGAGCGGCGCCGGCGTCGAGCACCCGCCCGACTCGGTGGTCTGGGACGGCGAGGACCCCTACCTCGTGGTGGCGGCAGATAAAGGCACGGCGCAGAACTCGGATACGGCCAACGAGCTGGCAAAGGAATACGGGTTCTGGCTCGGCGACGCGTTCGCCTCCGGTGGCTCGCACGGATACGACCACAAGGCGCTCGGCATCACCGCGCGTGGCGCCTGGGAGTCCGTCACCCGTCACTTCGCCGAGCTGGGGACGGACATTCAGGAAGAGGAATTCACCGTCGTCGGGATCGGCGACATGAGTGGCGACGTGTTCGGCAACGGAATGCTGTTGAGTCGGACGATTCGTCTGGTCGCCGCCTTCGATCACCGCCACGTGTTCATCGACCCGTCGCCGGATCCCGTCATCAGCTACACGGAACGCCAGCGGCTGTTTTCGCTCCCGCGGTCGAGTTGGGCGGACTACGATCCGAGCCTGATCAGCGAGGGTGGTGGGGTGTACGAGCGCGGGGCCAAGTCGATCAGCCTCACACCCGAGGCGCGTCAGCTCCTCCGCATCAACGACGAGAACGTGAACGGGGAGACGTTGATTCGCGCCATCCTGTGCGCGCCGGTCGACCTGCTGTGGAACGGCGGCATCGGGACCTACGTGCGGGCCAGCACCGAGACCAACGCCGATGTGGGAGACCCCGGCAACGACGCCGTCCGGGTGGTCGCCACCGACCTGTCGGTCAAGGTGATCGGCGAGGGCGGAAACCTCGGCCTCACCCAGCGGGCGCGGGTCGAGTACGCCCTCAACGGGGGCCGCCTGAACACGGACGCGCTCGACAACGCTGCCGGCGTCGACATGTCGGACCACGAGGTGAACCTCAAGATCTTCGTCGACAGCGCCGTGCAGGCGGGCTCACTCGACGAGGCCGCGCGCAACCACCTGTTGCGCGAGGTGACCGACGATGTGGCAGCGGCAGTGCTGCGTGACACCTACCTGCAGAGCCTGGCGGTGAGTCTGGATCAACAACGGGCGATCAAGCATGCGACCGAGTTCCGGGACAGTCTCACCACACTGGAGAGGTTGGGCCAGCTGGATCGCAAGCTCGAGGATCTGCCTACATCCGAGGAGTTGAACGAGCGCCAGGAGGCAGGTTTGGCGCTCACCCGTCCCGAGTTAGCCGTGATGCTCGCCTACTCGAAGATGCATCTCAAGCGCGGGATCGCGGATTCGGAGCTCCCGGATGACCCGGCCCTGTTCGCACTCCTGCGCTCCTATTTCCCGGACCGGGTGGTCGAAACGGTCGGAGTGGAGCACCTCGGCGGTCACCGACTGCGTCGCCGGATCGTCAGCGCGATGCTGACCAACCTCATGGTGGATCGCATCGGTGCCACTGGACACCTGCGGGTGGCCCGCGAAAGTGGCCTGCCTGCCGAACAGGTGGCCGGTGCTTGGTATGCGGCTTACAGACTGGGCGACGCGGGGTCGGTGTACGAGCGCCTGGAGGCCCAGGGCGGCGCCGTCACCGCCGGGCTCCAGCTCCAGTGGTTGTTGAGCGTGGGCGGAACCCTCGAGCGGGCGACCCGCTGGATTCTGTCCAATGTGGAGGAGGGGTACAGGGTCGAGCGCACCCTGGAGCGCCTTCAGGAACCGATCCGCGAGCTGCGGCGCGAGTTCGGAGGCCTGCTGACGGAGAAGAGCCGGGCGGAGCTCGAAAACCGGATGGCCCTGCACGAGATGGATGGCCTGGACGCGGAGCTGGCCGCCGATCTCGCCACCTTCGAGTACCTCGACGCGCTGCTGCCGGTCGCGCAGCTGGCGACGGAAACGGACATCCCCGCTACCCTCGCCGGCGAGGTCTACTTCGGGCTCACGGATGAGATCGACTTTCCGTGGCTCCAGGAGCAGCTGACCCTCGTCCCCCAGGCAGACCACTGGCAGCGTCGGGCGGTGCAGGTGCTGAGCCTGGAGCTGGAGAACGCACGGGCGCGCATGGCCGGCAGCATCTTGCGGCACATCGGGTCGGCGGAGGAGGTCGAGGGCGCGCGGGCTGACTTCCGGGAGCGTTTCTCGCGAGACTTGAGTCGAATCCGGCAGGTGCTGGACGAGGTGCGCCAGGCCGACTACGTGTCGCTCGCCTCGTTGATGGTGGCGGTGTCGGCGATCCGGGCCCAGTCGCGGGTGCTGGCGGAGCGGACCGTTACCTAGCGGGCCCGCCCCTGCATAGGGGAGCACCAGCCCCGGACCCCGAGTGACGCACCGCCGGCGGGTCACGCGGGGGGCAGCCTCGCACCGGGCGCCGCCGCCCCCGCGTTCCGACTCGCGGCACGCAGCCGCTACCGTCCGGACTCGCGGCGCGCAGCCGCGACTCCGCGGCTCAGTAGGTGGGCAGGTAGGTCTCCAGCTCCCACTCGCTCACCTGGGCGATGTAGTCGGTCCACTCCTCCTTTTTCGCCTCGACGTAGTGGGTCAGGATGTGCTCGCCCAGCGCATCACGCAGCACCTCATCGGCTTCCAGCTCGGCCACCGCCTCGGCGAGGTTGGCCGGCAGCGTTCCCATCTTGTACTTGCGGCGCTCCTCTTCACTGAGCTTCCACACGTTGGTGTCGACCGGAGGTCCGGGGTCGATCTGTCGGTGCAGCCCATCGAGTCCCGCCGCCAGCTGTACACCCAGAGCCAGGTACGGATTGCAAGCGGGATCGGGCATCCGGAACTCGAGCCGGGTGCCGATGCCTCGCCGCTCCGGAACGCGAATGAGAGGAGAGCGATTCCGCCTCGACCACGCGATGTTCACCGGCGCCTCGTAACCCGGCACCAGCCGCTTGTAGCTGTTCACGAGCGGGTTGGTCACGGCTGCGATCGCGCGCGCGTGTTCCTTGAGCCCACCGATATAGTGCCGCATCACGTCCGAGATCTGATATTCGCTCTCCGGATCGAAGAACGCGTTCTTTCCGCCCTTGAACAGCGATTGATGCGTGTGCATCCCCGAGCCGTTCTGTCCGAAAATCGGTTTGGGCATGAAGGTAGCGTGCAGTCCGTGCGCCAGGGCGGCGTTGCGAACGATGAACCGGAAGGTTGCCAGGTCGTCGGCCGTGCTGAGCGCGTCCGCGTACTTGAAGTCGATCTCGTGCTGGCCCGGCGCTACCTCGTGATGCGCCGCTTCCACCTCGAACCCCATCGCCTCGAGATCCGTCACGATCATCCGACGTGCCTTCTCACCGAGATCGACCGGGGTAAGATCGAAGTAGCCGCCATGGTCGTGGGTGAGCGTCGTCGGCTCTCCCTGGCCGTTACGCTGGAAGAGGAAGAACTCCGCCTCGACCCCGGCGTTCATGACGTAGCCGAGCTCGGCGGCGGCGGCCGTGACGCGCTTCAGCGCCAGCCGCGGATCGCCGGCGAAGGGCGTCTCGTCAGGATTGTAGACGTCGCAGATGAGTCGCGCGACGCGGGATTCGGGATTCCCCCACGGAAACACGCGGAAGGTGCGCAGATCCGGCTTGAGGAGCATGTCGCTCTCCTCGATGCGGACGAACCCTTCGATCGAGGAACCGTCGAACATGATCTCCCCTTCCAGAGCCTTCTGGAACTGGCTCGCCGGGACCTCGACGTTCTTGGAGTGTCCGAGGATGTCGGTGAACGTGAGTCGCATGAAACGAACGTTCAGCGCTCGGCACAATTCGAGGATGCCCGGGACTTCGGGCTCCGCGCCCAGGTGTTGACCGTACTCCGAGAATCGCATCCGGTGCTCCGGTGGTGCCGCGAACAATGCGTCGGGCGACATCGCACATCCCTCCCAGTTCGGTGTGAGTGCCGGCGGCCGCGGGCGCGAGGCCCGACCGCGAGCGACGCGTCAGACTGTCGAGCCGATGCTATGCACGTTTCGTGCGACTGTCAACCGATATGTCATAAAGTGGCATATTAGAAAGAGTAATTGCTGCTATTTGTAAGCAATAATGATTATTAATCAAGAATTTTATGATCAATCGAGCAATATTGCCTCTCCCTCCGCCTCGTGGTTTCCGAGGGGTTGACGGTGTGCCGCGTCCGCGCGCCCCTCGTCGGCTGTTGCCCCCACGCCTCGCTGAGGCGCGGGCTGTGACTCACCGCCCGTCGAAGCCGTCCATTTCACGGCACTCACGAACGGGGAGGATGTGCAAGCCGACACGACAGTCCTCGGCCGGTCCGTGCCGGCGACGTCCGACGAGGTCGCCCGGACGGCTGGCCGCACAGCTGCCGACAACACGGCTCGCGGCGCAGCGGGATCGCTGTCACTTCGGTTCAAGATGCTCAGCGGCCTCGCGATTCTACTGTTTCTGTCGCTCCTCGCATCGGCGTTCGTGACGGTCCTGTGGCTGCCACTGAGCGGACCATCGGGTGACCTCATGACCGTGGTGGTCAGTCTCGCTTTCGTGTATGCCGCGGTACTGGTGTTCGCCGGAGACTATCTGCTGACGCGTCTGGTGCTCAGACCTGTGGAACAAGTCGTGGACGGAGTGGAGAAAATCGCGGCCGGAGACAAGGGGCATCGCCTGTCCGGGCGTGGCTCGCGTGAGATGCGCGGGCTGGCCACCACGGTGAACGCGATGGCGAGTCAGCTCCTGCTCAACCAGGAGAAGCTGGCCCGCAACGTGGAGTCGCTGAAAACGACCAATCGGGCGCTAAGCCAGACGAGGGCGGAGCTGGTGCAGGCGGAGAAACTCGCCACGGTCGGCATTCTGGCCGCCGGCATCGCACACGAGATCGGCAATCCGCTCGGCGCCATCCTCGGCTACCTCGAGCTCGCGCGACGGGCGAACAATGCCGACGGATGGACCGACGACATCCGGGTCGAGGTGCAGCGAATCGATCGAATCATCAAAGCGTTGCACGACTACGCGCGTCCACGGAGCAGCACGCCGCGTCCCGTCGACGTCAACCGGACGGTCAGTGACACGGTGGAGCTGCTGGAGGTGCAGGGCAAGCTGAAAGGGATCGACGTGCGCCTCGCCCGCAGCGAACGGCTGGCACCGGTGCTCGCCGATCCCACGCAACTGCAACAGGTGCTGGTCAACTTGCTCCTGAACGCGTGTGATGCGCTGGCTCGAACGCCCGATGCCCGCATCGAGATGGAGACGAGCGAGGCGGTGTTCGATGCGGACGTCCAGGATGGTCCGACGCGGCGAGAGTCCGACCCCGCCGGGGTGGACTATTCGCACCTCAGGCGGCTGCGAGATCTCCAGGCCGGGAGAGTGCACCTCCGCCTGGTGGATGGCGCTCCGATGGCCCGAATCGTGGTGGCCGATAACGGTCCAGGCATACCGGAAGCGCACTTGCAGCGAGTCTTCGAGCCCTTTTTTACCACCAAGGAACCGGGACGGGGCACCGGCCTGGGCCTCGCCGTCTCCGCCCGCCTGATCGAAGGAATGAACGGGATGATTCGGGCCGACAACCGGGCGCAGGGTGGTGCACGTTTCACTATTCAGCTCCCCATCTCGACGGAAAAGAACGCAAACTCAGCGGAGAAGAACGCGAAATGAACGTTCTGGTCATCGACGACGAGGCGGGCGTCCGCCGCACCGTTTCCCTCCTGCTGGAGGACGAAGGGTACGCCGTGAACACGGCGGCCGATGGTCGGGAGGGGCTGAAAAAGGCACTCGACGATCCGACGGACCTCATTCTGTGCGATGTACGAATGCCGCAGATGGACGGCCTCAACTTTCTGGACGAGTACCGGAAGGAGGGGGGAGACGGCCTGGTCGTGATGATGACGGCGTACGGAAGCGAGGATCTGGCCGTGGAGGCGATGCAGCGGGGCGCCTACGACTACATCGCGAAGCCGTTCGCCCCTAACGAAGTGGTGCTGGTGCTCAAGAAGGCCGAGGAGCGCGAGAAGCTGTGGCGCGAGGTGGTCCGTCTGCGAGACCAGGTCAGCGCCGAGCGGCGCCATTCGGACATCGTGGCCAAGAGTGCCGGGATGAGCGCCGCCATCGACCTCGCCGACAAGGTCGCGCGTCATCGATCGACCGTGCTGATCACCGGTGCCAGCGGGACAGGGAAAGAGTTGATCGCGAGTCTCATCCACACCTCCTCCCCGCGCGCCGACGGCCCGTTCGTTCCGGTCAACTGTGGCGCGATTCCGGACAACCTGCTCGAGTCCGAGCTCTTCGGCCATGCCAAAGGGGCGTTCACCGGCGCGGCGGGCGCCCGGGCCGGTCTGTTCGAGGAAGCGAACGGGGGGACGCTGTTTCTGGATGAGATCGGCGAGCTCCCGCAAGCGCTGCAGGTGAAACTTCTGCGAGCTCTGCAGGAGGGAGAGATCCGTCGGGTCGGCGAGTCGAAGCCGCGCGAGGTGGACGTTCGAATTATCGCGGCGACCTCCCGGGACCTCGAGCGCGAGGTGCGCGAAGGTCGGTTCCGCTCCGACCTCTACTACCGCATCAACGTGGTTCACATCCACCTTCCGCCCCTGCAGCACCGGCCCGAGGATATCCCCCCCCTCGTCCGGCATTTCGTGTCCAGGTTCAACAAGGCGCTCGGGCTCCAGATCACCGGCTTCGACCCGGCGGCAATGAAGCATCTGCTGGCCTACTCCTGGCCCGGCAATGTCCGTGAGTTGGAGAACGTCGTCGAACGGGCGATGGTGCTGGCGGACGGTCCGACCATGGATTCGGAGAAGCTGGCGGAGGCGATCCGGAATCCGGACTCCGCCTTCGGCCGGCCGGCCGAGAACCTGTCCGAGGACGAGCTGTCGGTCAAGAAGCGGACGGCCGAACTCGAGCGCCACCTGATCGCGCGAGCGCTCGAGGTGACGGAGGGCAATCGGACCCGCGCTGCCTCGATCCTCGAGCTCAGCTACCGGGCGCTGCTGTATAAGATCCGGGAGTACGGACTGGGCTGATCGGGGCGCCTTCGTCTCACCGGACGCCCTGCGGCGACCTGCGGCTGCGCTCCGCCGGACGTCCCGCACTGACCTCGGCTGCACCCCGCCGCCGCCGGCGAGCTGTGGGTGTGCCGCGACACCCATCACCCCGGGCCGCCTTCCCACTGGCGGCTATCCCGCCACCCCGCCGCGGTCTCACATCTGCACTTCGACCGCCCTCGACAGGGCGGGGCGACGCTCGGCCCGAAACGGCAACGAGAGGCGAGGCTCGGACCCAGGGTCCAATCATATAACGTGTTGTAGCAGTGGCAATTATGAGACAGTCGTCTCCTGTTGCCTCGGACGACGGTTGGCGGTAGTCAGTTCGTTACGTCGCGTCTACTGGCACCGGACCCGCGAGCGGGTCATCTTACGATCACTCCGGGGACGCGATCGCATGGCACCGGGCGTGCTGTAGCGCGGGTTTTCTCGCGCGGCCCAGGATCCGCGGATGTGGAGACCAGATGAGGCAGCGGTCAGGTTCCTATAAAAGACCGGACATCCGGTCGTTGTCGAGGCGGCTTCCCGATTTCCAACGGCTGGCTGCCCGCCCGGCGGGGCGGGAGGCCGATGAAGAGCTTGCCGATCGGGCGCACCGGCGACGCGAGCGGGCGATCCGGGCCTGCAACGTGGCGGTCGCCGCGGCGGCTCTGCTCCTGCTGTCGCCCCTCATCCTGTTGATCGCCATCCTCGTGCGCCTCGACTCACCGGGTCCGATCATCTACCGCCAGCTCCGGGTGGGCATCGACCGGCGGAACGGCGGCGACCCGACGATCGCCCGCAATCAGCTGCGCCGCTACGACCTGGGCGGGTGTCCGTTCATGATCTACAAGTTCCGGACGATGCGGGTGGATGCGGAGGACGACACGGGGCCCGTGTGGGCCCGCCCGGATGACGACCGCACGACGCGTGTAGGGCGGTGGCTGCGTCGCACGCGACTCGATGAGATCCCGCAGTTCTGGAATGTGCTGAGGGGGGACATGTCGGTCGTCGGCCCGCGTCCGGAACGCCCCAACTTCGTAGGCCGACTGCGCCGCGAGTTGGTCGATTATCCCGTGCGACACCGGGTGCGACCGGGCATCACGGGCTGGGCGCAGGTCAACAAGGGGTACGACCAGACGCTCGACGATGTGCGCGCGAAGCTGCATTACGATCTCGAGTACGTCCGCCGGCAATCCGTTTGGCTCGACCTTCGGATCATGATGAAGACCGTGCCGGTGATGCTGGTGCGGCGACCCGACTCGCGCGAGGAGGACTCGGGGTGAGATTCGCGGACACCGCGACCGGGGAGGCGACCCTCGACGCGAGCCGTGACTCGATCGACCGGGGAGCGGCGGAGGTGCGCGTGCTGCTGGCGAGCGGGCGTGACTGGTTCGCGTCCGCCTTGCAGGCGGTTCTCGAACCGGAGGGTTTTTCCTTCGTCCGGGTTCGCTCAGGTGAGGTGACACTTCGTGATGCGAGCCTCATCGACCCGGACATCGTGATCGTCGATGAGGGTCTGCCTGACATGAAGGCGGCCGACCTGTGCCGGGCGCTCTCGACCGGCGCCGCTTCCAGGAGTCTGCCCGTTTTGGTGTATTCCCCGAACTTCTGGCACGAGACGGAACAGGCGGAGGCGATGTGGGCCGGAGCCTGGGACATCATCCGGGAACCGGTCCGCTCGCGACTCGTGGTCGCCAAGCTCCGACGACTGCTGGACATCAGCCGGCTGATCGAGACGAGCGAAGTCGGCTCGCTTTCGGATCACGTCACCGGCCTCTTCAACCTGGCCGGGCTCATGCGCGCCGTAGGCACACTCGGCGCCCTCGCCCGTCGCACGGGGGCCCCGCTCGCCTGCGCGGTGGTGGGGGCGACCGAAAAGCTCGACGGCGAGCGGCGGGAGCGACAGCGGGAGCAGATGACGGCTCTCTGTGCCCGAAACGTGCGCGGGTCCGACGTGTGCGCGTGGATCGACGGCCACGAGCTGGCCGTGGTTGCCTATGGAACGAACGTGGAAGGCGCGGCCACCATGGTCCGCCGCCTGAACAGGATCGCCGCCGCCGAGGTCGGCAGCTCGGGCGCCTATCTGAGCGCGGGTATCGTGGAACTTCCGGCCTCGGGGTTTGTACCCGACCCGCGGCCGGCCGGGCGCCGGAACGGGGATACGGATGGGGAGGTGGTCTCGGTGGCGGAGAAGATCGCCAGCCTTTCCCGGTTTGCGGCCGCACAGAGCGCGCTGCGCCAGGCGCGCGCGGCGGGCGGCGGCATCCGGATCGCGGCCCTGTCCTGAGCGCGCCCGGCCTTGGGCGGCGTCGGACTTGCGGCACGGTCCCGATAGCCTGCCGGCGGTGACGTTCCGACCCCGCCGCCAGTCGATTCGAACGAGAGAACGCGGGTCCCCTCAACCCCTCGCACGGGTCCAGTGGTTGCCGAGTCCGGAATGGGAATCAGTCGACTGGGGAAAGGCGTAGCCTGTCTGCTCGCTGCGGTGGCTCTTGTCGGAGCCTGCCGGGACGCGGGGAATCCCACCTCCGGCGGATCTCCCTCCGACGGGAACGGACCCCTCGATCCCGGCGGAGATCTGTCGGGACCATCCCTGACCCTCTCCTTCGCCACCTATCTGGGCGGCTCCGCAGAGGATGTCATCCGCGACGTGGTGACGGATCCGCAGGGCTTCATCTACGTGGCGGGGGGAACCGCGTCGCCCGATTTCCCCGTCACCGCCGGCGCCTACGACCGGACCTTCAACAGCACCACCCCGGGCCTGCACGATGTGTTCGTCGCCAAGCTCGACCCGAGCGGAGCCCTGGTGTGGTCCACGTACATCGGCGGTCCGGGATACGACCGGGCGTACGGGATCGAGATCGATCGAAACGGCTATGTCTACGTCGCCGGCCGCGCCGGCGACGGCTTTCCCGTCACCCAGGGGGCGTTTCAGACGCAATTCGGCGGCAGTCCGGTGAGTCCGGAATACGGTCGCCAGGATGGTTTCGTCTGCAAGCTGGCACCGGATGGCGGATCGCTCGACTTCTGTAGCTACTTCGGCACATCGGACGATCGTATCGTCCGCGACCTGGCCGTCGACGCGAACGGCGACATCTATCTCGCCGCCTCGGTCGTCTCGGGCGCCTTCCCGGCCGAATGGTTCGCGTCGGCGTTCCAGCCTGCCGCCTCCGGAGGCATCGACCTGGTGGTGGCAAAAGTCGCCACCGATGGCAGCGCCGTGCGGTGGGCGACCTATCTCGGCGGCGGCGGGGATGAGGCGAGCCAGCCCTCGATCCGCGTCGACTCGAGCGGACACGCCTACGTCACCTCCTCCACCACCTCCGGTGACATGCCGACGCCCGGCGGCTTCGACCCGACCTACAACGGCGGCGCGGACATGTACGTGGCCAAGCTTACACCGGGAGGAGACGGCCTGGTGTACGGCACCTACCTCGGCGGCACCGACAAGGAGTACACGGAGACGCACGAGCTGGCGATCGATGCGCTCGGTCACGCGTACGTCGCCACCACTACGCTGTCGAGCGATTTTCCGGTTACCGGGACAGCGGTGCAGAAGGCGTACGGCGGGGCGGGAGGCTCCGGAACCGGCGGCGGAACGAACTACAGCGGCGACATCTTCGTTGCCAAGATCTCGCCGAGCGGCGCCCAGCTCCTGAACAGCAGCTACGTGGGCGGCCGGTTCGGCGAAGGAGGAGAAGGGGTGGGGGTCGATGCGCTCGGGAACGTACTCATGAGCGGCGCCACCTTCTCGGACGATTTCCCCCTGTCGAGCAACGCGTCGCAGAAGAGAATCGGCGGCGCCGAGGATGCGGTGGCCGTGATGCTGTCGCCCGATCTGAGTACGATTCGGTTCTCGACCTACCTGGGCGGTAGCGGTCAGGATTGGGGGCGCACGCTCACGGTTGGATCCGACGGCAGCGTCCTCCTCGGCGGGGCCACCAGCTCGTTCGACCTGCCGACCCACAACGCCCGACAGCCGGGCTACGGCGGGGGGGCGTGGGACGGTTTTCTGGTCAAGCTCGCGCCGCGCTAGACCGGTTCCGACACGAGCGCGCGCTCGCACTTCCGACCTCCCACCTCTTCGTTACCCGACGCCCATGGCCCCCGCCTCCCCGCGCTCGATGTGGCACCACGTCCCGATGCCGGGTTCCGCAACCGACCTGGTGCTGGTCGCGGTGATGATCGTGGCGCTGTCGGGCTCGCCCGCTCGCGCCCAGCCGTCGCAGTCCGCCTCTGCACGGGGGGTCGATGTCCCGCTGGCCATCGTCGGCGCGTGGGTGATCACCGGGGTGGGTCCGACGCCCCTGCGCGACGCGGTGGTAGTGATGGCCGGTGAACGGTTCGCCTGCGTCGGAACCCGGGCGGAATGTCCGATCCCGTCGAATGCCCGGACGGTGGAGGCCTCCGGGCAGTGGCTCATGCCCGGCCTGATCGACACGCACGTGCACCTGTGGTGGGACTCCGCCGGCACGGCGATCGCGCAGCAGTGGAGGCTGGCGCACGGAATCACCAGCGTCCGTGAGATGGGCACGAACGGCGAGCTGCACGCCAATCTCGATGCGCGACGTGTGGCTCGCTCCGGCCGCGTCGCGACGCCGCGCCTGTTCGTGTCGGGACGGATGCCGCACGGCGGCGGCGATCTGGCGGTGGCCCTCGAGCGAACCGATCGGTTGATCGCGGCCGGCGTGGACGGGATCAAGATCAAGGACAGCGTGTCGATCGACGCTCTCCGGGCAGTGCTGGCCCGAGCGTATCTCTCGGGCATCCCGGTCTACGGTCACCTGTCGGGCATCGTTGGCGACTCGCTGCCCCTCTTCCTGACAGCCATAGACGCGGGGCTGGACGGAGTGGTCCATCTGTCCGACGCGCTCGGCTATCTGCTGCGCTCCGACCCGCACGACTTGCCACCGCCGACGGGTCACGGCGGAGATCTCGTGGCCCGCCGTCTTTTTTTCCGGGCCGTGTGGGCCCGGGTCGATCCCGCGAAACGCGACATCGTGATCGCGGCCATGGTGAAAGCTGGGGTGTGGCTGGAGCCGACCCTGCTCAGCGAGGAGTGGGCCCTCGTTCCGAGAACGGCGGCCGACGGCCCGGGCCCGGAGCTCGCCCTTCCGCCTGCAAACCCGGACGTCGGAGTGCCGGGGCGAGGGCGGCGCGGCCCATTGCCGGATCCCGACCCGGGAACCGAGGCCGGACGCGCCCGGCTGGCAATGGAGGATTTCGTCTTCCGCTTCGTCGCGGCCGGCGGCCGCGTGGTGACCGGCTCGGACAACGAGGCCGAGCCCGGCTTCGAGATCCACCGGGAGCTGGCGCTGCTCCAGGCCGCAGGTCTCCCGCCCGAGAGGGCGCTACGCGCCGCCACCCTCGATGCGGCACGCGCGATCGGCGTGGCCGACGAGCTGGGCTCGATCGAGCCGGGAAAACTCGCGGACGCCGTACTGCTGCGGAAGAATCCTCTGGACGACATCCACCACGTCAGTGAAGTGTCGCTGGTGATCAAAGGGGGCCACGTCTACGCCGCCGACGCGATCGCCGCGGCGGCCGATTCGGCCGCCGGCGCTCTGGCCGTGGCACGAGTGGACGATCGGCCGGAGGCGATCGGTCCGCGTCGAGCCCTCCTTCTCGTCACCCTCGTCAGCCTGTGTGCGCTGGCAACGCCGCTCGTGGTCGGGAAACGCTGACAGTCTGGGGCGAGGGCCCATCGGGCTGAGCGCTCTCTGATTCGCGCTTCCAGCCAGCAGCGACGACGCAGCCGGCAAGGCGCTGTGGACGCGGCGCGACAGTCCCCGGCGCGGGCGCAGGGGGTCGGGCCTGCCGGAGGGCGTATCTTGTTGCGATTACTGGGCATTGCGCCGATCGATCTGGCTGGTGTGCCGTTCGGCCCTATATTTGAACAGGCGGGGACACATCGGTCAGGGCCCGACCCAGAGTCGCGTCGATAAGCCGTCGGCGAGGGACGGGCCTGCTGTTTGGCTTGGTTCGGGTGGAACACGAGGGAAAGGCGGCACGCATGTACGTAGGTCCCGAGACTCTCATGCCGCTCGCATCGGCGCTGGCCGCCGTGGCGGGTGTATTGCTGCTCTTCTGGCGCCGTACGGTGGGAGCTGCTCGCTCGAGTTGGCAGTTCGTGACGCGCAAGGTCTCGGCCCTGTTTACGGACCGCTGATACACGCGCCCGCCGAAGGAGCTTGAACTCCGACCGCACGGAGGCGTCGCGGATCGATCGCTATCTGCCGAGGGGGCTGCTCGTCCTCGGGGCGGTGGCGGTCGGGTTCGCCTTGTTGGTCGATCTCACCCCATGGGGTGATGCGGCCGGGATCGGATGGCGGCAGTTCGGCAACAAGCAGCGGGGTCTCGTCCTCGCCGGCCTCGCGCTCGCTGCCGTCGGTGCACTCCTTGGAACCGAGCGCGGCCAGCGATTCCTTCAGCGACATCCGGCCCCGCCCGCCGACCCCGGGCATATCGGGTATCTGCTGGTCGTAATCGGTTTGACGGCCGGCCTGCTCGAGCTGCTCCTGAGGTTGATCCAGAACAGCCTGCACGTCCGTTTCGTCCACCTGAGCCCCCATCTCACCTGGACGGCTCCCCTGTCGTGGGTTGCGTTTCTCACTGTTCCGGCGATGCTGTTCATCCTCCTCGCCCGGCTGCGGGTGCCACGTTTCGGCTCGCGGCCGGGAGCCACCTTTGCGCTCGTCTTCATTGCCGCCATCGGCGTGCTGGTCCTGTTCACGCCGGAACTTCACTGGACTGCCATCACCCTGCTCAGCGCCGGCGTCGCGTGGCAGCTATCGGGCCGCATCGCTCGCCATGCCGACGGCGCGAACCGCACGTTGCGACGGGCCGCCGGGATCCTTGTCACCCTGGTGGCCGTGCTCGGCATCGCAGTCACCGGGGCACGGCACGTCGGCGAGTCCATCCGTCGGGCGCGCCTGCCGACCCCGGAGGCGGACGCGCCCAACGTGCTGTTGATCATCCTGGACACGGTTCGCGCCCACAATCTCAGCCTGTACGGGTACACGCGGCCGACGACCCCTTTTCTCGGGGAGTTTGGCCGGCGCGGCGTGGTGTTCGAGCGCGCCTTCGCCACCGCGCCATGGACCCTTCCGTCGCACGCCAGCATGTTCACGGGGGCCTGGGCCGGGCAGCAGGCCGGCGACTGGCAACATCCGATCGACCCCCGGCACCCGACCCTGGCCGAGCTGCTGGCCGCGCACGGCTACCTGACCGCCGGTTTCGTCGCCAACAACAGGTACTGCGGGCTCAATACGGGCCTTCAGCGCGGCTTCAGTCGATACGATGTGGATCAGCTGTCGACTGCCGAACTCATCGCGGCCTCCTCGCTCGGCCGCCTCCTGTTCGGACCCGGCTGGGTTCGGGAGCACGTGCGCAAGCCGGCCGACGAGGTGAGCGCCGAGTTTCTCGCCTGGCAGGCCGGCACCGGCGGACGCCCGTTCTTCGCTTTCCTCAACTACTTCGACGCCCACGACCCGTATCGGGCACCGCCACCCTTCGACGGACGGTTCACGGTTCAAGATCTGCCCCCCGCCCCGCTCGACAGCTCGGTGCCGGGCTTTTCGGCGGGGAAGATCCGCCGCTGGCTAGCCAGCTACGACGGCGCGATCGCGCACCTGGACGGCGAGCTCAGGCGGCTGTTCGACAGGCTGGAGGATCGGGGTGTCCTCGATCGTACCGTGGTGATCATCGCTTCGGATCACGGAGAGCAGTTCGGCGAGAAGGGCCTCTTTTTTCATGGAAACAGCCTGTACGCTTCGCTCCTGCACGTGCCGCTGGTGATCTCTTTTCCCCCGTCCGTTCCGGCGGCTTACCGGGTGCCCGATCCGGTAACACTGCGCGACCTGCCCGCCACCATCCTCGATCTGGCGGGCATCCGCGGATCACCCTTGCCGGGCCGCTCCCTGGCCGCTTACTGGAGCCCGACGCTCGCCGCATCTGCGCCGCCTGGACCCTTCGCCGGAACGGTGGTGGCTGAAACCAGCGGGCGCTCGCAGGACGAGGCGTGGAACCCGACTTCGCGCGGCGACATGCGATCCGTAATCTCCGGCGACATGCACTACATCCTGAACGGAGACGGCGAGGAAGAGCTGTACGACATCGGACGCGATGAGTGGGAGCTGGAGAATCTCATCGCCGCTCCAGGCAGTGAAGTGGTCGTCTACCGCCTGCGGACGCAGCTCGAACGGATGACGGTGGGAAAGGGCGAGACGGGCCTCAGCTCCGTTGCCGGAGGCGCAGCGGCCCGATGAAACGGCTCGTCATCGTCGGGGCGTGGATTGGGCTCGTGTACGGAGCGGTGGAGGGGTTGGAGGTGATGAGTCTCTCCCTCATACCGGGGGCGCTGTCGTGGCGAAATGGAAACTCCGCCGACGTCTTGTGGTTCGCCCCCCTCTTCTACGGGCTCGCTTTCGGCCTACTGGCACTGCCGTTCGTCCTCATCGGGGGCATCGCGAAGCGCCTGCCCATCGATGCCATCTTCGTCTTCGTGCTGGTCGCCGGGTGCGGGTTTCTGGCGCTCACCCTGCCCAGCGGCGTGCTCTCCGACCTGGCGGCCGGCATTCTGGCGGTCGGGATCGCGAGTCAGGTCGTCCGCTTGTTCCGACGTCACCGCGGTCGTTGGGAGAAGACCATGACACGAAGCCTCCCGTGGCTGCTGGCAACGGTCGTCCTGGTCGGCGTCGCCGTCCGGGGGTCTTTCGCGATCCGGGAGCGGATGGCGATGGCCGGCCTGCCATCCGCGAATCCGCGGTCGCCCAACGTCCTGCTGATCGTGCTCGACACGCAGCGTGCCGACCACCTGTCTGCGTACGGCTACGAGCGCCCCACCAGCCCAAACCTTGAGGCGCTGGCTGTTGAAGGGGTCCTGTTCGAGCGCGCGCACGCCAACAGCTCGTGGACGCTACCCAGTCACGCCACCCTGTTCACGGAGAAGAGGCTGGTGGAACACCGGGCTGGCGAGATTCGTCGCCCGTATCTCGACGGTCGCTTTCCGACCCTGGCCGAAGTTCTGCGCCTCCGCGGTTACGCAACGGCCGGTTTCGTGGGGAATATCTTCTGGTGCGGACGGCAGACCGGATTGCAGCGCGGCTTCCTCCACTACGAGGACTTCTACGGCAGCCCGGGTGACGCCTTTGCCCGCACAGCGCTCGGCCGGCGGATCGCGTACGAGGGGTTGCCCCGGTTCGGGTTGATCGACGTTCCGGGTCGCAAGTACGCCGCCGAGATCAACGACGATTTCCTCGGTTGGGTGGACCGCAACCGGGACCGTCCCTTCTTTGCGTTCGTGAACTACTTCGACGTCCACGGGCCATATCTGCCGCCGCCGCCCTTCGCGGGCCGCTTCACCGATGCTGCGGATGCGGGTCGGCGCAGCGTCAAGGAGATTCAGCTCGGCGCGCTGACCGGTGACATCACCGTCCCCGGTCTGGGCGAGCTCGAGCAGCTGGTGGGCACCTACGACGAATCGATCGCCTATCTGGACGCGCAGCTGGGCCGCCTGTTTGAACAGCTCGAGCGCCGCGGCGTCCTGGACGAAACGCTGGTCATCGTCACATCCGATCACGGTGAGAGCTTCGGCGAGCACGAGCTCATGTACCACGGTCACAGCCTGTATCACGAGCAGACCCACGTGCCGCTCGTCCTTCGCTATCCCGGCGTCGTTCCGTCGAACACCCGCATTTCGACTCCGGTGGGCCTGGAGCGCATACCGGCGACGGTGATGGAAGTGGTCGGGTCGAAGGAGCACCCGTTCACGGCGCCATCGCTGAGCGAGAATTGGCACGGTGGGGATGGGGACGGCGGGTTGGTTGTGACCGAGGTCGCGCGTCGTTCGACCGTTCCATACTCCTGGCCGTCCTCGCGCGGGTGGTCGCGATCCGTCATCACCGACCGGTGGCAGCTGATCGTGCGAGAGTCTGGCGACACGGAGCTGTACGACGTCGTCAGTGACCGCAGCGAGCGGCACAACCTGGCGGAGACCGAGGAGGGGCGGGTCGTCGTAGTCGACTTGCGCGGACGGCTGGATCGCGTGCTGCCGGATCTCGAGGATCGGGCGGCGAGGTCCGAGCCGGCAACAGGGTCCGAGCCGGCAAGAGCGTCCGCGTCGACGCCGCTGCCCAGCAGGTCGAAGTGATCACATTGCGCGGTGAGCCAGGGAGCGCCCCACGCGCCTCGGAGACCTCTGCCGCGCTCGGGCCCGGGCGGACGGTCGAGATCAGCCTCTGGGTCGCTCTCCTCGGGGGCGGTCTGGAGGCGCTCGTCCTTTTGCTGCGTCAGCGCCTGCTCGGCCATTATGTGTGGGCGGGTCCAGATGTGCTGTGGATGGCTCCGCTCGCTTGGGCCGCGCTGACCGTCCCGATCGGGCTGGCTGGCTGGGCCGGAGCCGCTGTGGCCCGTCGCCAGTTGGGCGCGAGTACGCTAGTCGGCCTCCTGGGTTTCTCGGTCGGGTCCATCCTGCTGTTGAACGTCCGCGCCCTGCACCCGGCCGCCACTCTCCTGCTGGCGGCCGGCGCATCCGTGCAGCTCTCCCGCTCCGTGCGGGCCCGCGAGGTGGCCTTCGTGCGCCTCTCACGCCGTAGTGCGCCGCTCCTCATGTTGGGATTGCTGGTCGCCTTCTTCGACGTGAGCGCCTCGCGGCTGCTGAGGGAGGGGAAGACGATCCGGGAGCTCCCGAAAGGCGCCGGACCCAATCTGCTGCTCATCGTTCTCGATGCGGTACGGGCAGGGAATCTGGGGCTGTCCGGATACGAGCGGCCGACCAGCCCGGTGCTCGACAGCCTCGGCCGGGCGGGCATCGTATTCGATCGGGCGTACGCCACCGCGTCGTGGACGCTTCCCTCGCACGGCTCGATGTTCACCGGCCGGCTCGCTCGGTCGCTGTCGGCGGACTGGCTGGAGCCGCTCGATACGGGATCTTCCACCGTGGCCGAACGGCTGCGCGATGCCGGCTACGTGACCGCTGCCTTCTCCGCCAACTTCTACTACGTGACCCGCGAGTCCGGGCTCGATCGCGGCTTCTTGCACTTCGACGACTACCGGTTGTCGTGGAAGCAGATTCTGCTCAGCTCGACCGCCGGCCAGATCCTGTTCGAGAACAGCGACCGGGTAGCGCGCCAGTTGCGGCGGGGTCGAATCGACCGGGCGCTTCTCGAGCTGCCGCCGCCTCCGGAACGGGTCGCCGACCGCAAGCATGCGTCACGTCTGAACGCCGATTTTCTTGCCTGGCTGGACAAGACCGAGAAACGGCCGTTCTTCGCATTCCTGAACTACTTCGACGCGCATCGGCCCTACTACGCGCCCGATTCCATCTTGGCACGCTTCCGGACCGGCGACGAGCGACGTTCGATCGATGACTACGATGCGGCGATCGCCTACATGGACCGGAGCATCGGAGAGCTGCTGGATTCATTGGACGCGCGCAGGTTGCTGGACAACACCGTGGTCGTGGTCACTTCAGACCATGGCGAGCTGTTCGGCGAGCACGACCTCACGGGCCACGGCAACAGCCTCTACCTGGACCTGCTGCACGTTCCTCTGATCATTCGGGCGCCGGGCGTGACGGACGGAACGAGGATCGAGACGGCCGTCAGTCTGGTCGATCTCTACCCGACGCTGCTGGAGCTGGCCGGGCTGGAGATCCCCGAGTCCAACTCCGCGCGCACGCTCGCCTCCGCGTGGACGGATACCGTCGGCGACAGGCGTCTGGACCCGCGGCCGCTGTTTGCCGCCGTGCGGGAGGGAATCAACACGCCACCGGACCAGCCGGTCTCGCACGGCGACATGCTATCGATCATCTGGGGCGGCTTTCACTATATCCGGCGCAGCGACGGCGCCGAAGAACTGTACGACATCGAAAGCGATCCGCTGGAGGAGCACCAGCTGGTCGGAGAGTCCGGTTGGGAGGACGAGCTGGAGGAGCTGCGGCTTCGATTGAACCTCGCGGACGGCATGGAGGGAGGGTTCCGCCAGGTCGTGAGCGGAGCGCCTCCCGTCTTCGGCGGGGCGAACGCGGATGTGGGGGCGAGGCGGAGCCAATGATTGAAGAAGGTCGCCGTCCGGCAAGGACGGAAGATTCTTGGGGCAGCGGGTTCATCGTGCTCCTCGCCGCCTGGTTCGGCGGCTGCGTGGGCCTGATCGAGGTGGCGGCCCAGCTGGTACGAAAGTTCGGGTTCGGCGAGGTGATCCACCGCAGCGTGCACTTCGTGTGGACGGCTCCACTCACCTATGCGATCGCCTTCGGCCTGTGCGGCCTGCTGGTGGCCGCCGCAGCGCGCAGGTGGCCCCGGTTCGCTTCCCCCCGGGTCGTCGTGTTTGTGTTCATGGCGGCAGCCCTCGGCAGTCTCGCATTCCTGCCGCTCTTCCGTCGCATCCACCTGGTGGCGCTTGCGGTGCTCGCGCTCGGAGCCGCTGTTCAGCTCTCGCGTGTCCTCGGCGCGCGCGCGCCGCGTCTGGAGGGCGCGGTCCGCCGGAGCGGGCCGGTCATGCTGCTGGCAGTCGCCGTGAGCGCCATGGGAATCGTGGCGGCCCGGACGCTCGGCGAGCGCCGCGCCATCGAGACGCTTCCTGTCGCGGCCGCCGACGCCCCGAACGTGCTGCTCATCATCCTGGACACGGTCCGGGCCCAGAACATGAGCGTGTACGGGTACGACCGCCCCACCACACCGGGGCTCGAGCGGCTGAGCAGAGAAGCCGTGGTGTTCGAACGAGCCGTAGCGCCCTCTCCGTGGACGCTGCCCGCCCACGCGACGATGTTCACGGGCCGCTACCCGCACGAGCTGTCAACCGACTGGCTCGCGCCGTTGGACGACGCGGAGCCGGTACTCGCCGAGCGCTTTCGCCGACGAGGGTACCTGACGGCGGGGTTCGTCGCCAATCGAGCGTACGGAACGCGCGAGCACGGGCTCGCTCGAGGATTCCTCCATTACGAGGACTATCGCGTCTCGCCCGGCGAAATGATCCGCAGCACGGCGCTCGGCCGGCGGCTCGCCGACGCGCGGAGCCTGCGCCCGCTGGTGGGCACGGACGCCCAGCTCGGCTTCAAGGACGCGGCCCGGCTCACCGACGACTTTCTGGCCTGGCAACAGGCGACGAGGGGTCGGCCCTTCTTTGCCTTTCTCAACTACTTCGATGCGCACGACCCGTACCTGCCTCCCGCGCCGTACTTCGAACGCTTCGCGGGCGCCCCGCGCGCCAATCGGCTCAGTCCGTTTCGGCGCTACGGGGCCGCGGAGCTCGCCGAGCGGATCACGGCGGCCGAGGTTCGGGAAGAGGTGAACGCGTATGACGGGGCAATCGCCTACCTGGACGATCAGCTCGCCCGCCTGTTCGAGACGTTGGGTCGGCGGGGGGTCCTCGACCGCACGGTGGTGATCATCACCTCCGATCACGGCGAAGAGTTCGGGGAGCACGGCGTGTACTTTCACGGCCACAGCCTCTA
>CAZJXR010000001.1:77472-81452 GCA_964550085.1 uncultured Gemmatimonadota bacterium
CGTCCTGTCCGAGGTCAACCAGGGAATCCGCCTCCCGGCTCACTATCCCGTCGCGCAGGCGGACCTGCGCTCGATCGTGGTGGAGGGCATGCACTACATCCGGAGCGGCGGGGGCGAGGAGGAGCTGTACGACTGGTGGGCCGATCCGTGGGAAGCGCAGGATCTCGCGCGCTCATCGACTGCCGAGCTGGCGCGGCTCCGCGACTCCCTGGCCGCCGGCCTGGCCGAGGCGGGCGCGGCTCATGCAGAGCCCGGCGCCGCGGCTCTCGCCGTACCCGGCACCGCCAGCCCCGGCCCCGATCCGCACTCGGACGACTGATTCGCGATGGCTTTCCGGAGCTTCCTCCCTCGCGACCCGCTCCTGTGGGGGGTGGTCGGCGCCTCCCTGGTGCTCAAGATGACGCTGGCGATCATCGAACGATCGGCGGCGCCGGTGCTGGATGAGGTAGCGTATCTGGACCTCGCCCGCACCCTGGCGGTGGAGGGGCGGTTCGAGGGGACCTTCCGACCGCCGCTGTATCCGGCCTACATGGCCCTCATGCTCGCGCTCGGCGCCGGGACGCTCGGCATCCGGGTGGGCCAGGTGCTGATCAGCACGCTCTCGGTGCTGCTCGTCTACCGCATCGCGCGTCGGACGCTGAACCGTTCGGCAGGCCGCGTGGCCGCGGCGCTGTTCGCGTTCGACCCGGTGCTGGTCGCCTTCACCCACCGCCTGTGGTCGGAGACGCTGTTCATCTTCCTCCTGCTCGCGGCCCTCGACTTCCTGACCTCGGACCGGCAGCGCGGGCGGTGGCGCGGTTGGCTGGGCGCCGGCGTCGCGCTCGGCCTTGCCGGCCTCACCCGGCCGATGATCCTCACCTTCATCCCGCTTCTGCTGCCGTGGGCGATCGTCCAGAGGCGTCGGGACGATGACCGCCCGATCCTCCTGCCGTGGGCCGGCGCTCGGAGGCGCCCCGGAGGTGAGGGCGCGGCGGGAACGAACGGGGAGATGGTCCGCTCGGCGCTCGCCGGTCCGGGTCCGTTCTGGTGGCGTGCGTGTCTGGGCTTCGCGGCGCTGTCGGTCGCTGCCGGGGCGGTTGTCCTCCCGTGGACGGTCCGCAACGCGACGGTCACCGGGAGCATCGTCTTGGTCGACAGCAACGGCCCGTTCAACTTCCTGGTCGCCACGCAGCCGGAGGCGGCCTTCGTCGACAAGGACGATTTCTGGAGCGCGGAATACGGCAGCATCGACGGAGTCTCGTATCAGGAGCTTGTGAGCCGCGATGCCTCGGGCGCCCAGGACGCGGCGCTTCGCATCGGGCGGGAGAACATCGCGCGCGACCCGGCCCGCTACCTGAAGAGCTCGGTGTGGGAGGCGGCTCACCTGTGGACAGTGGACTCGTTTCTGCTCCGCCACGTCCGCAACCAGTGGTTCGCGCATCGGATTCCGCCGTCCCTGATCGTGGCTACCACGATCGTTTCCATCCTCTTCTTCATCGGCCTCGTCCTGGCCGGACTCGCCGGCCTCGCCGGCGCCGACCGGGCGCCGCTGCGTGGCTTGAGTCTGCTGCTCATCGTTCACTCGACGCTCCTGTTCGGTCTCACCTACTCTCTGTCCCGCTACTCTCTCCCGCTGCATCCCGTCCTCGCCGTTTACGCCGGAGGCTTCCTGTCGCGTCCGCGCGACAGCGTCCGGCGCCTGGTGTTCGAGCCCCGGCGAAGAGCGGCCAGATACCTGCTCCTCCTCGCCATTCCAGGCCTTTTCCTCGTGTGGGCACGGGATTTTCCCCTCGTGCGGGATATGGTGACCAACCAGGGTAAGGATCACCGTTTCCGCATGGAGCTCGCACCGGCCGATGGAGACACGGAGGCGTAGTCCGATCGCGGCCGGTCGACGCCGGGTCGCGCCTCGGGGACACGGCACGTCCTGGAGTCAGGACGACCCCGGGCTGCCCGGTCCGACACCGGTGCGGGTCCGCCAGGCACTCATCCCGGCGGCCGGCGCCGGCGTGCGCGCCTACCCGAAGACCACCTACATGCCGAAAGTCCTGCTTCGGGTCGACGGCGTGCCCCTGATCCAGCGCAACATCGAACTGCTGCGCGATGCGCTCGGCATCCGGGACATCGCCATCATCACCGGTTATCTGGGCGAGCAGATCCGCACCGCGCTCGGTGACGGATCGACGTTCGAGGTCTCTCTCTCTTACATCGAGTGTGAGGACGTCACCGATGGACTGGCAAGAGGAATCCTGCTCGCGCGCGATCGATTCCGGGAACCGTTCGTCACCATCCTCGGCGATGAGCTGTATCTGAACTCGAACCATGCCGAGATGCGGGCGCTGTTCGGCCGCGATTGCGACGCGGCGTGCGCGGTGAAGCGGACGGAGGACAACGATCTGATCCGCCGCAACTACAGCATCCGCATCGTCGACGGGGCGATCGCCGGGCTGGTCGAGAAACCGCAGCGGCTGGAAAACGACCTGATGGGTTGCGGGACGTACTATTTTACTTCGAGGATCTTCGACGCCATCGAGCGCACGCCCCCATCCCCACGCAGCGGGCGGGTCGAGCTGACGGACGCCATCGATCTCCTCGCCCGCGAAGGACGGGTCCTCCCTTTCGAGCTGCGCGGTGCGTATATGAACGTGAATACCGAAGCCGACTATCACCTGGCTCAGTACACGACGCGCGCGAAGCGGGCGCCCGACTGTACGGTCAGCGTTGTCGTGCCGGCGTTCAACGAGGAGGCGTCGATCGGCGACGTCGTCCGCGACTTCAGGGAGCACGTGACCGAGGTGGTGGTGGTCGACAACTCGTCGACCGACCGCACGGCCGAGACGGCGCGCGCCGCGGGGGCGAGGGTCGAGACGGTGAAGCTGAGGGGTTACGGCGACACGATCCGGCACGGACTGGATGTCGCCGGCGGTGACATCCTGGTGGTGGTCGAGGCCGACAGCTCGTTCCGCGCTCGAGACCTGCACAAGCTGCTCGAATACCTCAAGGATGCGGACATGGTCGTCGGGACGCGGACCACGCGCGAGCTGATCGAGCAGGGGACGAACATGCGTGGTGCGGTGCGGGTGGGGAACGTCGTGGTGGCAAAGTTACTCGAGCTGCTGTGGTGGCGCCGCCGGCCCCGGTTCACCGACGTCGGCTGCACGTACCGGGCGTTGTGGCGCGAGACCTACCAGCGGATTCGTCCACTGTTGCGGGGCGTCGGTCCCGAGCTGTCGCCGGAGATGATGATCGCCGCCCTGCAAGCCCGGCTCCGCATCATCGAGGTCCCCGTGTCCTATCATCGCCGGCGCGCCGGAGCGTCCAAGCATTCCGCCAACTACCTGCACATCTCGCGCACGGCGCTTCGCATGCTCAAGACGATCGCGCGCAAACGCCTCGAGCGCTTTTAGCGGGTCGCTGACCGTTGTTTCGCGTTCTGGTCAGCGTGGGGCTGGGCGGAGCGGCGCTCGGCGCGGTTCGGCCGGCGGCGGCGATGGCGACGCTGCGCGAGGGGTGGCGGGCGCTCCGCCCCCTCGCGGTAGCCATCACCCTGCTTGTGGCCGCGCTGTTGCCACTGCTGGCCGCGCGCTATCTCGGGGTGCGGAGCTACGCGGTGTTCCTGGCCACGAGCACGCTGTCGTTCCTGGCTCTGTTCGTTATCGGGCACCGCTTCCGGCCTCTCGCCTCGGCGGCCGACTCCGTCGTCGACCGCTGTCCGCCGGTGGTCCTGGCGGTCGGGTTCGCGACCGCGGCGGTGGCGGCCGGGGCGCTGGTGCTGGACGCAGTTCCCCACATCAGCGACGAGGTCGCCTACCAGTTTCAGGCCAAGGCGCTGGCGGCCGGTCGGCTCTATTTCCCGGCTCCGCAGCACCCCGAGTTCTTCGAGTTCACCCATACGCTCGTCGACGGTGATCGCTGGTACGGGATCATGAACCCGGGTTGGCCCCTGCTGCTGGCTGCCGGCTACCGGGCGGGCGTGCCGTGGCTGGTGAATCCGCTGTTCG
>CAZJXR010000002.1:0-60403 GCA_964550085.1 uncultured Gemmatimonadota bacterium
CACCGTACTCGCGCGCGAACGGCACCCCCTGGGCGACACACTGGTCGATGATGTTGACGCTGATCTGCGCCAGTCGGTACACGTTGGCCTCACGCGACCGAAAGTCCCCACCCTTGACCGTATCGTAAAACAGACGCCAGACACTGTCGCCGTCGTTTTGGTAGTTCTTTGCCGCATTGATGCCGCCCTGGGCCGCGATGCTGTGCGCCCGTCGGGGACTGTCGTGGTAACAGAAGCAGTCGACGCGGTACCCCAACTCGCCAAGAGTCGCCGCCGCCGAGCCTCCCGCCAGGCCGGTTCCGACGACGATCACCCGGTGCCGCCGTTTGTTGGCGGGACTCACCAGCTTCATCTCGAATCGATGCCGGTCCCACTTGTCCTGGATCCGGCCGTGTGGAATACGGGCGGCGAGGCGTTCGCTCATCGGACGGCTCCCGTCAGCACGGCGAGCGGAAAAGAGAGGTTGCCGATCACGACGACCAGGGCAAGCCCGGCCGCCAGCGGGCGACGAATGCGCCGAGCCCGGGGACCGTCGAGACCCAGCGTCTGAAAGCCGCTCCACACGCCGTGGTAGATGTGCAGTCCGAGGGCGAGCATGGCGAAGCTGTACGCAACCGCGACCGGCCACTGCCCGAAGCCGGTCACGAAGTTGTGATAGACATCCCCGCGCACAAAACCCGGGTGGGCGTTACCCCAGGTGAGGTGCATGAGGTGGTAGACCACGAAAAGGAATATCACCGCTCCGCCCCAGCGCATGGTGCGCGAGGCGTACGTCAGCTCTTCGTGAGGCGTTCGTCCATATCGGACAGGGCGGGCCGCCAGACTGAGACGACCCAGCTGCACCGCGGCCACGATGTGGACGACGACGGCCGCGAGCAGCACCAGCCGCACGAGCCACAGCAGCTGGCCGTGACCGAGCAGCGGTGTGCCCGCATCGCGCAGGAATTCCGCGTACGCGTTGAACTTCTCCGGACCCTGGTAGACCTTGAGGTTGCCGAGCATGTGCGCGACGACGAAGCCCAGCAACAGCACACCTGTGACCGCCATGACGATCTTCTTGCCGATCGTCGAGCTGTACAGGGAAACCAGGCGTCGCATGCGTTCACCGGAATCGGCGGGTCGCTGCACTGTCCGAGCGGGCTGCATCTTACCGGCGCTCGCACACGGCTTCAAGCGAAGCGCGGTCCCTCGACGCGCCTCCCAGGGTGCGGAGGCCGCAGCGCCCGCCAGGGGTTCGCACCATGCGTGGACGGGACGATCAGTCCGCCGTCACGCGATACGAACGGGACGCTTCGTCGTATGCCTCGAGGCGAATCGTGCGCCCACAGCGGAGCTCCTCCTCCATCGTGTGACAGTGCACGAGATGGAGGACGCCCCCGTCGTGGCAGTGTGCCCGCCCCGAGCGGGGCTCGCGGTCGACTCCCTGGCTCACCAATCGCCCCTCGAGCCCGACCAGACCCGGCGAGTCGATCTCTATGCGGCGCACGGGCGGAAAATAGCGATCCGTCAGTCGCCGATACCCGTAGGCGAACACGAAAGCGACGGCGACCGAAGCGATGAGGACGAGGGGAAATCGGGGAGCCGGGTCGCCGAGGGCAAGGTCGTGAATGGCGCCGTTGAAGGTGAGCCCAGCCACGCACGTCCCGATCAGCGTGCCGGACGCGACCGGCATTCGCCTTGTCCGAGCCCGCGCCACGATCCAAGCACCGACGCCGCTGAGGCCGAGGGCCAGAAAGATCAGGTTGTACCAGCGGAGGAGGAACTGCAGGTAGCTCACGCCCGCCTGGCAGCTCGCTAGAGCGCCACGACCTTCATCGTCGCCCGCACGTCGGCGGCCGAGGCGTGGAGTGCCTGACGCTCGCCGGGGGTAAGGTCGACCTCGATCACCTGCTCCAGGCCACCCCGACCCAGCTTACACGGCACCCCGAGAAACAGGTCATGGAGCCCATACTCGCCTTCCAGCCACGCGGCACACGGCAGGATGCGCTTCTTGTCGCGTGCGATCGCTTCGGCCATCTGAACCGCGGCAGCCGACGGCGCGTAGTATGCGCTCCCGGTCTTCAGGAGACCGACGATCTCGCCCCCTCCTTTGCGCGTTCGCTCCACGATCTCCTCGATGCGATCGGCCGGCAGCAGCTCGGCAAGCGGAATGCCGCCCACCGACACGGAGCGCGTCAACGGAACCATGCTGTCACCGTGACCCCCGAGGACGAGGGCCTGGATATCCTCGACGCTCACGTCGAGCTCGAGGGCGATAAAGCTCCGGAATCGTGCCGTATCGAGCACTCCCGCCATGCCGATCACCCGGTGGCGCGGGAAGCCGGTCACCTCCTTGGCCACATAGGCCATCACGTCGAGCGGATTGGTGACCATGATGACGATGGCGTCCGGGCTGTGCTGGCGGATCTGTTCCGCGATGCCTTTGATGATCTCGGTGTTCCTGGTGACCAGGTCATCGCGACTCATCCCCGGTTTGCGGGCCAGGCCTGCGGTCACAATATAGAGCCCGGAACCCGCCGTTTCATCGTATCCGCGGCTACCCACCACCCTCGTGTCGAATCCCTCCACCGGCGCCGACTCCCACTGATCGAGTGCTTTGCCCTGTGGCAGGCCTTCCACGATGTCGACCAGCACGACTTCGCGGGCCAGTTCTCGTTCCGCCACCCTCTGAGCCGCGGTCGCACCGACGTGTCCGGCACCGACTACCGTGATCTTGTCCACAACGATGTACCTCGCGCGAGCGGTTGGGTGCATGTGCAGTGAGGAACAGCCGCGTCTCCGGAATCGAGACGCGAGGGGAAGCTACCGGCTCCGGATGACCGGATGCAACCGCCGCAGCGGCGAGGGTCGAGCGAGCAGGCGCCGGCTACAGATCGCGGCCTGGAAAGGCTCCGACCCGGCGCGAGACCTCTTCAGCGATGGTGACCAGCGCGCGGTCCCAGCGCTCCGGACTCACCATGTCGATCACTGATTCGACCAGCGTGAGCAAATGGAGGGCCTCACCACGCGTGAGCGGATCATACGCGTCACCCGTCTCGAGCTGATCGCGGAGTGAGCGCGCGCGCTCACGAAGCAGTTGGTGCTGCTGTCTTTCCTCGTAAGTCATACCCACCCCCCACGATTCTGTTGTGGCCGCCCCTGCGACCCGAGGACATCCCCCACCTCCACCACTCTCACCCGCCCACCTCGCTCAGCGCCGCCAATCCTCCGCTTCCCGCCGTCGATCCGAGCTGGAGCCAATGACGCTCCGGCTTGCCGGCCAACGCCTCGCGAACCGCACCCAGCACGTCGCCGCTGTCACGCAACGGCTGCTTCAGATCGACCTCGTGCGTCCCGAACAGACACGTCCGCAGCCGGCCATCCGCCGTCAGCCGCATACGATTGCACCTGTCGCAATAGTTGTGCGACAACGGGGTGATCACCCCGACCGTGCCCGGCGCATCGTCGAATCGATAGTAAACCGCGGGGCCGTTCCCCTCCGGACCGGGCGCGGGCCGGAGATCCTCCAGTCTGGCGATCCGCCGCAGAATCTCGTCCGCTGCTATGAAATGGTCCGTCAGGTGCAGGTTTTCCGCCACAGGCATCAGTTCGATGAAACGGATGTGCCACGGACGCTGCCGGGTGATGTCGGCGAAATCGACGACTTCATCGTCGTTGATGCCTCGCAGCAGAACCGTGTTGATCTTGAGCGGCGCAAATCCCGCCCGCTCGGCCGCGGTGATTCCCTCCAGGGTCGCGTCGAAGAATCGACCCGGTCGCCGGGCCAGCCGCTCGAAGCGCTCGCGACGAAGCGTGTCGAGGCTGATGTTCACGCGTCGAACACCCGCTTGCTTCAGTCGGGTCGCGAACTGTGGCAACAACACGGCGTTCGTCGACAGCGCGATATCGCGGATCCCGGGCACGGCGGCGAGCATCGACGCCAGCTCCGGCAGGTCCCGACGCACCAGCGGCTCACCGCCGGTGATTCGCACCCGCTCGAGTCCGACCGTCGCCATCTGCCGCACGATCTCGGTGATCTCCTCGTACGTGAGCAGTTCCTTTTTCGGAACCCAGTCGAGACCCTCTACCGGCATGCAGTAGGTGCACCGGAGATTGCACTTGTCCGTCACCGAGACGCGCAGGTAGTTGATTCGACGGCCGAACTGGTCCTTCATCCCGACCCCTCGTCTCGTCGGGCACCCGGCGAGCCGTCAGCCCGCACCCGCTCGCCCGCCAGCCAACCCCCCGACCCATCCTCGTACTCTTCAAGCTTCCAGACCGGGAGTCGCGTCTTTATCTCTTCGATCACGTAGCGCGAGGCAGCGTAGGTGGCGGCCCGGTGGGGAGCCGTGACCGCGATCGCCACGCTGGCTTCACCCGGCGACAGCACACCGGTGCGGTGGGCGGCCGCGATGCCGCCCACCTCCCAGCGGTCGACCGCTTCGAGGAGGATCTCCTCCAACACCTGCTCCGCCATCTCGCGATACGCCTCGTAATGCAGCCGAGCGACCGGCCGCCCGGAGTTCTCGTCGCGCACCCGACCGACGAACAGGATCGAAGCCCCATCCGCCGTCGTGCCGAGGTCGGTCAGCAAACCGGCCGGCTCGATCCGGTCCTCGCTGATCCGCGCGCGCACGGTCGGCACCCGGTCGTGCCGGCCGGCGCCCGACCCATCGGTCCGCTTTCGCCGATGCGGTCGCACCTCAGCCTCCCGACACGGGCGGGATGAGCGCGACCTCATCGCCGTCGACCACCTTGCGGTCCAGAGCAGCGTACTCCCGATTGACGGCGACGACCGGATCAGGGGGCAGCACCTCGAAGCCGGCCTCGCACCGAAGACGGGCAACCAGCTCGCGCACGGTACTCCCTTCCGGCACCGTCAGCATGTGTCCCGCCACCCCGGTCCGGTCGCGATAGTGTGCGAACAGGCGGACCGACACCTGGATGGCGGCGGCAGTGGCAGCCTCGCGCTCAAACATCGGCGTGTGACGCCGTGCCCGTGGTCGGGGCAGCGCTGTTCGGGGCCGCCGTCCGGATGAACATCAGGTACTTGGAGAGCCTCTCATCGGGACGCTGCGTGGACACGCGCACGCGCGTGGTCCCGTCGCTCGTCCACGCCGAGATGGCGATGCGGTTTCGGAAGTCGGACAGCACGACACTGGAGTCCGTCTCGTCCTCGATCGTGCCTGCATAACCGACCAGCAGCCTGGTAAAAAAGAGCTTGCTCTCCGCGATCACCTCGGCCGGAGACAGCTGGGTGGTGGTTTCTCTGGTCATCGTTTCGTCCGGCTTGTTTCCCGGGGACTCGGTTCGCTCCGAGCCGTTTCTTGACGTCCGTCTCAACCGATCCGTATGATCTCGCGGCTCGATTCGCCACCCGCGAAGCGACGCGGCGCGGGCAAGTTACCGTACCGCCGAAAGCGCATCAAACCGTGCACACAACAGTGGACACCTCTTTCTCCGCCAACGTCTCGACCCTCGAGCCTTCCCCCACGCTTGCCCTGGCCGCCCGAGCGCGCACCCTGCGGGCCGAGGGACGGCCCGTGATCGATCTGTCGGCCGGGGAGCCGGTCTTCCCTACCCCGGAATATGCGGCACGAGCCGCGATCGACGCCATCGGGGCCGGCCGGATGGGGTACCCGCCCACTGCCGGCACGACGGCGCTGCGCGAGGCGATCGCCCGCTACCTGGCAGAGAGCAGCGCCCACTCCCGGTTCGAGGCGTCTGACGTAATCGTGTCGGCGGGAGCCAAACAGGCCCTCTTCAACTGCATCTTCTGCCTGTTTGAACGGGGCGACGAGGTGTTGGTTCCCGCTCCGCTGTGGCCGAGCTACACGACGATCATCGAACTGGCGGGCGCCTCGCCGGTGATCGTGCCGACGCACGCGGATCAGGGGTTCGCCCTCGACCTCGAGGCGGTCGAAGCCGCGCGAACCCCCCGCACGCGGGGGATCGTCATCAACAGCCCTTCGAATCCCTCGGGCGCTACTTACGATCGGGCGACGATCGAGCACCTCGTGCGCTGGACCGGGGAGCACGACCTGTGGCTGTTGTCGGATGAAATCTATCGGAGGTTGTACTTCGAGGGATCATCGGCGCCTTCCGTCCTCGACGTTCCCGATCGCCCGCCGAGGGTCGTCGTCGTCGACGGCGTCTCCAAGGCGTTTGCGATGACCGGCTGGCGCATCGGGTTCGCTGTCGGTCCGCGCGAGCTGATCGCGAAGGCGACGGACCTTCAGAGTCAGACCACCTCAGGGGCTGCCGGTCCATCCCAGGCGGCCGCCGCGGCGGCGCTCGGCGACAGCGAGCAGCGCGAGCGCCACATCGCGCAATTCGTCGCCACGCTTCGAAAGAACCGCGATGTGGGAGTCGCGTTGCTTCGCGATACGCACGGAATCGTGCTCGATCCACCGCCCGGTGGCATCTACCTGTTCGCGGGACTCGCCGGTGGGGCCGGTTCGCTCGGAGTAGCCGAACGACTCCTGAACGAGGCCGAGGTGGCCTGCATCCCGGGAGACACGTTTCACGCGCCCGGGTTTCTGCGCTTCAACTTCGCCGTTCCGCAGGACCTTCTCAGTACCGGACTCGAGAGAGTACGAGCCTGCCTGAGTAGCTGAGGGACCTCCCCGCCCTCCACCGTTCGCAGCGGGCAGCCCGGAGCGAGGCTCAGAAGCCCTCGATCGACGCGCGAGGGGGTTTCTCCTGCTGCTCGGCCACGTGTGCCTTGAACAACCGCGAGGGTTTGAACACCGGCACGGCGCGGGCCGGCACGCGCACCGACTCGCCGGTTCGCGGGTTGCGGGCCGTGCGTGGTTTGCGGTACTTGACCTTGAAAGTGCCGAACCCGCGGATTTCGATGTGCTGGTCGTCCGCCAGGGCACGTCTCACGGCATTGAGGAAGCCGTCGATGACCGCGCTGCAGTCCTTCTTGGTAATGCCGGGTCCGATCGCCTCGTACACCTGCTCGACTAGATCCGCTTTGGTCATTGATCCGCTCCTCTCGCGTCGCGTGTGAGGTCCGTCAGGCGCGATGTCTCTGCAACCGTCCGCCCGCAATCACGGTTTCCACTGGTAGAGCATCCGCGGCGTCGCCGCGGCAGGCACGAAATGGCCAAGCAATTCGCGCAGGCGCGTCTCTGACACGCCGCTGATCAGGTCGAGCCAACTCATCCTCTTTTGCCGCGGGCGAACCGTCTCCGGATCCTTCCCCAGCCCTGCCATCTCCCCGGCGATGTCGATCGCCTCGCTCAGGCTCGCCAATCCATCGATGAGCTGGTACTCGAGCGCCTGCTCACCGGTGAAGATCCTCCCGTCGGCCAGGGCTTCGGCCTGCTCGAGATCCAGGGGACGGTTTTCCGCCACTGCTTCCACGAACTGGTGCCAGACGTCGTCAACGACGCCCTGCAGGACGGCCCGATCCTCCTCGGACAAAGGGCGAACGGGAGACCCCAGGTCTTTGAACTCGCCGCTCTTGATCACCTCCAATTGGAGGCCGATCTTGTCGAGCAACTCCCGGGCGTTCGGGAACTCCATGATCACGCCGATGGATCCGGTGATGGAACCGGGAAGCGCATAAATGCTGTCCGCACCGAGAGCCGCGTAATAGCCGCCCGAAGCTCCGACATCTCCGATCCACGCGATCACCGGCCGATCATCGGCCTCACGCAACACCCGGATCGCCGAATAGATCGACTGGGAGGCACCGACCGTCCCGCCCGGTGACCTGATCTCGAGCACGAACGCCCGCACGGCGCTGTTTCGTTCGAATTCGCGCAGGTTGTTGACGAAGGTCCGCTCGGCCTGTGGCCCGATAATCTCGGCGATCGGAATGATGGCGACCCGGTCGCCTCGGATCACCGGCACATTGCCCCCGACAAGCAGCCGACCCGCGACGATGATCCCGGTGGCGAAGATCCCCAGAATGAGAACGATGGCCAGAATGGTCGAGCGTCTGCGCTGTGGCACGGCCTCTGTCGGTCGGGAAGAGATGGACTCGGGGCACACGCCGGAAGCTCCGATGTTGTTCCCCGATCGGTATTTGGCGACCCGAATGAAGCTACAGCGGAGCGCCGAATCCTGTCAATCGGTTGCCATTGCTTAAGTTGCGCACATCGCCGCCACAAACATGTCGAACAAGTAGCGGCTGTCGTGGGGTCCAGGAGCGGACTCCGGGTGATACTGAACCCCGAAAACCGGACGCTCCGTGTGCGCCAGACCCTCGATCGTGCCGTCGTTCAGGTTGCGATGCGTGATTCGAAGCTGCTCGGCGGCCGCGATTCGGCCATCCTCTTCCGTCACCGCGAAACCGTGGTTCTGGGAGGTGATCTCGATGACGCCGGTGTCCAGGTTCTGGACCGGGTGGTTTCCACCATGGTGCCCGTACGGGAGTTTGAACGTGCGGCCGCCGAAGCTGAGCGCGAGCAGTTGGTGCCCGAGACAGATCCCGAACACCGCGATGCCGGCGTCACTCACGGCCAAGATCCGCTCCGTGGCGCCCGGCACGGCTTCCGGGTCCCCGGGACCGTTCGATATGAACAGGCCGCACGGAGAGCCGGCCAGCATCTCGTCGACCGGCGTCGACGCTGGCAGGACACGGACACGAAATCCCTCACCGCGGATCAGGTCCAGGCTCTGGCGTTTCACGCCGTAGTCAAGGCAGAGGACGAGCCCGCGTTCTTCGCCCTCGGGCGCGAGCTCGTACGGCTCCTCGATCGACACCAGCGACGCGAGATCGCGTCCGGTCATCGGAGGCTCGGCGTCGAGGCGGTCCCGCGCCTCGTTCGCCGACATGGTCGCGGGCGCGATGATCGCCCGCATGGCCCCGACCTCGCGGATCCGCCGCGTGATCGCCCGCGTGTCGGCGCCGACCAGAGTCGGAATCCCGTGCTCCGCGAGGTAGGCGCTCAAGGAGCCTTCGGCCCGCCAGCCGGTAGTGGTTGGAGAAAGCTCGCGGATCACGAAGCCGCTGACCCACGGCCTTCGCGACTGTGCGTCGGTGGCGGTGACCCCGTAGTTGCCGATCATCGGCGCTGTCATAACCACGATCTGTCCCGCGTAGGACGGGTCGGTCAGCACCTCCTGATAGCCGGTCAGGTTGGTGGTGAACACGGCTTCGCCGCAGCCGCCATCGAGCTTCCCCGCCAGCCAGCCATCGAAGCAGCTGCCGTCCTCGAGCAGCATGTATCCCGCGGGCGCTTGCGTGGCGATCACGTCGGCCTTCCAATTCTGAGGGTCACCAAGCGGCTGCTGCTCCAGTGGAGGAACCCGGTTCGACACGATGACGACCACCGATGATCGCCTGATCTGGATCTACGCCGATGAGTCCTGTCTCGGAAACCAGTTTCAGGACAGCGCCAACCCGGGCGCGGCCGCCGGCCTGATCGAGACGTTCGACGCCCGGCGCGGCTGGCGGCGCAAGGACTACTATCACTTCGATCCCGACACGACAAACAACCGCATGGCGCTCACCTCGGCAATCGTCGGGCTGCGTGCGCTCAATCGTCCGTGCGATATCGTGTTCACTACCGACAGCCAGTACCTGGCACGCGGAATGACCGACTGGATTCACGGCTGGGCCCGGCGCGGGTGGCGGCGAAAGAGCGGAGCGATCGAGAATCTCGATCTGTGGCGAGAGCTGGCGAGCGCGGCCGCGCGTCACCGAATCGAATGGCGATGGGTGCGCGGGCACGACGAGCATGTCAAGAACGAGTATGCGCACGCCCTGGCGGTCGATGCCGCCCGCAACCGCCGCAGCTCGGACGGAACGGTCGGCTCGGACTTCGACCGCTGGGTAGAGGAGCAGATGGAGAAGGGGCGGTTCACGGATTTCCTCGATGTGCCGCCCCACGAGCAGTTTCGCCCGCAGCGCCCACCCCCCGGAGCCGCCGGCGGTGGCGACGAGGCCGACTAGTTGCCGCCTCCCGGCTGCGACGGCGGATCACCGGCGGGCGGCGACTGCCCGGGTCCCGGGTCGGCCTCCCCGGCTTCCCCGGCCGCGTCGTCCGGAGTGGCATCCGTCCCCTCCGCTTCCAGCACCGAGGTGGGGGCCTCCGGCACCTGGGCGCCGAACTCCCCGCGCAGGATCGACTCCGGCGCGCCGACCGTGTGAGTGGACAGAACGGACAGCACCAGGGCCACGAACATGAACACGCCCCCGCCGATCCAGCTCAGGCGGGTGAGGAGATTCGCGGCTTGACGGCCCCCGATGAACGAATCGGTGGAGGATGAAGCGCCCCCGAACTCCGCCGCCAGCCCCCCACCCTTCCCCGATTGGAGGAGGATGATGAGGATGAGGAGCAAGGCCACGACACTGATGAGCACGAGCAGAAAACCGAACATCGCCGCATCTCGCCTGTAACAACGAAGGCGCGCACCGTCCGGCACGCGCCTCTCACGGACCCGCCGGGCCGCACCGTCCCGGCGCAACACCACGAACTTACCGCCGGCGCGCGGATCGAGTCAACAACCGCGCGGTCGCCGCTCAGGACCTCAGTTCCACGTCCGCGATACGGGCGAAGCTGTCCGCTTCCAGGCTGGCACCTCCGACCAGCACTCCATCGACGCCCTCGGCCGCCATCAGCTCCCCGATGTTGGTCGGCTTCACGCTGCCGCCGTACAGGATGACGGCGTCCTCGGCGATGGATGGATCGGCGCCGGTCGCGATCAGCGAGCGGACGATGGCGTGGGCGTTTGCCGCGTCAGCCGGCTCCGCCGTTCGTCCGGTACCGATCGCCCACACCGGCTCGTAGGCGTAGCGCAGGCGGGCGCGCGCCGACGAGTCGACGGCGCCGAGGACGGCCCCCAGCTGCCGCCCCAGCACCTCCTCCAAGGCTCCACTCTCGCGCTCCTCGAGCGTCTCTCCCACACACACGAGGGGAATAAGGTCGGCCGCGAGGAGTCGGCGGACTTTGGCGGCCACCATCTCATCCGTATCACCGAATTCCCGACGCCGCTCCGAATGACCGGCCAGTCCCCAACGAGCGCCGGCATCGCGGGCCATGCGCGCCGACACAGCGCCGGTGTGAGCGCCTTCGGCCTCGGAGTGGACATCCTGGATTCCTACCTCGATGTCGGATCGGCCGGCGAACGCCTCCACCAGGGCGACGATGCTGACCGCCGGTGGGAAGAACAGCAACCGACGGTCGGACCGGGGCGTGTAGGCATCCCGAAAGGCGCCGGCGAACGCGCGTGCCTCGCCGGGTCCCTTGAACATCTTCCAGTTGGCCGCGAACAGCGGCACCCGTCGGCTCATGCGTCGTCGAGGACCTCGATGCCGGGCAGCGAGCCATGGGCCAGGTACTCCATGGCGGCCCCTCCCCCGGTCGAGACGTGGGACACCTGCTCGCTCAGGCCGGCCGCCCGAATGGCGCTCGCCGAGTCGCCGCCGCCGACCACGGTAAACGCACCACCGCTGGTCGCCTTGGCGGCGGCCATCGCGACCGCAAATGTGCCGGCCTCGAAGGTGGGATTTTCGAACAGACCCATGGGGCCGTTCCAAAAGAAGGTGTTCGAGGCTTCGATCTGGCGCGCGTAAGCCGCGGCGGTGTCGGGTCCGATGTCGAACGCCGACGCCTCGTCGGGGATCTCAGTTGCCGGACTGACCCGCGTGTGTTCGGGGTCGGCGTCGGGGTCGGCGGCGACGACGAGATCCGTTGGCAGGCGGATTCGCTCGCCACCGCGGTCCAGAAGCGCCGCGGCGAGCTCCAGCGCATCCTCCTCGACCAGCGACCGCCCGGTCGGGAGTCCGGAAGCGCGCAGAAACGTGTTCGCCATCGCTCCCCCGATGAGCAGCGAATCCGCCCGTTCGAGGAAAAAGTCGAGCAGCGGCAGCTTGTCTGCGATCTTTGCGCCACCGAACGCAATCGCGAACGGGCGGGCCGTGTCACGCCGACGCAGGGCACTGAGAGCGTCGAGCTCTTGCTGGACAAGGAGGCCGGCGACGGCCGGCCGCAGGAACTCCGTCACCCCGACGACGGACGCGTGGGCGCGGTGCGTGGAACCGAACGCGTCGTTCACGAACAGGTCACCGAGCGCGGCCAGCCGCCTCGCCAGCTCCGGATCGTTCCTCGTCTCGCCGGGAAGAAACCGGGTGTTCTCGAGCAGTAGGATCTGTCCCTCGCCCAGCGCCCGGCTGGCCGCGACCGCGTCGCTCGAATCGGCCGGGGAGGCGAACTCGACCGTCGCCCCACACGCCGATGCCACTACCGGCACCAGTGGTTCGAGCGTGTAGCGAGCGTCGAAGTCGCCTTTCGGACGCCCGAGGTGAGAGAGGAGCACCGGGCGGGCCCCTCGTTCGAGGAGCAGCGACAGCGTCGGTACGGTCGCGCGGACACGAGTGTCGTCCTGGACCGTTCCGTCGTCCGCCAGCGGCACGTTGTAGTCGACTCGGACCAGGGCCCGGCGGGCGGCCAACTCTTCCGGCCGTAGGTCGGTGACGGCGCGCTTCACCGCCCCGCCGTTCGGCGACCGGCGCGGGTGGAGCGGCGATCGACAGGACGACCGGGAGCCGCGGCCAACTCAGGCCGTGGCATGCGCCGGAAGGCGCGCGCCGACGAAAGAGGCGACGTCGACGCAGCGTGAGGAGTACCCCCACTCGTTGTCGTACCAGGCGATCACCTTGACCATGCGACCGTCGATGACGCTGGTCGAGAGGCCGTCGATGATCGAACTGGCCGGGTTGCCCATGTAGTCCACCGACACCAGAGGCTCGTCGGTGTAGGCGAGAATTCCCTTGAGCGCCCCGTCCGCCGCGCTCCGGTAGGCGGCGTTCACCTCCTCCGCCGTCGTTTCCGTGCTCACGTCGGCGACCAGGTCGACGATCGAGACATCCGGGGTCGGAACCCGCATCGCCATCCCGTCGATCCGTCCCTGCACTTCCGGAATCACCAAGCCGGTGGCCTTGGCCGCACCAGTCGTGGTCGGGATGATCGATACTGCCGCGGCGCGAGCCCGCCGCGGATCCTTGTGCGGGAGGTCGAGGATCCTCTGGTCGTTGGTGTACGAGTGCACCGTCGTCATCAGCCCGCGCTCGAAGCCGAAATTGTCGACCAGCACCTTCACGGCCGGCGCGACGCAGTTCGTCGTGCAGCTCGCGTTGGAGATTACGTCGTGCGCACCGGGATCGTACGCACCCTCGTTGACCCCCAGGACGAGGGTGATGTCCGGTCCCTTGGCAGGGGCTGTGATGATGACCTTCTCCGCTCCGGCCGCCAGGTGCTTCGCCGCCTCGTCCCGGGCGCGGAAGATACCGGTCGACTCGATCACGATGCGAACGCCGAGGTCGGCCCACGGCAAGCTGGCCGGGTCGCGCTCCGAAAGCACCCGAACCCGGGCACCGTCGATGATCAAGTCATCGCCGTCCACCGCCACTTCGCCCGAAAAACGGCCGTGAACCGAGTCGTACCGAAACAGGTGGGCGAGAGTCTTCGCATCGGTCAGGTCGTTCACGGCCACAAATTCGAGCGCCTCGTTCTCTGCCTTCAACGCCGCCCGCACGATGCACCGTCCGATTCGTCCGAAACCGTTGATTCCCACTCGAACGGACATGTCGACTCCTTCCGGATCCGCTGCGTTCACTCCGAATCATCGATGGTTCGCGCCGCGCGAGCGAAGCTCACCACGCCCGTGCAGCGGAATCCCGCGCCGACGAGGACTCGCCGGCACTCCGCCGCCGTCGCGCCCGTGGTCACCACGTCGTCCACCAGGAGCACCGGGGGCGACGCGGACGCACACCCGCGATCGACGAGGAACAGCCCTTTCACGTTCTGCACGCGCCGCCGCCGGCCGAGGCGGGCCTGCTGCTCTCCGGTTCGGCGGCGACGGAGCGGATTAACTAAGGGCCAGCCAGTTTCGTTCGCAAGCCCCGCCGCCAGCAGCAGCGCCTGGTTGAAGCCGCGCTCCCGCAGGCGCGCGGCCGCGAGCGGTACCGGAGCCAGAAGCTGTGGCTCGCCCCCCGCCAGCCGCTCACTAGACAACCGCATGGTGGAGGCCATCATGGGCGCCAGACCGTGCCACCCCTTGTACTTCAGCGCGTGAACGAGATCGGCGGCCAATCCGGTCATGCGAAACGGTGCCGCCGCGCGGAGACCCTCCCAGTCCTCGCACTCCGCGCAGCTGGCCGCAGGCGCCAGCTCGGGCGGCCCGGTGCGGGTCACCCCGCAGGTCGGACAGCGCGGCGGGTTGATGCGCGGCAACCGAAGACGGCAACGGGGACACACGGGCCCACTGTCGGCCTCCAGCCCCACGCTGCACGCCACGCACACCGGGGGCAGGATCGAGTCGAATGCCCGCCGCCCATACCCGACGACCGTCCTCGCCCACTCGGAGACCCTCACGCGTGCAGCTCCAGCGCGGCCCGTCCGGCCCGGCGCATCGTCTCCAGGGGCGGCTCGTGCCCGATCCAGTTTCGAATCGAGAGGGCGGCCTGGCGCACCAGCATTTCGAACCCATCCGCCACCACAAGTCCACGCCGCCGCGCCTCTCGAGTCCACGCCGTCCCATCGGGCCCGTACACGAGGTCGAAAGCCGCGGCCGCCCTCACCAGGCTCAATTCGAGCGGCAGCGGGTCGTTCGGCGATAGCCCGAGGCTGGTCGCATTGACGATCAGATCGTAGCTGCCAGGAGGAGGCCCCGGCTGAAGCACACTCACGGTCGGCCGCGCCGCGGCTACCTCGCGCACCAGGCGACGCGCGTTCTCGATCGATCGGTTGAGGATCGACACCCGTCGCGCCCCCCGTTCGAGGCAGCCGTAGAGGACGGCACGCGCCCCCCCGCCCGCCCCCAGCAGCAGGACGTCGGCTCCTGTGAGGCGACCGCCCGGCAGCGCCTCGACGGCATCCACGAACGCGGCGACGTCCGTGTTGTCCCCGGCGACGCGGCCGCCGGGCAGTCCCCAAAAGCAGTTGCACGCCCCGCACCCGCGCACGGCGTGAGTCGGCTCATCGATCAACGTCGCCACCTCCAGCTTGTGCGGAACCGTGACGTTGCCGCCTCCGCCGCGAGCCAGCGAGCGCACCGTCTCCGGGAGCTCTGCCGTCCGCGTCCGGAGCGTGCGATAGGTGGCGTCCACGCCGAGGGCCGCAAACGCAGCGGCGCAGATGGCCGGCGACACCGAGTGCGCGACCGGATCCCCGATGAGTGCGAAGCGGCGGGTGCTCGAGGGGTTGGTCACCGCTCGCGCATGCAGTCTCAAAACGCTCCGGGGGGAGGGAGAACGAACATCGGCGAAGGGAGTCCTCAGGGCGACACGATGGGGCGGAGGCGATCGAACAGGCCGGCGATGGACGCTTCCACAAGCCGCAGAGTCTCCGCGTACGCAGCGGTGCTGCCCCCGACCGGATCCACGACCGGGGCGCGATACGCCGCGTGGTCTTCGGGCAGGAAGCTCGTCAGCAGGGCTGTCTTCGAAGCGGCCCCCAGGTCGCGCGCCACGCGCAGGTGGGATTCGCTCATCCCGACCACCAGATCCGCCCACTCGATCGCCTGCGGGGTGATCATCGCCGCGCGATGACCGCTCAGATCGACACCACCCAGCTCCGCCACCTCGCGCGCTCCCGCCGATGCCGGTTCCCCATCGGTAGCGAAGATGCCCGCCGAACGCGCCTCCACCGTACTCCAGCCCCGGAGGCTCGACTCCCGGCGAGCGATTGCTTCGGCCAGGGGGCTCCGGCAGGTGTTGCCCGTGCACACGAACAGCAGCCGGTACGGCTCGCCCACCACCCCGCTTGGATCTCCCGCGACGCCGCTCGGCTCGCTCATGCGCTGGTGATCGCCTCCTCGATGCACTCACGGATCGCGTCGGGCGACACCGAACCGACCCGGAGGATGCGCGCCGGCTGCTCCCGCAGCGACAACAGGGTCGAGGGAGGAGATGCCGGCAAATCGCCCGCCTCGATGAACAGCAGCCGCGACCGCGGCTCGGGAAGCCGGTCCAAGACCCGGCGGATCGCGCCCGGGGAACGGGCAGGTCGTTGGCCGCTCAGGTTCACGCTGCTCGAGCTCATCAGTTTGCCCCAGCTCTCGAGGATCGCGCCCAGCACCGGGTGCGAATCCACGCGGACCGCGATTCCCGACTGCGTACCGTCATCTAGCACCAACGTCAGCGGTCCCGGCCAGAAGCGGTCGGCCAGCCGGGTGGCGCGCGCATCCCAGCGGAGACCCGGAATCTGATTCTGCACCGTGGTCGGGGCGGCGGCGAGGCGAACGAGCGGCACGGTCGAGGATCGTCCCTTCAGCCGCCCCACCTCGGCATCGACCGCGGGAGTGGCCGCGCCGCCGATGCCGTAGATGGTGGAGGTCGGGTGCACGACCAGTCCCCCTTCGCGCAGGACCTGCACGGCTGCGGCGACCGCGCGCGTCCGCTCGGCTCCACCCCGACCGGCGGACAGCTCTTCGAAGCGGCTCACGCAGTGCGGATCCCCTCACTGATGACCCATTCGGCGAACGCGAAGTCGGCCCGAGTCGTGATCTTGATGTTGAACGGATCGCCGTCGACGGTGCGGACCTCCATCCCCGCCTCCTCGCACAGTGCCGCGTCGTCGGTGGCCTCGCTGCCCTCCCGCGCCGCCCGCTCGTGTTGCTCTCGAAGCAGGTCGAAGGGAAACCCCTGGGGTGTCTGGACCCTGGCCAGAGAATCGCGGTTCAGGGTGCGCACGGCTCGACCCGCCGCGTCGAGCTCCTTGATCGTGTCCTCGACCGGAAGAACGGGGATCGTGGCTGCGAGGCAGGCCGAATCGGTCACCCGCTCGATCAGCGATCCGGTGACGAAAGGGCGGGCGGCGTCGTGAACCAACACCACCTCCACCGGCTCGCGGACCGATTGCAGACCGGCCCGCACGGACGCGCGGCGCGAACCGCCGCCGGCGGTCAGGGTGATTGCAGGCTCGTCCAGCCACTTGGGCGGCGAGGCCGCCGTTCGAGGCGGAACGACGAGCACCACCTGTTCCACGAACGCGCACGAGGCGAAGGCCCGACGCGACCACTCCAACAGCGGGATGCCGCCCAGGCCCTGAAACTGCTTTGGGGTCCTTCCTCCGAAACGGCGACCCGAGCCGGCAGCCACGATGACGACGGCGACCGTCACCGGTCGCGGAGCAGATCGAGGATCTCGCGCACGTGCTCCAGCGTCCGGAGCTCGACCCGGCCCGTTCCCCCGCCTGCTCCCGACAGCGAGACGGGCACGAACACTGTTCCCACCGCCGCTCTCTCCGCGGCCCGCACGCGCTGCTCGGCCAGGCCCGCGCCGCGGATCTCGCCCCCGAGTCCCACCTCGCCGACGAACGCCGAGGCCGACGGGAACGGTCGATCGAGCTCGGCCGATGCGAGAGCCGCCACCAGCGCCAGATCGGCTCCCGGGTCGGCGAGCCGCAACCCTCCCACCACGTTCACGAACACATCCGAGTCGGCCAGCTGCAACCCTGCCCGGCGCTCGAGAACCGCGAGAATCAGGGCCAGCCGCCGGGGCGGAAAGCCGGGGGCGACGCGTTGCGGGGTGGCGAAGCGGGCGCGCGTGGCCAGCGCCTGCACCTCGGCGACGAGAGCTCGCGATCCCTGGACCGGGAGCGCCACCGCCGCTCCGCTCACCGGAGCGCCGCGCTCGGGCAGGAAGAGCTGCGACGGGTCATCGACAGGCTCCAGCCCCTTTGACGTCATGCGAAAGGCCGCGATTTCATCAGCGCTTCCGAACCGGTTCTTGCTCGCACGCAGAATGCGGTGATCCAAGGTCCGCTGACCGTCGAAGTGGAGAACCACGTCGACCAGGTGCTCAAGCATGCGTGGTCCGGCCAGCGCGCCTCCCTTGGTCACGTGGCCGACGAGCAGGGTGGCCGCGCCGGCACGCTTGGCGTACGCCTGGAGGATGGCAGCGCTTTCGCGCACCTGCGAGACGGTGCCTGGCGCCGAATCGAGGCGGTTCGTACTCATCGTCTGAATCGAATCGATGCACAACGCCGCCGGATCCACCCGCTGCGCCACGTCGATCACTTCATCGACGTCGGTCGAAGGGAGAAACAGCACCTCCGTGGTGCCACCACCCAGCCTCCGGGCGCGCAGTCGCACCTGATCCGCAGACTCCTCTCCCGACACGTACAGGACCCGGCGCCCCATGGCAGCCAGCTGACCGGCGAGCTGGAGGAGCAGCGTCGACTTGCCGATGCCGGGCACTCCCCCCAGGAGGACGAGCGACCCGGGCACAAGCCCTCCCCCAAGAACGAGGTCCAGCTCGCCGACCTCCGATCGGATTCGCGCCGCCGGTGAGTCCGACGAGGCACCGAGCGGGGCGGCGATGGAGTCCTGCTGCGGTGCGGCGCGGCCGCGCCGGCGAGGAAGCGGGCGAGCGACCATCGCGTTCCATGCTCCGCACGAGGCGCAGCGGCCTTCCCAGCGCAGGCTCTCGGCCCCGCACTCGGCGCACACATACGTCTGCTTGGTGGCGGTCATGAACGTGGCCCTCGATGGAGGGTGCGGCGGCCCATCACGCGGCCATCAACGGCGGGCGAAGACTCATTCCTCCTGGAGTCGGGTCAGGGATTCGAAAAGCGTGTACTGCTTGTGAAAGTAGAGATCGACCTCGCCGGTCGGACCGTTGCGCTGCTTGCCGATGATCAGATTCGCCTTTCCCTCCAGCGAGTTGCCGTCCTTGTCCACCGGTCCCTTATACACCTCCTCGCGATACACGAAGATCACCACGTCGGCGTCCTGCTCGATCGCACCCGACTCGCGCAGGTCGGCGAGAACCGGACGGTGGTCGGTCCGCTGCTCCGGTGCCCGCGACAGCTGCGAGAGCGCCACCAGAGGAACTCCGAGCTCTTTCGATACTGCCTTCAGGTTGCGGGAGATGGCGCTGATCTCCTGCTGGCGGTTCTCCACATCCCGGGGACCCGTCATCAGCTGCAGGTAGTCCACCACCACGAGCCCGAGCCCCACCTCCGCCGCCAGACGGCGGGCCTTGGCCCGGAGCTCGAGGGCCGAGATCGCGGCCGTGTCATCGATCCAGATGGGGGCGGTGTTGAGGTGGCCGGCGGCGGTGGCCAGCCGCGCGTACTCGTCATCCTGCAGCCGTCCGCGCCGCAGACGCCCCGAGTCGACCCGCCCTTCGGCGCATAGCAGGCGCTCCACCAGCTGTTCCTTCGACATCTCCAGCGAGAAGAAGGCGACGTGGACACCGGCGTCGATCGAGGCGTGCTGGGCGATGTTGAGCGCCAGCGCGGTCTTGCCCATGGATGGACGGCCGGCGATCACAATCAGATCGCCAGGCTGGAATCCAACCGTGAGGCGGTCGAGATCGGCAAAGCCGCTCGGCACTCCGGTCACCGTCCCCGGGTTCTGTTGTAGCTCTTCGATGCGCTCGAACGTCGGCCACAGAATCTCCTTGATCCACACGAAGCCGCGCCGCTCCGCGGCCTGCGCGATCCGGAAGATTCGTTGCTCAGCCCGATCGAGCGCGTCCTCGACCTCTCCGGCCGCGACCGTGTATGCCTCCTGCACGATTTCGGTCGCGGATTCAATGAGACTGCGCAGGATGGACTTCTCGCGCAGGATTCTGCAGTGGTACTCGATGTTGGCCGCCGTCGGCACCGCATCGACGAGCTGGGCTACGTACGCCATCCCGCCCGCGGCGTCGAGCGCTCCGGCCGACTTCAGCTCGTCGGTCAGAGTAACCACATCGATCACCTCGCGGCGGCCGTAGAGCCGCACCATGGCCCGGAACAGCCGCCGGTTCGCCTCCCGGTAAAAAGCGGTATCGTCGATCAGCTCGACCGCACGGACGACCGCGTCGCCATCGATGAGCATGGCGCCGAGCACGGAGATCTCGGCCTCTTCGGACCAAGGGATCTGTCGGCCGCTGAACGTGCGTGGCTCCCGGATCGCCAGGGTGCTGTCAACCATTCGCGAACAGATCCATGGTGGCGGGGTTCGATTCGGTTCGGGCGACGGTCGGCTCGTCGTCAGCGATGCGACGCACCGTCTGGAGGTCCTCCCACGTCTTGCGCGTCCAGCCCGGATTCCGCAACAGGGCCGCGGGATGATAGGTGACGACGAGGGGATACCCCTGGTACAGATGCGTGCGTCCGCGCAGACGACCGATCGACTCGCGCGTGCCGAGCAGCGTCTGGGCGGCGAAGCTCCCGAACGCGACGATGACTCGCGGGGCGATCAGCCCGATCTGCCGGACCAGGAAGGGCGAGCAGGCCGCGATCTCGTCGGGCTGCGGGTTGCGATTCTGGGGTGGCCGGCACTTGAGGACGTTGCAGATGAACACCTCGCGACGTCGAAAGCCTACCGACAGGAGGAGCCGGTCCAGCAGCTGACCGGCGCGGCCGACGAACGGTCGTCCGGTCTCGTCCTCGCGGGCCCCGGGCGCTTCTCCCACACACACCACGTGCGCTTCCGGGTTGCCCTCGCCGAACACCACCGTGCGTCGGTTCCGGTGGAGGCCGCAGCGGACGCAGTGCTGCGCCACCGCGTCCAGGGTGGCCAGGTCGGGAAGGTCGCGCAGCTGTTCGCCGGTCGCGGTGGCGCCGAGCTCGACGGCTTCGGCCTCGGTTATCGACGGGGGTCGAGCCCCCGACTCCGGCTTGGATTCAGAGCCCGATCCGGCACCCTCGGCAGCGGACGTCGCGCTGTCTGAGACGGCGGCCGGAGCCGGCGAAGACGGTGGCTCCTGTTCTCCGATCGACAGTCGGCGGGCGGCCTCGAGCGCCTGTCGACGATCGATCAAAGTCAAGAATAGTTCGTCTTCGCCCAGAGACAGCCGTGTCTTCAGATAGTCTCGAAACAGGTCCCGCACTTCAGTCCGTGAGGAGGGTTTCAATCCGGTCGAGCAGTCTCTCGGCGACCTCCGGTTTGGGGAGGAGCGGCCATTCTTCGACCTCACCCGATCCGGTGAGGACGGTCACTCGATTCGTCAACGCGTCGAAGCCCGTTTCGGGGCCGACCTGGTTCAGCACCATCAGCTCGATACCCTTAGCGAGCTTGCGCGTCGCGTTGTCGATCGCGTGATCGGTTTCGAGCGCGAACCCGACCGTGAACACACCGAGCTCCTGTCGCCGGGCTCGTGTCTCCGCCAGCAGGTCTATCTCCGCCCGCAACCGCAGCGAAAGGTCGTTCGTCGCCTCGCGCTTGATCTTCGACCCGGGGGGCTCGGCCGGACGAAAGTCTCCCACCGCGGCGTTCATGATCAGCACCGCCCCGACGTCGATCTCGCCCTCCAGCGCCGCCAACATCTCTTCCGCATCCTCGACTTCGATCAGGCGCGGGCCGTGTGGCGCGGCGATCGTCGCTGGACCCGTGATCAGGGCAACGTTCGCACCCCGGCGCCACGCGGAGGCGGCGAGCGCGAAGCCCATGCGACCCGACGATCGATTGCTGATGAAGCGGACCGGGTCGATCGGCGCCCGGGTCGGGCCGGCGGTCACGATCACCCGGCGCCCGGTCAGAGCCGAGCCGGACTCCAGCAGCCGGCCCACTTCGGCCCGGATCACCTCCGGCTCTGCCATGCGGCCGAGCCCGATCTCGCCTTCGGCCAGCTCCCCGTGCTCCGGACCCAGCATCCGCACACCGTACGAGCGGAGCCGCTCGACGTTGGCGCGGGTGGCCGGGTGCTCCCACATGCGCACGTTCATCGCCGGGCACACGAGCACCGGACAGGCCGCGGCCAGCAGGGTGGCCGTTGCCATGTCGCTCGCGAGACCGTTCGCCATCCGCGCCAGGAGGTCCGCCGTGGCCGGGGCCACCACCGCGACATCCGCCTCCCGACCCAGATCGAGATGGGCGAGCGGCTCTTCCCACACGTCACGGTGGACTCGTCGTCCGGTGATCGCCTCGAACGTCACACCACCCACGAACCCTTCGCCCGCCTGCGTCAAGATCACGTCAACCGCCGCGCCGCAACGGCGCAGCTCGCGACACAGGTAGACTGCCTTGTACGCTGCGATGCCGCCCGACACGACCAGCAGCACCGCGCGGCCATCGAAGGGCCGCACTCAGTCCGTACCGCCCGTCCGCCGCTTGACCAGTCGATACTCGATGCCGCCCGATTCCAGGGTTTCGAGAGCGATGGTCGTGAGCTTATCCGCGCCGTAGGGCGAGCGCTCGAGCGGCAGCGCGTTCAGCTCGCGCGCGTACTTGGCGGCCACCAGCACACCGAGGTATTTGTTGCCCGCCACGCGCTCGAGCTCTTTGGGAGTGAACACTTTCATCGTTCTATGACTCGCTTTCCATCCATTCTTCTGCCACACCATGGTCCCGGGGATCGGTCGACCGGGTGACCAATGCCGAACGCAACAAGCTAACTGTTCGGATCACCGACTGACAGCGCGGCACGAAGTTCCTCTGCCAATTGCGCCGATCTCTCACGAGCCGCGTCGCGTATGCGGTCGACCCGGCAGCGCTCCGCTTCCAGGATCGTCTCGACCGTGCGCACCGCGAGCTCAAGAGAATCGTTCACCACCAGATAATCGAACGTTCCCACCTCTGCCAGCTCGCGCACGGCGGTGTCGAGCCGACGACTGATCGTAGCGGGATCTTCGCTTCCGCGTCGGCGCAGACGCTCGATCACCTGGTCGACGCCGGGCGGCAGGAGAAACACGCTCACCGTCTCGGGAACCGACTGCCGCACCGACCGCGCGCCCTGCACGTCGATGTCCAGCAACAGGTGCACGCCACCTGCGGCCGCCTGGTCGAGATTGTAGCGGGGAGTCCCGTACAGATGGCCGTGGACCTCGGCCCACTCGAGGAGCAGGCCATCCCGGATCAGACGCTCGAACAATCCGCGCGTCATGAACTGATAATCGACGCCTTCGCGTTCGTCCGGGCGCGGCGGTCGCGTGGTGGCCGAGACGGAAAAGCGCACGTCGTCGCGGTGCCGGACGAGGGCGTGGGCCACAGTGGTCTTGCCGCTGCCCGAGGGCCCCGCCAGGACGAGGGGGAACGGTCGGGCGACAAGTGGGGCCGCCGTGTTCGTCATCGAGCCTTCACTCGACGTTCTCCACCTGTTCGCGCAGGCTCTCGAGCGCGTTCTTCATCTCCACCACCTCGCGCGTAATGCGGGCATCGTTCGCCTTCGCCCCCAGAGTGTTGATCTCCCGGTGCAACTCCTGCAACAGGAAACCGAGACGCTTGCCTACCGGCTCCGACGCGGGCGCCTCCAAAAGCTCCACGAAGGCGGTGATATGCGCGCCGGCGCGCACCACCTCCTCGCTCACGTCCCACCGATCCGCGATCAACGCGATCTCGCGTGCGAGCCGGTCCTCGTCGAGCGCCACGTCCGCACCCAGCTCGGCGACTGCCGCGCGCAATCGCTCGCGCTCGCGTTTCAGTCGCTCCGGAATCAGGGGCGTGATGCGGGCGAAGCCGTCCGATATCTGTTTGACGAGCGTGCGGAGCTCGTTTTCGAGCCGCATCCCCTCCTGTTCCCGCATCCGGACCAGCTCGTCGAGCGCACGTCGCGCGACCTCCAGGATCTCCTTCTCCTCCACCCGCTCGGTCGGGCCGGTCTTCCGATCCGTGAACAGGGATCCGAGGCTGGCGACCAGGGGGAGGTCCACGCGACCCGGGAGCTGGTAGCGTTCCCGCAGCCCCTCCAGCGCCTCGATCAACGCCCCTGCCCGTGCCTCGTCCAGTTGCACCTCCGCCAGCCCGGGCCGCTCGTCCGTTCGAACCGAGGCGTCGACCTGGCCCCGGTGCAGGCGCTCCGAGATGAGCCCCCGCAGCGGGGCCTCCCACGCCTCCGCCCCGGTCGGAAGTCGGAAGCCCAGCTTCAGGTGCCGGGAGTTCACCGAGCGGAGCTCGACGGTGACGGAAGCCCGTTCCCCCTCGCGGCTCGCCGCACCGAATCCCGTCATGCTGCGTATCATCGCGCGGTCAAGCTAAGGAGTGAATCAGTTGAGGAACACCCATTTCGCACCGATCGACCAGCGACTGAGCGGGTAGGGGATGCCGGCGATGTCCTCCACCGTGTACCGGGTGATGTTGTCGACCCGGAACCAGAGGCGGAAGTCCCTCACCCTCAGCCCCGTATCGAATCCGAGCTGATTCAGCGACCCGACCGGCACCGGAGTGTCGACGCCGGGGCTGGATGATTGCATGGCGCTACGATAGACCCACACCAGGCCCAGGTGCAGGTGAAGGTTGTCACGGAAGAACGCCTCGGTCCACCCGAAACGAGCGACGGTGAGGTTCTCCGGGGTGTAGATGAGCGTCGTTCCGCTCGGCAGCAGGTTGTGTCGGAAGAAGCCACTCAGGGTGATCGGGCTCCAGCCCCGAATGAGCGCGCCGACGGGAATCACCGGGCCGCTGAACGTCAACTCGACGGCGCTCAGGCTGGGATTCACCACGTCCAACACCAGCCCCTGGTCGAACGGCGCGTCGAACGCAAGCTGACGACTCTGACCCTGATAGGCGAAACGCTGGCCGACCACGAATGGTCCGAGCCTCTGGGTGGCGGAGACGGCGATCCCATCGAAGCTGACACTGTCCGCGTCATCCGAGGACGGCTGGGTGACCCCACGGCTTCCGGTCGCCGCGTCGGCACGCAGTTGGAGCGGGAAGCCGACGTCCGCATCCAGAGCGAGGCCACCGCGGGCCGAGGCGGTCGAAAAGTCGTCCCAGGATGCGAGCTCCCCGCCGACCTCGAGACTCAGCCCGCCGACGATCCGCACCCCCCCGTCCGCCCAGCCGACCAACGAGGGGTACGCCGCCCCGGTCGTCCCCCGCACGCCGCCGCGCGCGTAGCCGCGCTCGAACGAGCTCGCGAGCGTGAAGGCCCCCTGATCCACCTTCACCAGCGTCGAGTCCTCGACCTTGAGATCGCTGCGCGCGGCGGTCAGCTCGGCCTGGATCCGATCGGACAGGTCCGCGCGCGCGCGTAGCACGAGGCTGCGCCGGTCCCCGTTGAGCGTGTCGGCAGCCCCCCGTTCGATGGACTCGCTGTTCCATTCAAGCTCCACACCCCACCGGTTGCTGAACGGCATCCATGCCGCATTACCCCAGAACCGAAGCTGGTTGCTCTCTTGGCCGGTGGGAGAAGCGTTCAACAGGTCGATGCCGACGCCGATGGTGACGGCGCGCCCGAAGCCGTTGGTGAACACGCCCCGCAGCACTTGCAGGTCGGGATCACCCGCCGCCGAGGTGAGGCGGGCGTAAGCCACGGAATCCGCCTGACGCTTCTCTTCGATCTCGATCTCGAGACCCGAAGCGCGCCGGATGACTCGCACCCGCTCCAGAGTCACGAGCGGGATGCTCGCCAGGTCCACCTCTCCCGACTCGAGCGGTGTCAGCTCCCGGCCGTTGCGACGGACAGTCACGAATCCCGGGGCGAAGATGCCGTCCAGCAGCTGATGAGGACCGGAGAAGAACCCGGCCCGGATGGGTGTGATGCCGGGAGCTCGCGCGGTGAGCAGGTCGATCAATGTCCAGGAGGGCGCGCCCAGCAGCTCCTCCAGACCCCAGGCGTACGCTTCATACGAGAAGCCCGAGTCCGGAAGCTGCTGGCGGGCCGGAAAGGCCGGGACCCGACCCGGCTTGCCCACCGTGTCGGGCGGTGGCACGGCGGGGGTCGAGTCCGGGACGGCCGCCACAGAGTCCGCTGCCAGAGTGTCGACCGCGAGGGAGTCGGCCGGGACAGAATCCGGGACAGCGGGCAGCGAATCGGGCGCCGCGGCCAGCGAGTCGGGGCCGGCGACCGAGTCCGGCGCCGCTTCCGGCTCCTGCGCCGCCAGCCCCGGCGGAGTCCCGGCGAGCATCAGGCAGCCGAGGGCCACCGCGCACCCCCCGGCCCGCCTCACCGCCGGCCTAAAGTCGGCGACTCGGAGCGACCTCTCCTCAGCCGGCTGCGTTCAACCACTCGATGAGCAGGCGAACTCCGATACCTGTCGCTCCCTTGGGGTGGTACGGGAGCTCGTCTTCCGTCCACGCCGTTCCTGCGATGTCGAGGTGCCCCCACGGATAGTCGCCCACGAACTCCTTCAGGAACAACCCCGCGGTAATGGTCGAAGCCGGTCTGCCGCCTGTATTCTTGATGTCCGCGATGCTCGAATCGAGCTGTTTCCGGTACTCGGGCCACAGCGGCAGGCGCCACACGCGCTCTCCGGTCTGCTCACCGGCCGTCGTCAGGGCGGCGGCGAGATCATCGTTCGGGCTCATCATGCCGATGGCGTGGTGACCGAGCGCGATCACGCACGCGCCGGTCAGAGTGGCGACGTCGATCACGGCCTGCGGCTGCAATCGGTTCGCGTAGGCGATCGCGTCCGAGAGAATCAGGCGTCCCTCCGCGTCCGTGTTGTCCACCTCGATCGAGATCCCGGCCAGCCCGCGTATGACATCACCAGGCTTGATCGCACGACCCGATGGCAGGTTCTCGGTCGCCGGGATCAGGCCCACCACGCGCCGGGCAAGTCCGAGCTCCGCCGCCGCTCGCAGAGCGCCGAGCACGGCGGCGGCACCCGCCATGTCGTACTTCATGTCCGCCATGCCCGCTGCCGGCTTCAGAGACAGGCCTCCTGCGTCGAAGGTGACACCTTTCCCGATGAGGACGAACGGCGGCTCGTCGGCGCCGGCATGTTCGAGGAGGATGAAGCGCGGCTCCTGTTCTGAGCCACGGGCCACGGCCAGGATGGCCCCGAAGCCGAGCTCCCGCAGCCGGTCGGGGCCCCATGACTGGACCTGGAGCCCCGACCGCTCGCCGAGCTGCTCGGCTTGGATCGACAGGTAGGTCGGAGTGGCCACGTTGCCCGGTCGCGTCACCAGCCCGCGGGCGTAATTCTGTGCGTCGGCCAGCGTCCGTCCGCGCAAGACGGCAGCCTCGGCTCCGGAGCTCACCACCGGGATGAGTACCACCGCCCGCTCGGGCAGCGGGTTGAGCTTCTCCCGACCGGCCTCGCCCCGCAGATCATCGAACGACCAATCGCCGAGCATCAACCCCTCCGCCGCGGCCTGCGCGGCGGCCGGCCACGAAACCCGCTCGCCGATCCGGGGATCGACGAGCAGCGCCAGCGATGTCTGTCGCTTCGCCCGCGCCGCTCTCATCGCGACCCCCGCCATCTGACGAACCGCATCGGCATGAACGCCAGACAGCTCCCCTGCCCCGACCGCCAGCAGATGCGGCACGGCGGGACGGTCGCTCGCGATCAGTTCCGTCGCGTTGGGGTCTGGACGAAAGCCGCCGCTGGTCAGAAGATGGTCGAGCGCCCGCACCAGCCGCTCGTCGATGATCGCGCGGAGCTCCTCGAGTCGGGCCTCGTGGGGAAGGAGCACGGCCAGCATGTCGGCGTCCACCGGACCCGGTGGACCGGAGCGAACATCGATGCGGCGCACAGCTTATCCCTCCTCGCTCGGAGCCCCGTGCCGCGACGCGCGCCTACTCGGACTGGCTCTCGGGCCGTGTGGGTCGATGTCGTGCGTTCAGAGCACAAAAAAACGGGGGGTGCAACGATCCGGCAAGCGGGTCGCTGCACCCCCCGGAGGGTGCCGGGATCGACTCAGAGCACCGGATCCGGCACGGCGGTCATGAATTCCGACTCGAGGTCCTCCGAGCTCAGCGCGTCGAATGCGCCCGACGGCAGTTTTGCACGACGCTGCGGCTGCCTCGGATCGGAGAAACACACAAAAATGACCGATTCGTAGTCCTGATCGAGCTCTCTCTTCTTCAAGCTCTTCGCCTTCTTCGACTTTGGTTCGGGTTCCGGCCAGAACACATCACGAGTGGCAAGCCACGCCTTCCACTGCCTCCCGTCTCGATCTCTGAAGTGTTTGGTCATCTGTCCCTCGGGTTCTATGTGGACTCGGTACAGCCGGGCGATTGCAGGCGGGATAAAGCGACACCTAATTTAGCCGCCCTGGCCGGGCTTGTCCACTTTTTATCGATTTCACTTTACATAGAACAAAGTAACTTGTTGTAACCAAACATAATATACAACTTGTACCGCTCGCGACACCGGCCGGCTCGGGGCGGCGTTTCGCGACGCGCTGGTGCGCCGGCGCGGCCACGTGGACGAGTCGACTGGCAGCAGGCCGGCCGGGCATCCCACACAGTCAACACTCAGGAGGCGCCTATGCCACCCGCCACATCATCGCCACCCCCGACCGCCTCGTTGCTCGCTCGGGCGGCTTGTCTGGGAATCGTCGCCTCGCTGGCGGGTCTCGCCCCCCTCGTCGCGCAGACCCGGGCCCAGCGACCGGCGTTCACCTATTCGATCGTCGCTCACGACTCGGCGACCGGGCAGCTGGGGGTTGCGGTGCAGTCGCATTGGTTCTCGGTCGGCTCCGGAGTCACCTGGGCTCGCGCCGGGATCGGGGCGGTGGCGACTCAGTCGTTCATCGACCCCTCCTATGGCGCGTTGGGGCTGGACATGATGGCGGTGGGAAAGTCAGCGCCCGAGGCGCTGGCGGGACTGGTGAAAGCGGATGCGCATCCCGAGGGTCGCCAGGTGGGGATGGTCGATTCCGAAGGCCGAACCGCCACCTATACCGGGGAGCTGGCCATCGCGGAGGCGTGTGATACGGTCGGACCCGGCTTCACGGTTCAGGCGAATCTGATGATGAAGGGAACGGTGTGTGACGCGATGGTGCGGGCGTACACCCAGACGAGCGGCGACCTGGCTGAAAGGTTGCTCGCCGCACTGGAGGCCGCGCAGGGCGAGGGGGGTGATCTTCGGGGCAAGCAGTCGGCCGCCCTGCTGGTGGTGTCGGCCGTGCCGACGGGCAAGCCATGGGCGGATCGGCTGTTCGATCTGCGGGTCGAGGACCACACCGAGCCCCTGCGCGAGCTGCGCCGCCTAGTGACCGTGGCGCGAGCCTACCAGCACATGCAGGCCGGGGACGATCACCTCGTCGAAGGCGACATCGAGGGTGCGCTGGAGGAGTACAGCGCGGCCGAGCGCATTCTGCCTGATCGATCGGAGCCGATATTTTGGCATGCGGTTACGCTGGCTGGCGTCGGCCGCGTCGACGAGGCCCTCCCGCTGTTCAGGCGGGCGTTCGAGATGTTCCCGGACTGGCGGATTCTGGTGCCTCGCTTGCCGGCGGCAGGCATCCTGCCGGACGACGAGACGCTGTTGAACAGGATCGTGTCGGAGGGTCGGTAGGAGCGGGTCCGCCGTTCAGTCGTCGAGTCCGGGAAGGCGGCAGCCGAACGCGAAGCCGGCAGCGAGACCGGCGATCAGAACCACCAGAAGCAACGTCACCAGAATGTACATTCGCCCCTCATGGGTAGGCGGACGGGGGCATACGGGACGATACAAGGATGGGGAATGGAAGGGGGGCTGTCCAGCCCTTGCCCGGGAGCGGCGACGGTCCGTAGAGCGCCGCCCCGGCTGGCGCGGCAGCCGTCGGGCTCACCAGATTGCGGATCGGACGAAACTCGCAAGCACGGTCCTCGGTCGGGAGTCTGCCCGGGGGGCCGAGACGGCACCGTAACAGCGAGGTTTTTTATGCGTAATGCGGATTTTGTTCGAGACGCGGAGGAGTGGAGCGCGAGCAACTACCATCCGCTCCCGGTCGTGCTGGAGCGCGGCGAGGGTTGCTGGGTGTGGGACGTGGAAGGTCGACGATACCTGGACATGCTGAGCGCCTACTCGGCTCTCAATCAGGGGCACCGCCACCCCCGCATTATCGCGGCGCTCGAAGAGCAGGCGGCGCGAATCACATTGACCTCGCGAGCGTTCCACAACGACCAGATGGGACCGTTCCTGGCCGAGCTGTGCGCGGCCACCGGCTTCGCTAAGGCGCTGCCCATGAACACGGGGGCGGAGGCGGTCGAAACGGCGATCAAGGCGGCTCGAAAGTGGGGGTACACGGTGAAGGGAGTGCGGCCCGGAACCGCCGAGATCATAGTGTGTGAGAACAACTTCCACGGCCGAACGACAACCATCGTCGGGTTCTCGAGCGAGGAGCAGTACCGCGAGGGGTTCGGACCATTCACCCCCGGGTTTCGGCTCATCCCCTACGGCGACGCCGACGCCCTGGCGGCGGCGATCGGTCCGCGTACGGTCGGCTTCCTGGTCGAGCCGATTCAGGGCGAGGGAGGCGTCTCCATCCCGCCCGAAGGCTACTTCAAGCGCTGCGCGGAGATCTGCCGCGCGCACGATGTCCTCCTTCTCAACGACGAGATCCAGACAGGCCTCGGGCGAACCGGGCGCATGTTCTGCGGTGACTGGGAGGGGGAGCGCGGAGACATACTCATCGTCGGGAAGGCACTCGGCGGGGGCGTCTACCCGGTGTCAGCGATTCTGGCCGATGAGACGATCATGGACGTGTTCACCCCGGGCGATCACGGATCGACCTTCGGAGGCAACCCGCTGGGGGCAGCCGTCGGGCGAGCCGCCCTGTCGGTCATTCTCGACCAGGAGCTGGCGAGGCGCGCGGACGAGATCGGAAGCTGGTTCATGGACCGGCTACGCGAGATCGATTCTCCGCACATCCGGGAGGTGCGCGGGAAGGGGCTGATGATCGGCGTCGTGATCCGGGACGAGTCGGGGACGGCGCGTCCGTTCTGCGAGGCGCTGATGGAACGGGGCATACTGGCCAAGGAGACGCATCACCAGGTGATCCGGTTCGCGCCTCCGCTGGTGATCACCACCGAAGAGCTCGAACAGGCACTGCCCGCGATCGAAGAGGTCACTCAGGGCGAGGGCGTGGCGGTCGCCTGACCTGATCCGATCGCGGGCACGACGCGGCGCGCGGCCGCTCGTCAATCGGTGACGACGGTCGCGCGCTCGATCACGATCGGCGCCACCGGAACGTCCTCCATGACGTCCCTGACACCGGTCGGCACCATCGAGATCGAGTCGACGACGTCGATGCCTTCCCGCACTCTTCCAAACACGGTATATCCCCAGCCGTCCGGCCGGCCGCGCTTGTAGTCGAGCGAGGGATTGTCGAACACGTTGATGTAGAACTGCGACGAGGCCGAATGCGGATCGGGCAGACGCGCCATGGCGACCGTCCCGCGCGTGTTGCTGAGCCCGTTGTCCGACTCGTTGGGAATCGGTGCTCGGGTCGGTCGTCGTGTCATTTCGACGTCGAATCCGCCCGCCTGGATCATGAACTCGGGGATGACGCGGTGGAATATGAGCCCGTCGTAGAATCCGTCCTGCACGTACTGCAGGAAGTTCTCGACCGAGGCCGGCGCCGCCCACGGATAGAGTTCGATCAGCAGCCGTCCGGCCGTCGTCTCCACCACCACCAGTGGCGTGTCTGCCGGCGCCGTCATCATCTGTCCCCTGCGTTCGCTTTCGACCGACTCGCCCGCCGTGCAGGACGCAGCGACCGCGGCGGCGGCAAACGCCACCCCGGTGCGACGAACTCCGGACAGCCTCGACGGCAGTCTGCGGGTCGGTTGGCTCATGTTGTCGGCGGGCGTTGCTCCACCAGGTCCCCGGAGATCGGAATCGCCTCCGTGCCCATTGTCGACCCTCAATCCTGTTTCCGCAACCGAATCTCGTCCAGTTGCTTCCGGATCCGGTCCATGACGTGATCGACCACCTCCTGCGCCGTCTCCTTCGACCGCGGGCGGTCGAGGAACTCCGAATAGTCGACCGGCTCGCCGTAGTAGACGGTCACTCGCTTGAAGGGACGTACCATCCGAGCTCCGATCGGCAACACCTCTGCCATCCCATCGATCGCCACCGGGATGACGGTGGGCCGACATCCGAGGATGAGAAGTCCCGCGCCGGCCCGGCCGGGTCCAACGCTCCCATCGCGCGTTCGCGTTCCTTCGGGAAACAGGGTCATCACTCCTTCGCGCAGCGCCTCCATCATCCGGTGGAGGGCGCGGAGGTCCCGCCGGCCTTCGCGGACCGGAATGCACTTCCACTGGTCGGAAAACCAGGCGAGAATCGGGTTGGAGTAGAAGTTCTCGCGCGCAGCGGGATTCCACGGGATGAGGTGGGTCTTCCACCACGCTTGGGGGTAGAACGCACACAACCCGACCAGAAAGCTGTCGACCATCGATTGATGATTGGAGAGCAGGAGCGTATTCCTTCGATGCGCGACGTGGCTGCGTCCGATGACTCGCGTGCGGTTGAGCGCGAAGAAGAACACACCCCACAGCGTCACCGTGATCATCGTGATGATGTAGCGGGTGACAGGCCAGAAGAAGTTGAACAGCCTGCCCTTGTGATCCGCCGTGTAAGCGGTCGACATCATGTTCTCTCGGTTTCGCGCGGCGTTCGGGTGGCCGGAGAGCCATGCGGGGCTAATATCGGACCAGGCTCGCACGCCGGCCACCGGCACGTGCGTGAGCTCCGGTTCGCCGAGCGCGGGCCGCGTGCAGAGACCTGGTGAGCAGCAACGATGAGACAAAGTCGGCATCGCGCCAGCGGCAGCGCCGCACTGATCGCGGTCCTGTCGACAGTCGGGAGCCCGGGGTCGGCGGCAGCCCAAGCCGACGGCCGCGAGGTGGTGTTGGCCGGAAGCCTCGTCTCGCATCGGTCCGGACCGCTCTTTTTCGACTACGAGATGCTGGCCTTCCGCGGTCCGGGAACCGAGACGGAGGTGGTTCTGGCGCTCAGCGTCGACGGCTCGCGAGTGAGCCCGGCGGTCACTTCCCGCGGTTGGGAATACGGCCTCCGGGCGCGGGTCGAGCTCGAGCAGGACGGGGGGCCCGCGGCGCGCGCCGTCTCCGCCGCGCGACTCGTGTGCACGGGCCGCCTGGAGGCCGCCCACGGGGTGCCGCTCTATCTCCAACTCCGTTCCCGACCCGGCCGCTACGCGTTTCGGCTCGAGGTCGCGGACCTCTACCGCCAGCGGGGAAAGGCGCACAGCGTGGCGGAGGGCACGCTGATCATGCCCGGATTCGACACGCCGGGACCGGTGATCACCGCCCTGGCCCTGGCCAGCGACAGCGCCGACGTGCGGCGCGCGGGACCGGCCGGCGCGCTGCTGCTCAACCCGACGCACCTGGCGGTGCCGGGAGTCCCGCCGCTGATCTACTTCGAGGTGTACGGGCTCCAGCCCGGTGCGGCGTTCGTTACCGACCTCACCCTTGCCCCGACCCGGGCGGGTGGGGCGCTCGACCGACTCCTCCGTGGACCTCCCCGGGCCCACACGATCCGGTACGAGGAACAGGCGCCGAGCGGTGCGGAGCCCGTCCGCAAGACGTTGCGGCTGGTGTTCGAACAGCTGCGGCCTGGCCCATACCGGATCACCGCTGTAGTCACCGATGCGGCCACCGGGCGGCGGAGTTTACCGGCGACAACCACCATCCGCTTTCTCGACCGTGAGGCATCGGCGTTCCACGCCGTTTCCTGCCAAGAGCGGGACGAATCCTCCTGACACCACCGGCTACCTCGCCCCACGGTCCCGAGCGCGCTAGCTTGGCGACTGAGTACCTGCCTCGAGATGGATAGAATCATTCGCTCGGTTCCTGGTTTGCTCGTATTCGGCTGGTTTGCTCGTGTCCGGCACCGCCGGCCAACGTTCGGGCCCTTTGTGGAGCACGATCCATGAAAACGCGCACTGCTCGCCGTCTTCTCCCGGCTCTCCTCCTGGGGCTGTCCGCCTGCGCATCGGCTGGCAGCTCGGAGCCGGCCAACGCCCCCGCCGCCCCCCCTCCCGGCGCACCGCCGACCCCCGCGATCACACCGACGACGCCCCCGCCCGCGCCGGCCAGCCCGGACCTGGCGCCGCCGGCAGCCGCGCTGCGCACCGCCGACCACGTGGAGCTCACCGGTCTGGAGCTCGGGACGATGTGGACGTTCGAGAATCCGCCGCTCGACTATTGGCAGCGGGCGTATGGGTTCGTCGCCACCCCGAACTGGCTCGAGCATGTCCGACTCGCTTCGGTCCGCTACGCGACCTTCTGCTCGGCGTCGTTCGTGTCCGGCCACGGCCTCGCGATGACGAACCACCACTGTGCACGTTCCTGCGTGGACGCGATATCGAGCGCGGAGCGCGACTATGTCAGGGACGGGTTCAAGGCCGAGGCGGAGGGCGATGAACTCCTATGCCCGGGCGTGTTTCTCGACCAGCTGATCGCGATCGAGGACGTGACGGCCCGCGTGCAGGGAGCGGGGCGGGCCGGCGCCACCGGCGCCGAGGTGGCGGCGGCGCAGCAAGCAATGATCGATGAGATCGAGGCCGGGTGCGAGGCGACCACGAGCGACGTGTGCCAGGTAGTGTCCCTGTTTCACGGCGGGCAGTATCAGCTCTACACTTACCGGCGCTATGAGCCGGTCAAGCTGGTGTTTGCGCCGGAGCTCCAAGCCGGCTTCTTCGGCGGCGACCCGGACAACTTCACCTACCCACGCTACGCGCTCGATGTGTCGTTCGTGCGCGCGTACGAGGCGGACAGCACGACCCCGGCCACGACTCCCCATCATTTCGCCTGGAGCGCCGGCGGGGCGCGAGAGGGCGATCTTACCTTCATCACGGGGAACCCTGGCGGCACGGACCGCCAGGCGACCGTGGCGCAGCTGATGTACGAAGCCCGGGCACGCCACCCGTTCATCGTCGACATGCTCGCCGGACGCGCCGAGGTGCTGCACGCGTACGCGGCCCGCGGTCCGGAGGAAGAGCGCGCCGTGCGCGGACAGATCTTCGGCGTCGAGAACAGTCTCAAAGCGTACACCGGCCAGCTGGGAGGCCTGCGCGACACGCTGCTCATGGGTCGCAAGATCAAGTGGGAGAGCGGATTTCAGCAGGCGGTCGGCGCGGACCCGAACCTGGAGTCGGTATACGGGGAGGTATGGGCGCGGCTGGCGGCGGTGGCGGCCGAGAAGGCGGGCCTGTATGCGAAGCTCAACCTGTACAATCCGAGCATGTACATTCCAGCTCCCCAGCTACAGCTCGCGGGAACGCTTGTACGTTACGTCGATCAGTTGCAGCGGCCGGCTGCGGAGCGGGACCCGGCCTTTCAGGGCGAGGCGCTGGCGCAACTCGAAGCGCGACTGCGGGGGCCCTCCGATGTCGACGTCGAGCTCGGCACCGCGCTGCTGGCGGCCCGACTGGAGCTGGCCACCAAGTGGCTGCCCCCGGGCGACATTCTGTTGACGACCGCCCTGCGTGCGGGTGAGACCCCGGAAGAGGCGGCGCGCCGTCTGGTGAGCGAGTCAGCGATCGGAGACGCGACTTTCCGGGCCCAGATGCTGGACGGCGGAAGCGCGGCAGTGGCGGCATCCGACGACCCGCTGGTGGCTCTGGCCCGCGTGCTCGAGCCGCAGTACCAGAAGGTCGCCGCACGCTGGGGGGAGCTGGGAGCCACGGAGACCGTCCAGGAGGAACAGCTGGCGAACGCTCTGTTCGCCGTGTTCGGGACCGACCTGCCGCCCGACGCCACCTTCACCCTCCGCATCTCGGACGGAGTGGTCAAGCGCTACCCCTACAACGGCACCTTCGCTCCGCCCGTGACCACCATCGCCGGCATGTACGCGCGGGCCGCGGAGTTCTCCAACCAGATGCCCTGGACGCTGCCCGGATCGTTCGTGGACCGCCAGGCGCACGTCCGCATGGAGACGCCGTTCAACTTCGTGTCGACGAACGACATCACGGGCGGCAACAGCGGCAGCCCCATGATCAACCGCGATGCCGAGATCGTCGGCATCGCCTTCGATGGGAACATCGAACAGTTGCCCAACGAGTTCCTCTTTTCGACCACTGCCGGACGCACGGTCAGCGTTCACTCCGCCGGCATCATCGAGCTCCTCGGCTCGGTGTACGGGGCGGATGCGTTGGTGGCCGAGCTGCGGAGCCAGGCCGACGACTGAGGGGCGAGGCCGACGACTGAGGGGCCGCACGCAGAGTGTGGGCGCGGCCGTTTGTCGCGCGCTCCAGTAAGACGCCCGGTTGTGCGCGCTCAGTCGGAGGCAGGAGCGATGTTCACGGCGCAGAACTTGAACTCGGGGATCTTGCCGTATGGATCGAGCGCATCGGTGGTGAGCAGGTTGGCCGCCGCTTCGCGGAAGTGGAACGGGATGAACACCGAGCCGGACTGAATCCGGCTCGAGCTCTTCGCCCGCAACCGGATCTCACCCCGTCGTGACGCGACTCGTACCATCGCACCATCGGCGATTCCGAGCCGCGCCAGATCGGCCGGATTCACATCCACCATCGGCTCGGGCTGAATGGCGTCCAGGGCGCGGGCCCGACGGGTCATGGTGCCCGTGTGCCAGTGCTCGAGCAGACGACCCGTATTGAGCACGAAGGGGTAGATATCGTCCGGCAGCTCGTCGGCCGGCGCGAACGCGGCCGGCACGAACCGCCCCCGCCCGCTTTCGGTCGGAAAGCGATCCCCGAACAGGATCTGCACTCCATCCGTGTCGATGTCCGGACAGGGCCACAGCTTGCCGGTGAGGCCGAGGGTGTCGTACGTGAGGCCGCCATACGACGGCGCCAGCGCCGTGAACTCGTCGAACACTTGCTCGGGTGACCGGTAGTCCATCGGATAGCCGAATCGGGTCGCCAACTCGCAGGTGATCCACCAATCGGCCCGCGCCTCGCCCGGCGGCTCGAGCACGGGCCGCGCGACCTGCACCCGCCGATCGGTGTTCGTGTAGGTCCCCGGCTTCTCGAAGAAGCTGGTGGCCGGTAAGATCACATCGGCGAACTCGGCCGTCTCGGTGAGGAAGATGTCCTGCACGACCAGGAACTCGAGGTTGGCGAGCGCCTTGCGGACCTTGTTGACGTTGGGATCGGACAGAAACGGGTTCTCTCCCATCATGTACATGCCGCGGATGGAGCCGTTGAGCGCGCCGACCATGATCTCGACCACGGTCAGGCCCGGAACCGGATCCAGCTCCACTCCCCACGCCGCCTCGAACTTCGCCCGTACTTCCGGATCGGCCACGTTCTGATAGTCGGGGTAGACCATCGGGATCAATCCGGCATCGGAGGCGCCCTGCACGTTGTTCTGGCCCCGCAGGGGATGCAGCCCGGTCCCCTCCCGCCCCACGTTTCCCGTCAGCAGCGCGAGCGAGATGAGACAGCGAGCATTGTCGGTGCCGTGCGTGTGCTGCGAGATGCCCATGCCCCAGAAGATGAGCGCCGCCTTTGCCCGTCCGAAGGTGCGTGCCGCCTCCCGGATCGCCTCCGCGTCGATGCCGCAGATGGCGGCAGCCGTTTCCGGAGCATAGGCCGCAACCACCTTCTTGAGCTCCTCGAATCCCTCGGTACGATCACGAACGAACCTCTCGTCGACCAGATCCTCCTCGATCAACACGTGCATCCAGGCGTTGTACAGCGCGACGTCGGTGCCCGGGCGGATCTGGAGGAAGATATCGGCGTTGTCGGCCATCTCGATCCGGCGGGGCTCGACGACGATCAACTTCGTGCGTCCAGACTTCTGTGCCTGCTTGATGAAGGTGGCGGCCACGGGGTGGTTTGCGGTAGCGTTGGAGCCGGTAACCAGAGCCACGTCGGAGTTCTTCACGTCTGCGAACACGTTGGTCACCGCCCCCGAGCCAATCGTCTCGAGCAGCGCGGCCACAGAGGAGGCGTGACAGAGGCGGGTGCAGTGGTCCACGTTGTTGGTCCCGAACCCGGCCCGGATGAGCTTCTGGAACAGATACGCCTCTTCGTTGCTGCATTTGGCGCTCCCGAATCCGGCTAGCGCCGCCGGACCATGCTCGTCTCTTATCGCGCGCAGCCGGCGCGCGGCGAGGTCGAGGGCCTCGTCCCACGAGGCCTGGCGAAAATGCGGCAGCACTTCGTCGTAATCGACCAGCCCACCCGGGCGACGCTTTTCATCTTCTCCCTTCACGGCCGCCGACAGCGGGCCCTTCGGGTAGGCGGCCTCGACCCGGATCAGGGGGACGGTGAGTCGCTGCGGGTGCATCGCGTAGTCGAACCCGAACCGCCCTTTAACGCACAGGCGCTGCTCGTTCACCGGGCTGTCGCGCCCATCCGCGTACACGATCCGGCCCCGGCGGTCGTCGCGGAAATAACTGATCGCGCACCCCACCCCGCAGTAGGGGCAGACCGAGTCGACCCGGGTGAGCGGCTTCATGCCCGCACCGCCATCGAGCAGCGCCAACAGCTCCGTCCTCCGCTCCTCGATCGCCTGCCGCAGGTCGGCGGTGAGCGCCCCCGCCGGATCGCGGAGCGCGATGCGCCCGTTGTGGGGACGCAGCTCCACCCCGCGTGTCCTCAGCTCCTCCAGCAGTGTCGCCGCCGTCATACAAGCTCCCATCCGTCAGTTGCCGCCCCCGCGCCGAGCTCGGACGATGGGGCGAGCCACAGGGCTCCCGTCGGACACACCTTCTCGCACTCACCACACGATACGCAGCTGCTCCCGCCCATCGGGTCGTCGAGGTCGAATCCGATCCGCGTCCGATACCCCTTCCCGGTTCGACCGATCACTTCGTTGACCTGGACGTCATCGCAGGCGCGGATGCAGCGATCGCACAGGATACATGCCTGATGGTCCACGTGGATCACGGGCGAGGAAACGTCGAGCGGTCGGCCGTTACCGGGCTCGAGGCCGCCGGTGGCTCGTGTCCGACCGGCGGTATTCCCCGCTCCTGGCCGCCGCGCCTCGACGTCATCCGGCTGCCCCGGCGGCCATTCGATACCGTACGCGCCCGCCTGATCGAGAAGCAGGTCGCGCCCTGTTTTCAGTCGGCCCACCGCGTCGACCGGGTAGTCGGACAACAGGAGCTCCAGCAGACCGGTCCGGCATGCCTGGAGTCGCGGAGTCTCCGTGCGCACCTTCATGTCCGGCTCCACCTCGCGCACGCACGACGCGGTCAGCTTTTTTTCTCCGACATCGACCAGACACAGTCGACACACACCGACCGGCGGCAGGCGTGGATCGTGGCACAACACGGGAATGTCGATCCCGACCGCTTGCGCGGCCTCCCAGATCGTCGTTCCCTGCTCGACGTCGACCGGACGATCATCGATCGTCAGGCTGACCCGCTCCCGGCCCATGCCTCCGCCGCTCATGACATCAACCGTCCTGCCCTGCGCCGTTCAGGCGCGGAATCTCATCCGGCCAGTGTCGCGCCGCCGACAGGAGCGGGTTGAGGGCCACGTACCCGAGCCCGCAGATCGATGTCTCGTTCAACAGCAGCTGGAGCTTCTCGATCGTCTCCCAATCGATCCCCGTTCCTTCGTCCAGCGCGCGCTCGAGTATGCCTACCGCCTTTTCCGTACCATCGCGGCACGGCACGCACTTTCCGCACGACTCGTTCCGAAAGAAACGCACCACGTTGGTGGCCAGCGGCAACATCGGTGTTCCTTCGGCCACGACCACCAGTGCCCCCGACCCCATCATGCTGCCGGCACGATCCAGGGGATCGAAGTCGAACGGCGTTTCCACGGCGGACGCCGGCAGGAAGTTCGACGATGCGCCGCCGGGGGCGAATCCCTTCAGCCCGGCATCGCCGCTGACGCCTCCCGCGGCTTCGATGAGCTCCCGCACCGGGATGCCGCACGAGATCTCGTACACGCCCGGCCGCCGCACGTGACCGGATACGGCCACGAACTTGAGACCCGAGCTGCCGTTCGTTCCCAGGCTCTTCCAGTGCTCGGCACCGCGGAGACAGATACCGGGAATGAAAGCGAGCGTCTCAACGTTGTTCATCAACGTCGGTCTGCCCCATAGTCCCCGCTGCCCCGGAAACGGCGGCTTGTTCCGCGGCTCCCCTCGCTTGTCCTCGAGCGCCTCGAGCAGAGCGGTTTCTTCGCCGAGAATGTAACCGCCCGGTGAGACGAAAATCTGGATGTCGAACCCGGTGGCGGTGTCGAACACGGCCGGGCCCAGAGCACCCATCTTCCGGGCCGTCTCGATCTCCCGCTCGAGGGCGTCGCGCGCCTGCGCATACTCGTGCCGCAGGTAGATGATTCCTTCCGTGGCCCCGATCGCGAATCCACCCAGCGCCATCCCCTCGATCACCAGGTGGGGCAGCTCCTCCATGATCACCCGATCCTTGAAGGTGCCGGGCTCGCTTTCGTCCGCGTTGCACACCACGTACTTGGGCGTCGCCTTCTCCTGTCGCACCAGCTTCCACTTGAGCCCGGTAGGAAAACCCGCGCCTCCCATGCCGCGCAGCCCACTCTCGTCGAGCGTCGCCACCATGGCGTCCCGTGACGCCTCCGGGTCCGGCGCCTGCACCGCCGCCCGCAGAGCCGAGTAGCGGTCCGTCACATCGGCGTACGGATCGGAACGCCACCTGCGGTCTTCGTTCCGGCGGCGGCCGGGAGCTTCGGCACCGGTGTCGACGGCGCCGGCCGCGATCCGGGCGGCCAGCTCGGAAGCGCCCTCGAAGCGTTGCGGGCGCCCGTTCACGCGCAGCGCGGGTGCCAGCTCGCAACAGCCCAGGCAGGAAGCAGGGCGCACGGACACGGACGCGTCCGTCGCGAACCTCTCCTCCACCGCCGCCGCGACCGTGTCGGCGCCGTTGAGAAAACAGCTCATGTCGCGGCACACGTCGACGGACCACGGGGCACGAGGAGTGGTGCGAAAATGCGGGTAAAAGGAGACCAGTGCCTGAAGTCGATACAGAGGTACGCGCGTTTCGGTTGCCAGCTCGCGCAGCGACTCCTCGCTCAGAAATCCTCGCTCGGACTGGACGCGTTCGAGTGCGTGTATCAGCTCCATGGGCCCGGCCGTGGTTGCGGCTCGACCCGCCACGGCACCGCGGAAACGGGAGCGGGCCAGCGCACGAATATCCGAACGGAACGCCTAAGTGTCCATCAGAATGAAAAATAGAGATGGTCCGGCGGCGGCGCCAACCGCCTACATGCGCTTGTAGCTCGGCCCGCTGCCCCCCTCACGCGGCGTCCATCGGGGTCCGAGGACGTCCGTGGCCTTACAGTCGACGCAGTTCGGAGCGGCGACGATCAACCGGTCGTCTCTCCACTCGTACACGCCAGCGGGACACATGTGGGCATAAAAGCGGGCCACCTCGGGAGGCACAGAGTCGGCCACCACGAGGTGGGACGGAATGTCGTCCCGGGTCGTGTTTCCGGATCGGAACACGGCATCGACCTTGCTGAAGGTCAGCGTCCCATCCGGGGTGAGCTCCGTCTCGCCATCCACGACCCGGCTCTCGGCCGCATCGGTCCGCACCCGGATCGTGCCCCCCGGCAACCCGCCCCTCGTCGCCTCCATCAGGGAAGCCTTGGCGCCGCCGACAAAAAAGCCATCCTTGAACGCCAGCCGCATGTTCCGGGTTCGATACAGGTCCTCCCGGATGGCGCTCGCGCGCACCAGGGTGTCGTAGGCGCCGAGCTGTACCGCCGACACGTCATCCTGTTCGAGCGCCGAGAAGATCGTGCGCGCCGCCAGGGTGCCCGCCTGCACGGCGTAGTGGATGCCCTTCAGCGCCGCCACGTTCACCATCCCGGCCGCGTCTCCGGCGATGAGGACGCCGTCGCCATGCAGCCGGTTCGGAAGCGAGTGGTAGCCCCCTTCTGGGATTGTCTTGGCCCCCCACTCCACCATCTCACCGCCCTCCAAATGGGGCCGGATCAGCGGATGGAGCTTGAAGCGTTGAAGCAGCTCGTGCACATCGAGTCCGCTGTCCGGATAGTCGAGCCCGACGACGAGGCCAATCGCGATCAGGTCATCCGCCATCGGATAAAGAAAACTGCCGCCGAAGGCGTTGCTCGGAAGCGGCCAACCGAGAGTGTGGACGACCGCGTCGAGCGGGCGCCGGGTCTGCCACAGCTCCTTCACCCCGAGCGCGAAGATCTGCGGGTTGACCGATCCGATTCCCTGTCTGCGCATGTACGCCTGCGAAAGAGACCCGCGCGTGCCGTCGCACAGCACGGTCACCCGTGCGGCCAGGTCGGTGGCCGGCATGTGACCGCTTCCCGGCCGGCCGTCTCGGTCGAGCCCGGCCGGCGTGGTTCGAACTCCGAGCACCCGGTCGTTGTCGACCAGCAGAGACTCGGCCGGGAACCCCGTGAACAGGTGGACGCCGAGCGTCTCGGCCTGCTCGCCCATCCAGCGCACGATCTCGCAGATCGACGCCACGTGATTGCCGTGATTCCTCATCGACGGCGGTGTCGGGATCCGCAGGTGGCGTCCTTCGGTCAGCACGTAGACACGTTCGCGAGTCACCGGCCCCCGAAACGGCAGATCGTCCGGCGACACATCCGGGAACAGTTCGAGAAACGGACCCGGGGTCACGACTGCGCCCGACAGTGTGTGCTCGCCGAGGCTCTCCGACTTCTCGAGCACGCCGATCTCCAGCTCGCCGACCGAGCCGCCCGCCGCCGCATCGTCGCGGGCCAACCGGGCCAGCGCGATCGCGCCTGCCAGCCCCGCCGGCCCGGCACCCACGAACAGAACATCCAGCGGCACCGCTTCCTCCCCCGGAGGCTCGGCGACGATGAACCGGTCCTCGGGAAACGGGGGCTGAAACTCCGCCGGCACGAAGGCGCGCGCGCTCATGGGGCAGGAAGATGTCCGCCGCTCAACGCGCCCGCCACAGGTCCGGATGGAACAGGAGCATCACGGTGAAGATCTCTAGCCGTCCGACGACCATGAGGAAGATCAGTACCAGGTGTGACGCGGCTCCCATCGAGCCGTAGTGATCGACCGCCCCCACAGCACCGATTCCCGGACCGATGTTGCCGATGCTGGCCGCGCTGGCCCCGATCGATGTCGCCAGGTCGTGGCCGAAAAAAGCCAGTGCGAGAACGCCAGCGCAGAAGAGACCTATATACATCATGGCGAACCCGAACACGTTGAGCACGATCTCGTCTCGCACCACCGAGCCGTGTGTCCGCCCGATCCGGGCGACGAGGACGGCGCGCGGGTGCAGCGCCTTCTTCAACTCGAGAAACCCCTGACTGAGAAGCACGTGGACCCGCATGGCCTTGATCCCTCCGGCGGTTGAGCCGGCCATGCCGCCGACGAACATGAGCGCGACCAGCACGAGCTGCGGGGCGAGCCCCCAGAGCTCGTAGTCGCGGGTGACGAAACCCGTCGTGGTCCCGATCGACACGGTCTGGAACAGAGAGTCCCGAAAGGCGCGCTCGAAGCCGAGATTCGCATACGATCCCTGCAAGAGGACGAACAGCAGGATAGCCAGGGTGGCGACGACCAGGATCTTCAGGTAGAAGCGCCACCGCGGGTCGCGGCTGTAAGCCCGCAGGTCGCCGGCCAGCGCCTTGTAGTGGAGAGCGAAGTTCACCCCCGCCAGGTACATGAACGCGACCGTCACGTACTGGATGAAGGGCGACTCGAAGGCGCCGATAGAAGCGTTTCGTGGCGAGAAACCGCCCGTCGACAGGGTGCTCAGGGAGTGCGCGACGGCGTCGAACGCCGGCATGCCGCCGATCAGGTAGAGCGCGATCTGACCGAGGGTGAGGCCCGCATAGACATACCACAACAGCTTCGCCGTCTGGGTGATACGGGGCTGGAGCCGCTCCGGCACCGGTCCCGGTACCTCGGCGCGAAACAGCTGCATCCCCCCGATGCCGAGGAACGGCAGGATCGCGATGCCGAGGACGATGATCCCCATCCCGCCCAGCCACTGCGTGAACGAGCGCCAGAACAGGATGCCGTGCGGCAATGCCTCGATGTTCGAGAACACTGTCGCCCCGGTCGTGGTAAAGCCCGAGAACGACTCGAACAGCGCTTTCACCGGCGAGTCCACGACGGCGGCGAGCCAATACGGCAGCGCTCCGACCGTGCCGACCGCCAACCACGCCAGCGACACGATCGCGTAACCCTCGCGTGTCGTGATGTCTCCCTCGAGCCGGGTGGTGCGATAGGCAACCAGGCCGAGCACGGCCGAAACGACCGTGGTGACGACGAAGGCCGGCCAATCGGGCCCCCTGTACAGCACGGCCACCAGAGTCGTCACCGCCAGGGCGACGCTCAGCGCGATGAGGATGATCCCGGCGAGATGGAGGAGGTGGCGAAGCCTCACCTCAACAGGCGCTCCACTTCGGGGATCGCCTTCGGTAGGGCGACGATGATGACGCGGTCGCCCGCTTCGACGGCATCGCCGCCGCGCGGGATGATCACCGTGCCGTCACGCAGGATGGCCCCGACCACGCACCCGTCGGGAAGAGCGAGATCCCGGAGCGGCCTGCCGATGATCCGGGCGTGGGCCCCCACGTTGAGCTCCATCGCCTCGGCGCCCGTACCCTTGAGAGTCGCGATGCGCAGGACGTCGCGTCCTTTTACGTAGCTCAGGATCGCGTTCACTGTCGACATGCGGGGCGACACCGCCGCGTCGATCCCGACTTTCGTCACCAGCGGTATGTAGTCGAGGCGGTTGACAAGACTGACGACCTTGCGCGCCCCACTCGTCTTGGCGAGCAGGCCGGAGAGCATGTTCGTCTCATCGTGGCCGGTACTGGCCACGAACCCGTCGACGCCACCGACCCCCTCCACCTCGAGCAGCTCGATGTCGGTGGCATCTCCATGCAGAACGAGCGTTTTTGGGAGCGACTCCGCCAGCTCGACGCAACGACGGCGGTCGACATCGAGAATCGTGCTCTCGACATCGTGCGCTTCCAGGTGCTGAGCCAGAAACAGCGCCTCTTCGCTGCCGCCGGCGATCATCACGCGGCGCAGCTCGAACCGCTCGTAGCCGGCCAGCCGAGGAATGGCTGGCAAATCGGCCGCCGTGGTGAGGACGAAGATGTGGTCGCCGGCCTCGATGCGGCTGGCTCCAGTCGGAATCTCCGTCTCGCCGTCCCGGACGATAGCGACGCTCGTATAGCGCCGGCCTTTGAGCTCCCGATCCAGCTCCTGCAGCGTCTTGCCGGCCACCCGGGCGCTCTCCTTCACACGGAGGCCGATAAGCAGCACCCGTCCGTCGGCGAACTTGACCAGATCGGTCGCCGCCACGCTGCTCAGCAGCTGAAACATCTCCCACGCGCTTTCCCGCTCCGGATTGACCATCAGGTCGATCCCGAGCTCTTCCCGGGACAGCACTTCGCTCCGCTCGTAGTATTCGGGACTGCTGATGCGGGCCACGATGAACGGAACGTCCTGGCGTGAGGCCGCCAGGCTGCTCACCAGGTTGACCTCGTCCCGGCTCGTTACCGCGAGCAGCACGTCCGCCCTGGAGATCTCGGCCTGCTTGAGCACCGGAGCGGAGGCACCGTTGCCTGCGACGACCAACACGTCGAGCTGATCGCTCACGTAGCTGGCGCGCTCCCCATCCGACTCGATGAGAACCACGTCTTGGCCCTGCTCGGAGAGCTTCTGAGCCAGCGTGAAGCCGACCGCACCGGCTCCGACGATGATGACCCTCACCGAGTCGCTCTCACGGCCGGTCGTCTGTCGCCGGAGCCGCTGCCGGGGATCCGGCCCGGGTCCCGCCCGCCGGAGCGAGGGGCTCGTACGCGCGAAGTATCTCCAGCACGCGATCCACGGGCAGCGCTTCGACGCTCCGTCCACGGTACCCGCGAACCGTCGTCGCCCGCAGGAGGGAATTCAGCACCGCCTCCTCGGTCGCTTCCACCACGGCGCGGAAGAGTTCGGAAAGGACGCGCCCTTCCCGCAGGGTGACCGCATCGTCCGAGGTCGAGAAGGCGATGGCATAGTCGCCCGACCCGTGTGACATGACCGACCCGGTCCGCGCGATGCCCAGAAACGCCCGCGCCGCCAGCCGCTCGAGCTCCCGGTGCGCGAGCGGTGCGTCGGTGGCGATCACGATGATCACCGACCCGTCGGAGCGCTCGGCCGCCGCACTCTCGCGCATGATCTCCCCCACCGGCACGCCGTCCACCCGGAGAAGACCTCCGTAGTTTGTCTGCACGAGGACGCCGAGCGTGTACGTACCCTCGGCGGTGGTCAGAAGGCGGGAGGAAGTGCCGATCCCACCCTTGAAGCCGAGCGCCGTGGTTCCTGTCCCCGCGCCGACACTTCCCTCCTCCACCGGTCCGGCGCGGGCCGAACGCAGCGCCGCCCGCACGTGTTCCGGCTGGATCGGTCGGGCTCGAATATCGCTCAGGTAACCGTCGTTCGTTTCGCCGACGACCGGATTCAAAGAACGGACCTCCCGGTTCTCCGGCTCCATGAGCAGAGTGTCGATCAACGCATCGGCGACCCGGAAGGTACTCAGGGTGCCGGTGAGCAGGATCGGTGTCTCGATCTCGCCCAGCTCGTTGACCTGTGTCGAGCCGACCAGCTTGCCGTATCCGTTGCCGACCGCGATCGCGGCACGCACCTTCTCCTGGACGAGGTTCCCCCCGTGTGGGAGGATGGCGGTGACCCCGGTTCGAATCGAGTCACCCTCCCACAACGTGTAGTGGCCCACGAGCACTCCCGACACGTCGGTGATCGCGTTCAGTGGCCCGGGCTCGAGCACCCCGATCGTGACCCCGATGTCGCGGGCCCGCGGTCGGTCCTGAATTCGGGCCGCATCGACGGGTCGAGGCGCAACGGCGGTCGTGATCGCGACTACCATCATCACTCGCTGGGGGGCGGCGACAACGCGCCGGCGCCCGAGAGCGTTCAGTGCGCGTGGCATCCGGTGACCGTGGAACTAGCAGGTCGCTTGAGACGCTGCGCTCTCCGCAGCGCGCGGGCCAAACTACAGCGGCGGCCGGGCAACCGGACAGGGGCCGACGGCTGTTCGACTCGAGGCGATGGGAACAGCCGGATGTGAAGAAGGCCGGACATGCCGGCCTTCCAGGTAAGCGTGCCGTCGCGCTGGCGGCAGGGCGAGTTTAGTCGCAGTCAACCGTTTCGAAGTTCCGCTCGACCTCCACCACCCGCTCCGAGAGCCGCACGTCGCGGGCCGCTCGCGCTCCCTCGAACCGGACGATACGCGGCGAGCCGAGGGCCTGGTTATAGGCATTCCACGCGTCGGCCACAACCCGGTACGCCTGCTCGACCTCGTCGCAGCTCGCCTCTTTGTTCTGGAGCGCCAGCACTTCGACGAAGTACCGATTGAGGGCGTTCGAGAGGCTGTCGCTCAGCTGGTCCAGCTTGAGCAGCAGCTCCGGACGCACGATCGACACGTCCTTCAGGTCCGCTCCGGGGCCGGCCGCAGCTGGCGCGGCGACTACCGGAGTGCGCAGCCGCTGGACCCGAGCGCGCGAAGCTCTATCTTCGACCGCCGCCTGCTGCGCCTGCCTCTCAGCCGCGGCTTGCCGAGCGCGTTCGTCGTTCAGTTCGACGACCGTGCCGTCGAGCGCCAGCACCGGCGCACCGTACGCTTGATCCGGCAGCGGGCGCGCCAGTCGCGCGACCTCGGCGGCGACCGAGGGCGGCACTCCCTCTGCGGTTCCCCCGGAATTCGGGCCTTGAGCTCCGGGCACCTCCGTGCCGGCCCGCGCCGCCAGGCTGTCCCTCGCCGCGGAGGCAGTGCCGAGGTTGTGACCCGCCTCCGGGGTCGTGACGCTGGACGCCCGTGCCGCCCCATCGCCGTCACTCGGGGCGCCGACGACGGTCCCGGCCCCGACGGTTCCGAGCGCCGAGCCGGACTCGCGAGCGGCGTCATCTCCAGCCCCCGCGCTGCCACCGCCCACGAGCGTGGGGACGTCTGGCGGCTCGGCCCGCTCCGTCAGCAGATCGGGGACCTTGAGCGCGGCCACGACCCCGGCCGTGACCACCACGACGGCGACCGCGGCCATTCCAACCACCCGCCGGTCACGCCACCGTGGCTTCGAGCTGCCGGAGGTGCGGGCTTCTCGGCGCTTGCGGCGCCGGACCGCTGGCTTTGATGCTCGCGCCGTGTCGGTCTCGGACGCAGCCTCCGATTTCCGCTCCACCCGCTGCGCCGGGGGCGCACTGGGCCGCTGGGGTTGCACGGTCGGCTCGGGGTCCGCCGGCGCACGCGCGGGGTATGCCGCGTGCAACCCGGCCAGACGTCGATCGACACCGTCGCCCTGACGATCAGCCAGTCTGTTGATGCTCGGCCCAGGCTCCGAGGTTAGGAGCAGGTCGGCTTCGGTTAGGAGCAGGTCGGCTTCCACCGACTCCGACGCGCCCGCCGACCAGGGCGGCCGACCGCCGCTCGGTGGCGGCGACCCCTTCGGGAGCTCTTGCTCCGGCGCCGAGGACACCCGCCGCTCGCCCGGTTCGGCCTCGCTGCCCGGGCGCCGCCGATCGACCGTCGGGGTGTCGGTTTTCGAGCGATCCGTTCGCAGGTCGACGAAGTCGGCTGTCAACGACGTGGGGCGCGGCGCTTCTGGCCGCGGCGCGGCGCTGTCGGGACGCGCAGGCGAAGGAGCCGGCTTCCGTCTCGGAGTCGGCGTCGTCGCCTGCTTCAGCCAGCTGGTCGAGCCGCGGTGATCGGCGTCGGGAGTTCCGGGCCTCTCTTCGCTCGCTTTCTCTTCGGCTGCGACCGCCTCGTCCGATGCCGCCCCGGCCAGCCTCTCCGACGACGCCTCGGGCGCCGGACGAGGGGCCGGCGCTGGCTTCGCCGGCTTGACGACGGTCGATGCCGGACGGGCGGGGGCATGCGTGGTAACCCTGTCGCCCTCGTTCCCGAGTGGCACGAGTTCCGCCTCTCCTTCGCTCGCGTAATTGGCCCAATTGACGCACGTGTAGCGAACGCCGCGGGCGACGAAGGAGCGCGCGCTCAGCACTTCGTAAAACGGCCGGAGCAGATCGCCATTCAGGCCCTCAGCGGAGCTGCGGAAGAAGCCACCCAGCGGTCGCTCGGCTCGCGGCACCAGGACGAGTGCGGACTGCCACGGCTCATTGAAGTACTTGTGGTGGGTGGCGATATCGTTTTCGCTCAGTCGCACCTCGTCGACGTCGGCATGCGAGTGGAACCACCCGACCAGAGTTCCCACTCGTCGATCGAGTTTGAGCTGCATGGCGACGTAGGCCTCGGGCGGGATTTGCGGCGTGGCGGTCTCCGCAAAGCGGAAACGCGCCTCGATGGTTGAAGTGACCAGCACGTACTTGATCCCGGACTCGGGACACTCGCACAGATCGCCGACCAGAAAGCCGAACGACGACTGCACGTCGCGCCCGCGGGCGCGCGAGATCAGCTCCGAAAAGGTGTCCTGCATCACGAACACCTCGTAGCCGGCTGATCCCGCGGTGAGGGGCTGTTCCCTGGGGCGCCACTCGATGGCGCGCACGAGTGGACGGGGACGCCAGATGTGAAGCGCCTCGCTGCCCTGCGCCCCGAGCTGACCGCCGCCGGCGATACCGCCCTGCTGCCCCGCTCCGTGTTTCATGAATCCTTCGCCCCGTTGCTTACTTTGCGCTGAATTCGCTGCTACTGGTGGCAACAGCCGCGACTGGAATACAGACGACTGCTCCCACCGATCGGCCACATGCCTCTGCCGCGTGGGTGCAGGCCGCTAAACGGGGCGAACTGCAGGAACGGGACCCGGGCAGCTGTCGGCAGCATGTGATGGCCCCTATGGGGCGGAGCCTGCGGGGAGTCGTGGGGCTGGGAGCGGCCGTTGACGGGCCGCATCTCGGGCAGGTGGGAGCGGAGGCGACGGATCGGTCGAGGGTAAAACCGTGCACACCGCTGTGCAAAAGTTATCCGCGCCGGCTCCGCTCCTCATCACCCGCCCGCAGCTCGGAGAAGCTGGCGTTCATGAGCGGGTAGCGGCGCCAGTCCGTATAGTCGAAATGCCACCATTCGTTCTCGAACACGATGAACCCTTCCGCCTCCATGGCGCGGCGGAGCAGGTCGCGCGCCTCGCGAGCCGCGCGCGACCCTCCCGCATAGTCCGGAGCGGCGCGCTCACTGAACTCGTCGTAGTCGCTCGGCATGGTAACGGGCTCACCGGTGTCCAGTCGGAACAGGCTCACGTCGACGGCCGCGCCACGATTGTGCCGTGATCCGGTGGCGGGATCGGCCACGAAATCGCGGAGATTCGCGGGGGTCGCGTCCCAGAACATCCGGGTGACGTACCACGGACGGTACGCATCGTGGATGAGCAGCCCGAAGCCGAAGGCCGCCAGCGATCGGTGCGCCCGGACCAGCGCTTCGGCCGCCGGACGCTGCAGGAAGGCGCCGGGCGTCTCGTACATGCGGGTGGCGAGGAAGTTGTTCTCCCCCGCATAGCGGATGTCGAAACGGAACCCCGCCTCGAGCCCGGTGAGGTCAACCAGGTCCGGTGGCAGGAAATCGCCCTCCTCGAGGGGCGGTCGCGCTGCTCGGGCCTCCGCCCGCAGCTCCTCGATCGGCCGGTGGGGCCGGATGCGGAACGGCCAGCGCGACGTCGGTTCTGCCGCAACCGAGTCTCTCGCGGCGCCGTTGACCGCCGGAGCCGAGTCGGTCGCAACCGCGACACCGGTGCGGCCGCCGTCGCCGCATCCGATCGCGAACCCGACCAGCAGCGCGAGCCAGCGGGTGGCGCCGCGACCCGATCTTGCTCTCGGATCGCGCAAGGTGTTATGCATCGAGCCGTGTTCGGCTCAGACCTCCCGCACCACCGCGCGGAGCCGTTCCGCCAGCTCCGGAGGCACCTGGTCCATGCCGTGCACGTGCTTCGCATGCGCGGCGACCAGCTCCATCAGCTCTTCTTCGGTCTCGGCCCAGGCCGTGAAGTCACAGTCATTCCCGACGTCGGCACAGCTGACCTGCTTCGCCATGGCACACCTCCCGGAGGATCGGCAGTAGTCGAATGGACGCGGACCCGAGAATGATAGGCGCGGGGGCATCGACATGACAGTGAGACAGTCGACCCGGTGGCGCATTCGAGATCCGGCGCCGGCCGATCCCACTTGATCCGCCTTCGATCGTCGACTCCCGCCCTGCTCCTTGCGCTCGCCGCACCGACGGTGATCGTGGCGAGCGCGCTTCTCGGCGCGCACAGCGTGCACGTCGCCTTCGCGGCCTACCTGCTCGGCGGATGCGTACTCGGTCCGTGGTTACTGCTCGGTGCGCGACCGCTATCGGCGCGCGGGGGGATGCCGTGGGCACGCGCGGGTCTTCTCGTCGACCGTGTGGGCTGGAAGCTGTGGCTGTTGTTCGGCCCCGTCTTCTTCATCGTCTATATCGCTATTCGTCGGCTGGTACAGGATCCGGAGCGGTATCTGGCGCAGCTACGAACGCTCGGATGGCGCGACGAGCACGAGCTCCTTTACGGAGCCGCCTTTCTCCTCCTCATCCCGCTGTTCGAAGAGTGGTGGTGGAGGGGTCAGGCCGTGCCGCGCTGCGTGGACCGCTTCGGCCGCCGGAGTGGCGTCATCATCGCGGCCCTCGCGTACGCCGCCTATCACGCTTTCACGCTGGCCGTTCTGTACGAACCCCGAGCGGCGTGGCTCCGCTGGCTGGCGATCCTGGTCGCGGGCTGGGCATGGAGCGAGATCGCGTGGCGCCGCCGGCAGTGGTCCGGCGTCTACCTCGCCCACCTCGGCGCCGACATGGCGATCGTGGCGGCCTTCCTGTTGTTCGTCAGCTGAGATCGACTACCAACGTCGGCACCTCCCACCGTCTCCACGGCTGGCTCGGGACGACCGTGAAGCGGAGCCACATGCCAGCGATGGCCCTCCCGGGGACGTAGCACACGATCGCGAACTCGCCGACCTCGCCCGCCACGAATGCGAGCGCTTCCGAACCGCCGGTCGGCGTCGCCTTCTCCAGCGAGGTTGGATGGGTGCTGATCGCGCCGCGGAACACGGAACTCGGATCCTCCCAGACGGCCGGGAACTCCGACCGCAACCGCTCGATTCCGAAGCTGTGGGCGGAGAGGGGATCCCGGTTGCGGAAGTTCACCCGCACCTCATAGCCGAGCGGCACGACGAGCTCAGCCCGCCCGTGAGCGAACCCGTTGTAGTTCCAGTGCCCGTTGGCTTCCGTCGCGCCGGCCGTAATCTCCAGGCTGACGCGACGACTGTTTGCCTCGATCCGCATCCAGGCGGGCACCGCGCCGGAACCCGATTCGAAACCCGAAGCGGGATTCAGTAACGAGGAGTCCGCCGCGGCCGTCGGCCCGGCCTCGAGAACATGGGGATCAGAATCGGAGCTCTGCGGGCCTCCGACCAGTGCCAGCACACCTACCCATGCCTCACGCCCGCTGCGAGCGAATCGAACACGGACCGGGCGTCCGAGCCCCGCCTCGGTCAGCGCCGCGAGCCGCGCGAGACGCTCCTCCGATGCGGGCAGCTCGCGCTGCTCCAGGATGACCACCTCTTCGCCCTCGACCGTAAGCGCGCAGCCGGGCGTCTCGCGTGCCGCCCGTTGCGCCGCGACCTGCCCTCCTTCAAGAACCGCCTCGTTCACCGATCCGAGGGAGGCCCGGTCGAGGCAGAAAGGATATCCACCGAGCGCAATCGCGTCGTAATGAGCGACCGGGGTGTGCGACTCTGCCGCACACCCGGCGACCACCGGAAGCATGAGGGAAAGGCCGAGAAGCCGGACGAACGCGGGGGCCGGGGCGGCGCTGTGCCCGTACTTCGCGCGTCGTGCTCGCACAGGTTCGGTGCTCGTGGCCGGGTGCTATGGCGCCGCAGGCGGCGCGCCACCTCCCGGGAGAGGAGTCGGCTCCATCGGGGAGGCGGCGAACGCGCCCCGGATGGCGATCACTCCGGGAGTCGGAGGCGCCGAGCTCGAGAACAAGGTGCCCTGGGCGCTGAACGTGAAGCTGCCGCGGACCCGCTCGCGGGTCGATTCCCTTATCGTCAGGGTGCCGACCGCCGACGTACCGATGAACCCGCTTCCGGCGTCCCCGACGTTGACCACCACGATCGCTCCCGCCACCCCTTCCAGGTCGCCGTTCTGATCGATTAAGGAAAGAGAGTAGTCACCCGGGGCCGGGCGCCGTCCGCGCACGATGAACTCGATCCCCTCGAGGGCGCCGGCCGGACCCGTACTGAGATCGAGCACGAACGCGTCCTCCGCTCCGTCCGTGCCGGCCACCGTCCAGAAGCCGCCCGCCTCGCCGTCGATCGTCCGGCTGAGGTCGCCGGAGACTTCGATCGAGAAACCGCTCTGCGGCGGTTCACCCCCCACCGGACCGGTCGGATCGTCCCCGCCACAGCCGACAAGGAGCGGAAGCGCGGCGAGCAGGACAGCCGGCGGGAAAGCGGAGCCCCCGGTCATCGGTGTCCCGGGCCAGGTGGTGGCCGACTGCGGTGGAGAGTGCGCCATCGACGAGGTTGGACACGGAGCGGTGCCCGTTGTTCCCGAGTCTGTTCCAGACCCTCCGCGCATGTTCGGGCGGCGCGGCGCTAGTCGTCGTAGCGAACGCCGAGCTTGCGGACCTGCTCTTCCGGGCAGCCTGTCCACTCCATCACATACGTGTTCCCCAGATAGCGGACGTCCTCGACCCCGATCCGGCTGGAGAAGAACCCGGTCGCGGTCAGATCCCGGAAGCTGTTGAAGAAGGCGACTCCCTGACTCAGCTCGGGCGGAGCGCGATCGGGCCACGCGATGTCATCGAGCAGTGCGGTCTGCTCCGCTTCGTCGCACTCGACGAACGGCCGCCCGAAACGCACAAGGCAGCCCCGATCGATCCAGGCGAGTCCCCCGCGCATGGCGGTCTGCCTTTCCTCCTTGACGGTCATCAGGTAGTCCATGAACTCTGGGACGCCTGCGTCGGTGGCGCTGCCGGAGCGCTCGTCGGCCGGGATGATCGCGTCGACCAGAACCCGAACTGTCTCGTACTCGTGCGGGGTGAAGAACTGGGCTTCCTGCGCGGGCCGCACTGCCGCCCGCCCGGCGCCAGCTCTCGCCACCTCAACAGCGCGAGTCGCCGCTTCGACCTCCTGCCGGGTCCAGCTGAATGAGGCCGCGAAGGGCGCCAGGGCCAGGAGCTGGACGACCTCCCTCCGACGCATGTCGCCCATCAGAGCGCCCCCTTCGCGCGCTGGTCCGTGATGAAATCGCTCGTTCGCCACGCGAGCGCCAGGATGGTCCAGGTGGGGTTCTTGTCCGCCTGCGACACGAACGGCCCGCCATCCACCACGAACAGGTTGTCCACCTCGTGTGCCTGGCAATTCGGGTTCAGCACTGAGGTGGCCGGGTCGGAGCCCATGCGGGTCACCCCGAGCTCGTGAATGATGCGCCCGCCGGTAGCGAGCCCGTACCCCTGCTCCCGGGTCGGCATCGGCCACCACACTTCTCCGCCCATCTCTGCGATAACGGCCCGGAACGTCTCCTGCATGTGCTTCGATTGCAGGTACTCGTGCTCGCTCCACTGCCAGTGGAAGCGGAGGACCGGGATTCCCCACTCGTCCACCACCTCGGGATCGATCTCGCAGTAGCAGTTCTCGTTCGGAATCATCTCGCCGCGACCGGAGAAGCCGACCGTCGCGCCGTAGTACCGGCGGTAGTCCTGCTTCAGCTGCACGCCGTACCCACCACCGGGCGGATAGGACTGGATTCCACCCATGAAGCCATAGCCGGGCATGCCGCGACCGCCCCATGTCTCGATGTGGTAGCCGCGCGGAAAACCGAGCTGCGAGTTGTCGAGCCACCACGGCATGTAGATGTGCATTCCGGCTCCGTCCTCGTTGTGCGGCACGCCGTCGACGAGGGCCGGGATGAAGCCTGCCACATCGGTGCCGGTCGTGTCGGTCAGGTACTTGCCCACCGTGCCGCTGGAGTTGGCAAGTCCGTCGCGGAAAAGCGCCGACTTCGAGTTGAGCAGAATGCGGGCGGACTCGCAGGCGCTGGCGGCGAGAACGACGATGCGTGCCCGAACGTGCTCGTCGGCGCCGGTGGTCTTGTCGATGTACGCCACCCCCGTCGCCCGGCCCCCGTCGCCGATCGTCACTTCGCGTGCCATGGCGTGTGTCCGGATGGTCAACCGTCCGCTCTTCTGGGCCGGAATGATGAGCACGTTGGTGGAGGAGAAGTTTGAGTTCGTCTTGCAGCCCCGACCGCACTGTCCGCAGTAGTGACATGCGGGCCGCCCGTTGTGCGGCCGGGTGAGGATGGACATGCGGGACGGGATGACGGTCAGTCCCAGTTTCTCCGCCGCCCGCTTGGCGAGCAGCTCGTAGCAGCGGGGGCGCGGCGGAGGCAGGAAGACTCCGTCGGGCTCGTTGGGCAGCCCCTCGACGCTCCCGTAGATGCCGATCAGGCGATCGACGCGATCGTAATAGGGAGCGAGGTCATCGTAAGCGATCGGCCAGTCGTCCCCCAGCCCGTCGATGCTGCGGCGCCGGAAGTCGTCGGGACCGAAGCGCAGTGAGATACGGCCCCAGTGATTAGTGCGGCCGCCCAACATGCGGACCCGGAACCAGTCGAAGTTCTCACCTGCGGCCCGCGTGTACGGCTCGCCCGGCAGAGACCAGCCTCCGAGGCCGGCGTCGAACTCTCCGAACTGTCGTTCCGGTGTGGCTGCCCCGCGGAGGGGGGAATCGTACGCCCATTCGAGCATCGCCGAGTCGCGCGCGTTGTCCCACCACCGGCCGGCCTCGATCATGACCACGTCCGCGCCCGCATCGGTCAGGACTTTGGCGGCCATGCCGCCGCCCGCCCCCGAGCCGACGATGCAGACGTCGTATTCGGCGCGACGGGGAGCGATTTGCATCGACCGCCTCAGGGAAGCGCGGCGATCCAGGCTCCCTCTTCCAGCCACTTCTGACGCAGCTGGTCGAGCACCGTCGTCCGTTCCAGGGTCTCGATGTAGTTGTCGACCAGGTTCACGAGCTGCGGATCGCTGGCCGGGATCGCGATGCCGATCGGCTCCAGGGTGAGTGGCTCGTTGAGGGTCGCCAGACCCCGGTCCGGGTAGCGCAGCATGGTGATGAGGCAGATCGGCATGTCCGCCACCAACGCGTCGACCTCGTCGTTCAGCACCATCTGCACCGCGGAATCGTAGTCCTGGACGGTGACCAGCTGCGCTTCCGGCGCGAAGCGCTGAACGAAATGCTGGCTCGTCGAGTTGGCAAGCGCCGCGAGCTTCACCGATCCGTTGTTCAGGTCGATGACAGAGTCGGCTCCGGCCAGGGTAGCCGACTTGGTCAGAATCGATTTGCCCGACAGCATGTACGGACCGACGAACGATACGCTCCGCGAGCGCTCGGCGGTGATCGTCATGCCGGACATCACCATGTCCACATCACCCGCCTCCAGCGCCGCCAGCAGTTGGCCGAACGGACGCGTCACGATGCTCAGCTCCACTTCCATGGCGTTGGCCAGGATGTTGGCCAGGTCGACCTCGATCCCGATCATGGAACCCGTGCGGCTCTGGACGTTGAACGGCGGCTGGGTGCCCGACATTCCGACCCGGAGCTGGCCCGATGAGAGAATCCGGTCGAGGACGGGCGACTCCTGGGCAGCGACCCGACTCGAACCCGCGACCAGGAAGCCGAGGACAAACGCGAAGAGGAGCACGATTCGACCGAGGCGAGACATGGCGGTTCCTTTCCGGTGGTGGGGTGGCCGGGCCCGGCGGTTCGAGAGGAGCACAGTGAGCGGCCGGCGGCCCGTCGTCAAGCGACCCGCGACGGCAACCCGGCCGAACCATCACACCGGGCTATCGACCGGCGAGCGCCAACGCGCCTCACGGGCTTCTAGTAGCTGACGCTGATTCCGGCGCTGGTCACGAAGCGGCGCACTTCCGGGTTCGCCTCGCGGCCGAGATCGAACTGAAGACCCGTGTCCGGATCCACGAACACGGCGTTCACGTCGAGCCCGAGCCGGTTCCAGTAGAAGGCCGCGTCGAACCGCAGCCCGATATCGATTCCGCGGAAGAGATTCTCGTGACGACTCCGCACGGGCAGCCACTCGACGCCGGCCCCCAGATGCCACGTGTCGGGCCAGATGATGTCGAACAGGTTGCCCGGCTTGCGCACCCACGGGCCGTCCGGCGGGTCGATGAGCTGCCCGTCCACGGTCACGTTCTCCACCCGATACCAGCTCGATCCATACCCTCCCTGGAGATACGGAAGCACGGCGCGGGTGAGGAAGTTCCAGCGCAGGGTTCCCGCGTATTCCCAGAAGTTCAGGTCCGTCTCCAGTCGCGCCGTCTCACCGGTCTGAAACAGGATGTCGGCCCCGAGGGAGCTGTTCGTGTGGCGAACCGTGTTTCGGCTGCTGAAGCGGTCGCCGACGTAGAAGTCGATGCCGACGAACGGACCCACCGCGAGATCGGCGAACTGCTCGGAGCCGACCGCGATCGTGTCGACCGTCGCCAGCGCATTCAGGATGGCACTCGCCTGGTCCTGGTTGACCATCAGTGCGACGTAGTCGGTCGGAAACCGCTGCACGGTCACCCCGCCGACCAGTCCGAAGAATCGGACCGGCGACCGACCGGTGGGATAGAACACCGGATCCAGCCTCCCGAACAGCGCCTGGAGCGGCGGCCCGACCAGCTGCCACAACAGGTCGATCGGGGGCAGGAAGACCATCGTGGGGAGCGTGAGGTTGAAGTATCCCCACGTATTGTCGAACCGGTCCTGCCAGGCGAGAGGAAAGGCGGCGGAGAACTTGAGCGGAGCGTATGCCTTGTAGAGGTCGGTGGCGCCGGACCGGTTCCAGCCGGAGTTGTAGGACGGCCCGACCACCGACAGGTTACCCGTCTCCGCGTGCTCGATGATGCCGGCAAACGGCGACACGACCGTCGGATAGCCCCAGTGGGCTGGAAGCACCAGCCACGCCCACTCCCTCCGCGACTCGGGCCTCGTCTGCACCAGCTCGACCACGCTCTCCCAGTCCGGGATGACGCGGACCTTGTCGGGCTGGTCGAACATCGGTTCGGCGTGCCCGCGCCGGAAGCGGTCCGGGTTCCGACGCTCCGCCTCGGACGGCGGCGCCGCGTACCAGGCCCGGTGATCGAAGTGGACCTGGACCTGCTCGGCGGCCCCGGCCGGCCCGATGTCCTTCCAGAGTCCGGGAAAGGGATAGGTGGCGTGTGAGTCCCGGTTCTTCCCTCCGGGAGGCTTCAGAGCCTGGTCGGTCCCTTTGTTGTCGGCGCCGATGTAGGCGACCGAATGCGTGTTAATCCGGGTCTCGCCCTCGTCCGCGTAGGCGACGAAGCGGACGTGTTCCCAGAACCACTTCTCGCGCTCGGTCTCTTGAGCCAGACTGTCGACCTGTCGCTCCCAGACGTCGCGATTCTGATACACGTTGGGGCGGCCGAAGTCGAGGGTGTACACCTTGCTGTGGAAGTAGTACTCAACCCGGTCGATCACCAGCTCGGCGCCCGAGCGCACGTCCGGGTCGGTGAGACCTTCGCCTCGCAGGATGCTCCGGATCTCCTCGGCGGTCATCGGCCGCCCCACCGCGGCGAGCGGCGAAATGAGGACGTTGATGTGCTCCCAGTCCCCGAAGTGATTGTTGCCACCGTCGTTCAACGGGTAGAAGAACCAGTACTGGATGACGAAGTCGTAGCCGAGCAGCTTGCCGTCGCCGTCACGCACTGCGTCGATGAACGGGTGCACCTGGAGCTGCGCCCAGTGCGCGAACGGGGCGGGAAGCGCTTTCTCGGAGGTGCGGTAGATCTCCCGCCAGCCTTTCTCGCTCCCGTCTCCCGGCAGCTCGAAGTACAGGATCTGGAGCGAATCCACCTTGGCGCCGGCGCTGCTGCGCTCCCAGTACTCGTTCCGGAGCCGGTTCGGATCGTAACGCTGGAGTAGTCCGATGAGGCGGCAGTCTGCGCTGTCGCCTCCGACATCCTCGCACGCGGAGCCGAGCTCGGACCAGCGGATGAACTCCGAGCGCATGATTGACGCGCTCTCCCCCTGCGTATCCCAGGTGTCGACCTGCAACCCGTCGGCATCCACGAATTGCATCATGTCGAGCGGGACCATAGTGCTGTTGAGCACCATAAACGGGGCAAAGCGTGACGCGATCTCGCCCAGCACGGCGTGCCGCCGGTCATCGATCCCATCGCCGTTCGCGTCGCGGTAATCGGCCGCTGTCGGATCGCCGAACAGGTGAAAGAAAGCGCTTCCGGCCGTCTGGTCGACCGGCCTTGGAACGTCGAGCGGGATGTAACGCAGGTAGTCCTCGCGCGGCGTCTTCTGGGCGAACGCCGGCGCTGCCGCGAGACCGAGCGTCAGCGTCGCCGCCGCCACGCACCTCCGAATCGTCTCGATCATTTCAGCCAGGGCATCCAGTCCGATAGGGTTCTTCGACCTGCTGACAGAAGGAGCGCAGTTCGGCCGCGCTGATCGGGAGGCTCTTCGCCCGGCTGAAGATGGTCCGGTAGCACGCCTTCTTGTCGTCGGCGCTCTTCAGCCGGGTGCAGAACTCGACCGCCAGGCCGGCACCACTCGCATCCCAGAAGTAATCCTGAACCGCGCCGACCAGGCAGTTCCGGCGGTCGGTCGGATCCTCGACCTCGTCGCAGCGACGAATCGCTTTCTTGGGCTTCTGTCGCGAGACGGATGCGACGTCGCGACCCATGCTCTGGTAGCACAGGCGTCGCGCTTGCTCAGGAGCCTCGGCGCACGCCTCGGCCACTCTCTCGAAATCGTTGTCGAACAGCGCCGCCATGCGCGATGTCTGATAGAAGTAGCAGTCGCTCGCGTAGCGCTCATCGAGGATGTTGCACGGGTAGTGCGGATCGTCCGAAAGATACTGGGTGACGTGCCCCATCATTCCGGACAGGCCGCCCACCACGTTCTCCATGAACACTCCCGAGTAGCACGACCGACGATCGCGCGGCTCGCCGACGTGGTCACACAGGCCGAGGGCATCGGGCAGCTCGTAGCTGGTCCATGCCATCAGGCCGTGGCCGACTCCATGCATGCACTGATGGCGGAAGAACCGGTTGGGCGCGCTCCCGCACAAGACCTCGATGTCCGACTCCAGGTCGAGCGTGCCGCGCTCCCGGAACAGCGCCTCGGTCGCCCCGTGGAAGCTCCCCGAGTGGCACTCGTGACCGGAGACGGAGAGGGCGTGGGCGCCAAACAGCTCGTATCCGATGCGGCCGACCTCGTGCGCGCGCTGATGGCAGCCTCCCTTGACCCGCGACGACTGCGTCGCCAGCTGATGCACGATGGCGGCCGGCCCGTAGCGCCGGATGAATTCGGTCAGCAGCACATCGTCCTCGTACAGCTTCATCGTCTCACGGCGCGACAGTGGCTCGAGGGTCTCGAAGCGCACGTCCTCCGGCTCCACTCTCGAGAGCGCCGCCCGGGCGGCGACCTCATCTTCCCCCCTGACCACCACCAGCCCGGTCTGTGATGGCAGCAGGTGGTTGTGATATCGCCAGAAGCCCGGCCGCTCGAAGATCATCGCCCACGCCTCGCCGGCGGGGATCACGCCCCGCGAGTCGAAATCGGGGTAGATGGCATGTGTGGGGGGGATGTGCGACGCCGGCCACACGAGGGCGCGCGCTTGGTTGGCAAACACCACCGTCTCGCCGGCCTCGATGTCGACACGTTGAGGGGAGAAGCCGTCGGCCGAGAAGCGCACGACCGCGGCCGCGCTCGTCGCTGCCGGAACCAGATTGAGCGCCTCAGGTAGTTCGGCGGGAAATTGAGCTGGAGCCCCCTCCGGCCGATCGCAGGCGATCAGGCCGGTGAGCGTCAGCCAGGCGAATCGGCCGGCCAGAATCGTCAAGCAAACCCGAGGGGATCGAGGCACGTTTTTTGGTGTTGCTGGGTGACCGGCGACGCCCGATCGACTCCCATTCAATCGGGTACGCCAGTATCCTGCACCCGGCGCACCACCGCAACCACCCGGTGGCCGTGCTCACC
>CAZJXR010000003.1:0-8900 GCA_964550085.1 uncultured Gemmatimonadota bacterium
GCCAGGATGATCCCCTTCTCGATCATCTCCGCCGCCGGCCCCGGTTTCGCCCCCGGTCCCGGTTTCGCCCCCGGCCGCCCGCGGCCGGGCACCGCCATCCTCTCCGATCCCGGACCGACGCTCCGTTCACCGCAGAACGCCGAGCCGTTCACCCCGATACGCGCCGCTCCGCACCCGGGACCACCACTCCTCGTTGTCCAGATACCAGATGACGGTCTTCCGCAGGCCGGTGTCGAAGCTCTCGGACGGCTCCCACCCCAGTTCTCGCCGAATCTTGCCGGCATCGATGGCGTAGCGACGATCGTGACCCGGACGATCCTCGACGAAGGTGATCCGGTCGCGATAACTGCCGCCGTCCGGTCTCGGCCGCAGCTCGTCCAGCAGATCGCAGATCCGCCGGACGACCTCGATATTTGTGAGCTCGTTGTGGCCGCCGATGTTGTACACCTCTCCGATCTCTCCTCGCTCCAGAACGCGCTGCAGGGCGCGGGCGTGATCGTCGACGTACAGCCAGTCGCGCACGTTGGCGCCGTCACCGTAGACCGGGAGCGGACTTCCCTCGAGGGCGCTGAGGACCATGTGCGGAATGAGCTTCTCCGGAAACTGGAATGGACCGTAGTTGTTCGAGCAATTCGTCGTTACCACCGGCAGCCCGTACGTTCGGTGCCAGGCCCGGACCAGGTGATCCGCACCTGCCTTGCTGGCCGCGTACGGCGAGTTCGGCGCGTAGCGGGTGCTCTCGGTGAAGTAACCCGACTCCGGCAGGCTGCCGTACACTTCGTCGGTCGACACGTGGTGGAAGCGGAACCGCTGCCGCGTGTCGGAGGCGCTTGCCCGCCAGTAGTCGCGGGCCGTCTCCAGAAGGTTGAAGGTGCCGAGCAGGTTGGTTTGCATGAAGACGGCGGGGCCGTCTATCGACCGGTCCACGTGCGATTCGGCTGCCAGGTGGATGACGGCCCGCGGCCGGTACGCGTCGAACAGTCGTCGCATGGCGGCGGCGTCACACACGTTCTCCTGTTCGAAGCGGTGTTTCGGCGAGTCGGCCACTTCGGCCAGCGATTCGAGGTTTCCGGCGTAGGTGAGGCAGTCGACGTTGACCACCGTGTATTCCGTCTGACGGATGAGGTGTCGGACGAGCGCCGACCCGATGAACCCCGCCCCGCCCGTGACCAGAAGTGTGCCCATGCGTCTCCCGCGCCGCTCGCCCTGTGCGGCGGTGCCTTCCGTGACCGCGGCTTTGCCGCCCCAATGTACGCGATTCGCGGCGCCGTACCAGTCGAACGGCCGGCCGCCGGATGACGCCGGCTGGCTTCGCGTCACGAACGTCGTCTCGACGGGCTCCTTCACACGCCCGGATGGGCGACCGCTACACCCCCGCCAGCGGCCAAAGGAAGGGAATCAACGCGATGCAGAGGGCGGCGAGCAGGATCTGGAGCGGCAGACCCACGCGGACGAAGTCGGCGAAGCGGTACCCTCCGGCGCCGTACACCATGAGGTTCGTCTGGTGGCTGATCGGGGTAGCAAGCGAAACGGAGGCCGCCACTGTCACCGCGATCACGAACGGGCGCGGGTCGAGTCCCTGTACGGCGGCGGCCGAAACGGCGATCGGAAACATGAGGGCCGCAGTGGCCGCGTTCATCACCAGCTGAGTGAGGACGAGGGCGGCGAGATACACGGCGCCCAGCACGCCGATCGGACCGAGGCGGGCCCCGGCCGCGATGAGCGCGCTCCCCACCTCCCGCGCCGCCCCGCTCGTTTCGAGCGCCGTGCCGAGGCCGAGCGAGGCGCCGATCATGATCAGGATGCTCCAGTTGACCGAGCGCCGCGCCTCGCCAGCCGAGATGCAGCGGAGGAGGATCATGCCGATCGCGCCGCCCGCGGCCGCGATCGCCAGCGGCGCAAGCTCGAACACCGAAACGAGAACCACGCAGACCAGGATGGCGATGGCGCGCAGGCCGCGCTCGAAGCGGGGCGAAGCGCTGTCGGCGACCGAGCTCACCAGGTAGAAATCCGGCGAGTCTCGGAACGCGCGCTCGAAGCCCGGGGCCGCCTCGAGCAAAAGCGTGTCACCGGGTCGCAGCACGATGTCGCCGATACGTCCATCGATCCGCTCGCCGTGTCGATGGACGGCGATGACCGCGGCGCCGTACCGGGCCCGGAAGCTGGCGTCCCGGATGCTGGTGCCGACGAGGGGTGATCCGTGCGACACCACCGCCTCGTGCAGATGCCAGCTCCCATCGGTGGCCGGAGGACGGGTGTCCGCCGTCGGATACAGGCCCCGGAAGCGACGCAGATCGACGATTGTCTCGACGCTGCCGGCGAAGGTGAGCAGATCACCGGCGCGCAGGATCTCGGTCGGGGCCACCGGCGACACCGTCGCCGCCTGGCGCTCGATGCGCACCAGGAACAGTCCCGGGAGGTGGCGCAGTCCGGCCGTCTCGATCGAGCTCCCGATCAGGGGTGAGGGGGCGTCGAGGCCGAGCTCGACCGTGTATTCGCGCGCCTTGCCGGTGCGGCGCTCCGTTCCGAGGCGCTCCGGGATGAGCACGGGAGCGGCCATCGTCAGGTATGCGCAGCCGAGGACGGCGCACGCGATGCCGAGCGGCGCCAGCTCGAAGAAGCCGATCCCCGCCATGCCGTGTTCCCGCAGCATGCCGTCGGAGACGAGGTTGGTAGCCGTTCCGATCAGGGTACAGATGCCGCCCAGCAATGCCGCATAGGAGAGCGGGATGAGCAGCTTGGAGGGCGAGAGCCCGCGCCGCCTCGACCAAGTGATGACGGTGGGAATGCCCATCGCCACCACGGCCGTGTTGTTGAGGAATGCCGACGCAGCGGCCGTCAGCCCGGTCAGCCGCAGCACCACCAGCCGCAGTGACCGTCCCCGCCCGAACAGCAGTCCGCCGATCGTTTCCAGCGCCCCGGTCGTGCGCAGGCCCGCCGCCACCACGAACAGAGAGGCGATGGTGAGGAGGGCGGGGTTGGCGAAGCCGACCAGCGCTTCCTCTACCGTCACCACGCCGGCGAGCGCCAGAACCATGAGCGCCGCCAGCATGAGCATGTCGGGCGTGTAGGCCTCGCGCACGAGCGCGAGCACCGTGCTCAGCACAACCGCGAGGGTAAGTATCGCTTCCGCGCTCATCGAGCTCCGCCCGGGACTCCCCGGTCGCCACGCGTGGCGCGCGAGGCGCCGGCGGGCCGACCGGGCAGGCTGCCGGTCAGCTGCGGTACGCCCGGATCAGGACGTCCGCCACCTCCGGCCGGGTGAACTCGGCGGGAGGCCGCTCGCCACGCGCCAGCATCTCGCGCACTTTCGTTCCGGACAGGAACACCCGGTCGGCGGGACCCGACGGCGACGTCTTGCTGGTCGCCATCTGGCCCGTGACCTTGCACCAGAACGAGTGCTCGAACTTCAGCGGCACGATCCCCAGCGCCTCCTGATCGATCGTGTCGAAGATCTGCTGGGCCTCGTACGTCCCGTAGTAATCGCCTACGCCGGCGTGATCCCGGCCCACGATGAAGTGAGTGCAGCCGTAATTCCGGCGCATGATGGCGTGGAAGATCGCCTCCCGCGGCCCCGCATAGCGCATGGCAGCCGGCAGGACCGACAGCAGCACGCGATCGCGCGGATAGTAGCGGTCGAGGATGGTCCGATAGCACTTCATCCGCACCGCGGCGGGTATGTCATCGTCCTTCGTCTCGCCGACCAGCGGATGGAGCAGGAGACCGTCGACGATCTCGAGCGCGCACTTCTGGAGATACTCGTGCGCCCGGTGGATGGGGTTGCGGGTCTGGAAGGCCACCACCGTCGCCCAGCCGGCCTCGTCGAACCGCGCCCGCGTTTCGGCGGGGGTGAGGTGGTCGTCCGGGAAGCCGCTGATGTCCGTCCGATACAAGTAGCGGATCCTCCCTCCCACATAGCGGGGGCCCATGCGATGGATCGCGGCCACTCCGGGGTGGGCCGTGTCGGTCGTCCCGTACACCGATGCGGCTTCGCGCTCGAGCTGTCGGTCGAAGATTTCCTCGATCTCGATCACCGCCGCCACCTCGCCATCGGGGGCGATGAGGGCGGCGGGCTCGCCGACGACGAGCGCCTTGAGCTCCTCCTTCGCGGCGGGCAGCACCACCGGGACGGACCACGGCAGGCCGCTCGCCAGCTGCATACCGGCGAGGACCGCGTCGTAATCGGCCTCTCCCATGAATCCTTCGAGCGGCGACAGACCGCCGACGGCGATCAGGTACAGGTCGCTGAGAATGCGTGAGCTGATGCGTATGGAGCCGAGCTCGCGCGCTTCGGCGCGCAGGGACCCGGCCTCCGCTCCGTCGACCCGCCGGTCGATGAGCGCACCTCCGTACGGCGCGATCGTCATTGTAGTTCGGTCACAATGTGAGGGATGTTCGAACCGGATGTGCTGGATTCGTCCGCCGCTCGCTCTTCACACGGCTGCCCGGGACGTCTCCTTCGCCGGCTTGGTCGGGGCGGCCGCCACGTAACCCTCCGCTTCGAGATACTCGATCACCCGATTCACGCACGCATCGACGTCGTATCGTGCAGTCTCGATGACGAGTTCGGGCGCCTCGGGCGTCTCGTACGGGGCTCCGATGCCGGTAAAATCCAGGATCTCGCCGGCCCGCGCTTTCTTGTACAGGCCCTTCGGGTCACGCTCTTCACACACCTCGAGCGGACACGAGACGAAAATCTCGGTGAAGTCACCTGGCCGCGACATCAGCCGCCGCACGCTGTTCCGATCCTCGCGGTAGGGCGAGATGAACGCGGTGGCGACGATGGCGCCGGCCTCGGCGAACAGCTTGGCCACTTCGCCGATGCGACGAATGTTCTCGGTCCGGTCCTGGTGCGAGAAGCCGAGATCCCGGTTCAGGCCGTGCCGCATGTTGTCGCCGTCCAGCACGTAGGTGAAGTGGCCGCGCTCGAACAGACAGCGTTCGACCGCCGTGGCCAGGGTGCTCTTGCCGCTTCCCGAGAGGCCCGTAAACCACAGCACAACGCCACGGTGACCGCGTCGTGTTTCGCGATCCTCGCGGCTGATATGACTCCGAACCCAGTATATGTTCTTGGACTTGGTGTCTCCCACAACTCCCCCCCTGATAACGCGTTACGGGACCCTGCCAGTCAGGGCTCGCCCGCCCCGGTGAACAGCGGCGCCGCGACCCGGCGGACTGCCGGTGCGACCTCCGTCCACACATCCGCCCGTGCAGCAAAAACCCCGCCACGCTGCAACGGATCCGCCTTTCCGTACCGCAAGCGTCGCCCCGCACAATCGGTGACTCGTCCGCCGGCGCCCCGCAGAACCGCTTCGGGGGCGCAGGTGTCCCACTCCTTGAGAAACGGAACGGGGTGGACGTAGAGGTCGACCTCTCCGCGTGCGACGAGGGCGCATTTTATCCCGACCGAGCCCGAACGAACAACCTCCGGCTCGCCGATCGCCCGTTCCAACGCCTGGAGCCGCGCATCGGGGTGCGAGCTGGACTCGACGAGGCGCATGGGTCCGCGGCGGGTTTCCGGCACCCGCAGGCGGCGCACGATCGGCCGCCCGGCCTCCGGCTCGACCATGGCGGCCCAGCCGTCGACCACCCCGAGGTAGAGAAGACCGGGATCCGGCTGGTAGATCGCGCCGAGGAGGGAAGCGCCGCCGTCGGCGAGGCCCACCATGATGCAGAACTCGCCGTTCCGGGCGATAAACTCCTTGGTCCCGTCGAGCGGATCCACGATCCACAGTCTGTCGCCCCGGTCGCCGGAGGGCGGCGCCTTCGACTCCTCGCTCAGCACCGGATCTTTCGGCCGTTGCGCGCCCAGCACCCGGAGGATCGCCGCGTTCGCATCGTGATCGGCCTCCGTCACCGGGTCGTCCAGCCCCTTGTCCCGGATCGCGAGCCGATCGTCCTGGTAATGCCGCATCGCCGCACGTCCACCCTCCCACGCCGCCGCCGCCGCCACCTCCAGGTCGTCGGCATGGGAGCGCAAACGGGTGGGAAGGGTCTCGAGTATGTAGGAAAAGTCCACGTTGCGAGCCGCTCGGTGCTTCCAGCAGGTGATCGGGCGCGCCCAGTATCACGCATCGGGTCGGGAAGCGCCAGACTTCGCGCAGCCCATGCATGCGATCCCCCGGCCGCCGGATTGCTTGTGTGCGCGTTCCGGCCAACGGTACCTTGTGCGCGGACAGGCTCCTACGTACACCGACGCCGGCGCCCGGCCGTCCTCCGAGCGACCCGCGGTAGCTGCGAATCGTGCCGGAAACCGATCCGCGACCGACTTTGTCCGACACCGACCTGATTGTACGGGCCGAGGACGACGGCGTATCGATCCTCCGTTTTCTGAACCTCTGCCTGCGTCATTGGCGTCTGATCCTCGGATTGCCGCTGGCGGCGGTGGTGGTGACCGCGTTCGTCGTCCTCCTGTGGCCCCGAACCTACACCTCCTCCGCCTCGTTCATGCCGCAGTCGAGCGACGGCGACGTATCGCAGCTCTCCGGTCTCGCCGCTTCCCTTGGCTTCACCCTGCCGGGGACCTCGGCCGGGGAGTCACCCGAGTTCTATGTCACCCTCATCTCCTCGCGCGACATCCTGGACGCGACGATCGAGCACCCCTACACCATCGGCGAGACCGGCGGCGGCGAGCCGCGTACCGGCACGCTCATCGAGCTGTACGGGGTGAACGGAGATACGCCGGGGGTCCGTCTGCTGGAGGCACGCAAGCGCCTCGCAGAGGACATGCAGGCGCGGGTGCGGGCCGACGCCGGACTGGTCGAGCTGTCGGTTCGCGCTCGCTGGCCCGAGCTGGCGGAACAGATCGCCAGCCGGGTGTTGGACCTGGTCAACGAATTCAACCTCGAGACGCGCCAATCGCAGGCGGGTGACGAGCGGGAGTTCGTCGAGGGCAGGCTTCAGCAGGCGCAGGACGAGCTGATGGTCGCCGAAGACAGCATGGCGGCGTTCCTGCAGCGGAACCGGCGGGGATACGAAACGTCGCCGGAGTTGCAGTTCGAGTACGGGCGGTTGCAGCGTCGGGTGACCCTCCGACAGGACATCGTCAATACGCTGTCGGAGAACTACGAGCGGGCCCGCATCGACGAAGTGCGCAACACGCCGGTCATCACGATCGTCGACGATCCGATCGTTCCACCCCGGGCCGATCGACGCGGCCTGATCATCAAGACCCTCCTCGCCGCCATCGCGGCGCTGGTGATCGCCATCACCATCGCCGTGCTGCGAGACTTCATGCGGAACGCACGCCGGGAGGACCCGGAGGACTACGCGCAGTTCGAGCGCTTGCGGAACGAGACGGTCTCCGATCTGCGCGCCGCGGTCGGACGCTGGCGCCGCGCCCGCTAGCGACGGCTCCGCCAACCGGGAGCGCCGGTACCTCACGTCCGCGTCGTTGCCATCAGCCAGCTGCCGAGCACCAGGAACACGGCGTTCGGCAGCCACGCCGCCACGACCGGCGGCACCACCCCGCCGGCGCCCATTCCTTCGGCGATCCGGATCATCATGAGGAGCAAGATGGTGGTGAGGAGGGCGATTCCGATCGATGCAGGTGTGCCGCCCCTGCGGGTCGAGTTGGCCAGGGGCAGGCCGAACAGGACGATGATGAAGCAGGAGAAGGGGAAGGCGATGCGGATCATGCGTTGCACGCGGAGCTTGAGGGCGCGGCCGCCGGACCGCTCGATCGCATCGATGTAGCGACCGAGCTCGCTATAGCGCATCTCCTCCTCGTCCTTCGGGCGGGCCAGCAGATCCTGTGGAGTCTCGGTGAACGAGCGTTGCCACAGCTCGCTGAACCGGAAGGTCAGGGCTTCCTCGGCCGCCGGCAGGACGCGCAGGCGACCGTCCTCGAGCACCCACCGCCTCGCCAGGGTGTCCCAGCGCGCGGTGGGGGCGGACACCACGTACGACGGATACGGAAACCCCGTGCCACGCCGCTCGATCTGCACGTCGGTCATGGTGGCCAGCTGGGTGTCGAGCCGGTCGACCTTGTAGACGCGACCCTCCTCGCCCCGGAACACGAACCCGACTCGCATCGCGCCCTGCCGATCATCGCGGCCCAGCACGTCACGGGCGCGCCGGCTCGTCTCCGGAACGATTTCTGTCAGCCCCAGCGCCAGCAGACTGATCCCGGCGGCGGCCCACAGGGCCGGGGCGACCAGACGATAGAAGCTCACCCCGCTCGCCTTGGCAGCCGTCGTCTCGAAGTGGCGTGACAGGGTCGCGATTCCGAACACGGCCGCCAGCAGAGATGCGATCGGGAAGGCGACCAGGGCGTGGTAGGGGAACTCGTACAGATAGTGGAGCACGATGGCCCCTTTCCCCGCCCCCTCCTCGAGGTAGTCGTCCAGGCTGTCGGTGAGATCGACCACGATGAACACCAACGGCACGCCGAGGACGCACACGGTGAAGATCTTGAGGAACAGGGAGAGGATGTAGCGGTCGAGGATCTTCATTTTCCGGGCGAACGCACCGTGCGCCACAGGAAGGCCAGGCCCAGGCCTCCGAACAGGACGTTGGGGGCCCACATGGACCAGAAGGGCGTGATGATGAGGCGGTCCGCGAGCTCCTCGCCCTGAATGAGGGCCACGTAGTAGGCGCAGAAGAACGCGAGGCTGACCCCCACCACCAGCGCCACTCCGCCGCGCGGGTAGCGAACCGCGATCGGCGCCCCGATGAGCACGAACACGATGCACACGAACGGGATCGAGTACTTCTTCTGGATCTCCACCTCGAAGCGGTTTCCCGTCTCCTGTGCCGTCTCCGTTCGACCCGCGAGGCTCCCGAAGCGGTGGACGGCTTCGATCGGCGAACCGAGGCTCGACGCCACGGTCACGCCGCGCGTAAAGGGAAGCGTGTCCTGCGCCGCGCTGTCGGGCGATGCCGCGACGCCGAGCGCCCGG
>CAZJXR010000003.1:8910-58668 GCA_964550085.1 uncultured Gemmatimonadota bacterium
GCCAGACCGACCGCAAGCCCCCGACTCCCCACCCGCGCCTCCGCCAGCTGCTGATCGGCGGCTCGGACCTCCTCCTTCATGCGAGCGATCGGCATCTCCCGGTCGCCGCGATAGGAGCCGATCTCGCCGCGCTCCAGGCGATTGGACACGCCGGCCACCCGCATGGTCAGCTCGGCGTAGGTCGTGCTCTGGAAGCCCTCGGGCTCATCCATCCGGGCCTCGTGCGTCAGCCCGTCGAACAGCCGCATGATCAGCGTCGTCTGGTCTTCCGCGTACCAGACGTGAGCGCTGTCGGCGTAGATGGTGCGCGACCGCGTCCCGCCGCGCTCGTCGTACACGGTAACGTCGTGCAGCGTATTGCGTGCGCGATCGATCCGCCCGGTCTGCATGAACAGCTCGGAGGGCAGTACTTCGATGATCGATCGCTCGCGGTCGAGCGCGAAGGTGGGTTTCTTGCGCCCGATCTCCTGCAGGAGGATCTGGAGCCGATGGTTCGACTCGGGCAGGATGGTGTCGTTGAACCACACCATCCCTCCGGCCAGCAGGGTGGCGGCGACCACCAGCGGCAGCACCAGCCGCGGGAGGCTGATCCCGCCGGCCTTCATGGCGCTGATCTCGTTGTCGGCGGCGAGCTGGTTGAACGCGTACAGCACCGCGATGAGGACGGACATCGGGAGGGTCATGGCGACGATGAATGGGACCGAGAGGATAAACACCTCCGCGATCACGGTCCACGGCAGGCCCTTGCCGACCAGTCGCTCGAACTTCTTGCTCACCTGGTCGAGCAGCATCAGCACGGTGACGGCCGAGAGGGAGAAGAGAAACGGCGCCAGGTGCAGGCGGAGCAGGTATCGTGTCAGAATGCGCACTCTGGGATCGTTCTCCAGTTGTACGGGAACGCGCGCAGAATTGACAAGGCGCGCTCACAGAATCAATCTACTGCGCCGTGACCCGATTCGGGCTCCGCCACGTTCCCTGGCTCCTAGACCTGCCGATCCGCGACGAGGTGATTTGAGGCTCCGGCAATTCACCCTCGCCCTGGCCGCCGCTGCGGCCGCCGGGCTGCTGTCCCCATACCCCGCTCGCGCGCAGGATGCGGACGAGTTGCGCAGCCAGGTCGAGCAGATCCTGGGCCGTCCGTTGAGCGACGACGACATCGTGCGGCTGCTCCAGCAGTCCGGCCTTTCGCCCGACCAGGTTCGCGCCCAGCTCGCCAGTCGGGGCCTCGATCCGAGCACGGCGGAAGGATACCTGGCGGTGCTCGAAGGACGCGTCGAGACCGTTCCCGGAGGTACGGACCCCACCGCCATCCTCGAGGTTCTGGCCGGCGTGCCGGCGCTGCGTCAGGGCGCGTACCTGACCGCGACGCTCGGCGGGGACAGCCTCGCCCCGCCAGTGATACCGCCTCTCGACTCCGCCCTCGTCACCGGCCCGCCGATTTTCGGCAAACAGCTGTTCGAGCGCGCGACATCGCAGTTCCAGCCCGTTCTCACCGGGCCCGTGCCCCGCGACTACCTGCTGGGGCCCGATGACGAGATCGTGCTCGTGCTGAGTGGCGACGTCGAGCTGGCGTACCGGCTCCCTGTCAATCGAGAGGGCTGGTTCGTGATTCCCGACGTGGGGCGCGTATCGGTCAACGGCCTGACCCTCGCGCAGCTCGAGGACGTGCTGTACACGCGGCTGTCGGCCGTCTACTCGGGAATCAGCCGCGGGCCGGAGGCCACCACCTTCTTCGACGTCTCGCTGGGCGCCCTGCGCCTCAATCGCGTGTACGTGGTCGGCGAAGCGGAGCGTCCGGGCGCGTATGACATCAGCAGTCTGTCGACCGCCCTCGGCGCCCTGTACTACGCCGGCGGGCCCAACGAGGTCGGATCGTTTCGCAACATCCGCGTCAACCGCGGCAATCGCACCGTTCGCGAGATCGACATCTACGACTACCTGCTCGAGGGCAAGACGGGGAGCGATGCGTCGCTCGATCAGGGCGACGTGGTGTTCGTGCCGCTGGCGGAGGTGCGGGTGGAGGTCGATGGGGCGATCCGCCGTCCCGGCATCTACGAGGTGAAGGACGACGAGGGGCTGCGTGATCTCATTCACTTCGCCGGCGATATCCAGCCGTTCGCCGATGTGCGCAGTATCCAGATCGATCGCGTGGTTCCGTTCGGCGAGCGTGGGGATGGACCCGGACGCCAGCTCATCGACGTGGATCTGGCCGACGTGCTCGCCGACGACGCGGAGTCGATCGCGCTCCGAGACGGGGATCGGATCACCGTGTTCGCGGTCAGCGACCTCACCCGCAACGAGGTCGTGGTCACCGGCGCGGTGTGGCGGCCGGGTGTGTATGCGGTGGATCCGGACACCCGCCTGTGGGATGTGATCGGCCGGGCGGGCGGGCTACTGCCCGATGTGTTTCCGGACCGGGCGCAGATCCAGCGGCTCGATGATCGCAACTACACGCGGAGCATGGTCGGCGTGAACCTCGCCACCGCCGGCGGTCAGCCGATCGAGAACCCGCTGCTCGAGCCGCACGACCAGATCTACATCTACGCCATCCGCTCTCTTCGCGAGCGCGCCACGATCTCGGTCGGAGGCTGGGTCCGAAACCCCGGTACCTACCCGTACGTGGCCGGCATGACGGCCGAAGACGCGATTCTGAAGGCGGGCGGCGTTCGCCCGGGTGCCAGCCTGCGCGAGGCCGAGGTCGCCCGCATGCAGGTCTCCGAGACCCGGTCCGATACGCTCACCCGGACCATCGCCATCACGCTCGACAGCACCTTTGTCGCCTTCGCCACCGCCCGGACGGACGGCTCGGGTCAGGTCGCGGCGCCGCCGCCTTCCGGCGCCGACGGAGGGTTTGCCCTCGAGCCGCACGATGCCGTGTTCGTGCGCGGGATCCCCGGCTTCGAGACGCCGAAGACGGTGGTGATTTCCGGCGAAGTGATGTATCCGGGGCCGTACACCATCCAGGTGCGGGGCGAGACCCTGTCGAGCGTGATTCAGCGCGCGGGAGGGCTCACGGCGCAGGCGTACGGAGGCGGGCTCCAGCTCTGGCGCGCGATCACCACCGAGGTGGTCGACACGGTGAGCGTGGCGGAGCTGATCGAGACGGGAGTGCTCGACACCACCTTCGTGCTGCCGGCGCAGGACACGACGCCGGTGGCGGTCGTGCAGGGCGGGAGGGACGAGAACGCAGTGTCGGCTCTGGGCATCATCAACCCGTTCCCGACCTCGGAGCCGCCGACGCCAGCCGCCCCGGCGACCCCGCAGCCGGAGCTGGAGTCCAACCTGATTCAGCTCCCGTCCGGCGACACGCTCGCCACCTACCTCCTGCAGCGCCGTACGGAGAGGAGGTACACGCGCATGGGCATCAAGCTCGACGAAGCCGTGGGGCAGCCGGGCGGCGCGGCCGACATCCCGCTCCAGGATGCCGATTCGATCTATGTGCCGCCCTACGTCGCCACGGTGAGCGTGCAGGGCCAGGTCGGCTCTCCCGGCCTCGTCCCGTACGTGGGCGGCAAAGGACTCGGCTTCTACATCGAGCAAGCGGGCGGATTCGCCCAGGACGCCGACAAGTCGCGAACCCGGGTCCGGTACGCAAACGGGGACGTGGCGGTGCGGGGCAGCAAGTTCCTCTTCTTCGGCGGCTACGTGCCGAACCCCGACCCGGGGGCCGAGATTACCGTGCCGCTGAACATCCCGAAGCCCATCACCCTGAGCGGCCGCGACATCGCCGCCATCGTCGCGTCGCTGGCCACGGTCCTCATCGTCGCCACCCGGTAGGGAGCTGCGGACGGTGGTCGAGCCACCCGCTGCGGGCGGCGGCCCTCTTAGCCACACTCCCGATCGCTGCGCCCTGGTGCTCATGAGTGCCATCGGCGACGTCGTGCACGGTCTGCCGGTCGTCGCGTCGCTAGCCAAGGCCTGGCCCGGCTGTCGCATCACCTGGATCATCCAGCCGCTCCCGTTCGAGCTCGTCGGGGGCCACCCGGCGGTGTCGGAGTACCTGCTCTTCGATCGTCACGGCGGTGTCGCCGCCTACCGATCCATCCGTCGGCTCACTCGCGGCAAGCGCTTCGATGTCGTGCTCGGCATCCAGACGGCGCTCAAGGCCGGTCTCATCACCCGACTCCTGGATTCGCGCTTCAAGCTCGGCTTCGACCGCGCCCGCGCGCGCGACTTCAACTGGCTGTTCACCACGCACCGGATCCGGACCCGACGGCCGCAGCACGTGCAGGACCAGTACTTCGAGTTTCTCCACCACCTGCAGGTCCCGGTGGTGCGCGAGTGGGATTTCGGGATCACGCACACAGAGCGCGACGCCCAGACCGCTTTCTTCGCGCGCATCGAACGGCCGGCGCTGGCGGTCGTGCTGCGGAGCAGCCGCCCCGAGAAGGACTGGATCCCGGAGCGCTACGCCCGGGTAATCGAGGTTGCCGAGCGGGACCTCGGTCTTCAGCCCGTGTTCGTGGGGAGCGGCGCGCCGGCCGAACGGGCGGCGGCCGCCGAGGTGGCTCGACTCGCCCGCGCAAGTCCGATCGACATGCTCGCCAACGATCTTCGACGCCTCGTGTGGTTGTTGGACGGAAGCGCCGTGGTGATCAGTCCCGACAGCGGTCCGCTCCACATCGCGACCGCGCTCGGAACGCCCACGATCGGCCTCTACGGCTACACCGATCCGAAGCGCTCCGGACCGTATGGGTGCTTCGGCGAGCTGGTGGTCGACCGGTACACTCGACCGGGAGAGCACGCACCGTCACCGCTGACGCGGGTCGGCAACATGGAACGGATCGAGGTGGCGGAGGTGGTGGAGAAGCTGGAGCGCGCGATGCGGGAGTACGTGCTTGCCCGCCCCGGCGCCGCTCGTGATACTGACATGCACGCACGCAACCGGGAGGATGGCTGAGGGCCGATGCCGACGGTGAAGAACAGCCGCATCCTGTGGGTCGACGATGAGGTCGACCTCCTGCGCCCGCACCGCATGCTCCTCGAGCAGGAGGGGTATGAGGTGGAGGCGGTCATGAACGGGACCGACGCGCTGGAGCGGCTCGAGCGGGAGAGCTTCGATCTGCTCCTGCTCGACGAGCAGATGCCCGGTCTGCGCGGGATCGAGGTGCTCGACCAGCTCCGGAGTCGCGCCCAACGCCTGCCCGTCGTCATGGTGACCAAGAGCGAAGAGGACTCCACCATGCACGAGGCGATCGGCCGGCGTGCCGACGGATACATCGTGAAGCCGACGAGTCCGCGTCAGGTACTTTCCGTGGTCACGAGCCTGCTGCACGGGTCGACGCTTCGCCACGAGCACACGACCCGGGATTTCGCCCGCCGATTCCGCGAGCTGGCGGATGATGTGTCCCACGCCCGGAGCTGGGACGAGTGGGCGGCGCTGTACTCCGAGCTGGTCGATTGGGATCTCAACCTCGATCAGGCGCTCGAAGCCAGCCTGCGCGAGCTGCTCGAGACTCTGATGACCGATGCACGACGCGGCTTCTGCGACCTGGTCGGCCGCAAGTACGTCGAATGGGTGCACGAGGAGGGCGAGGCGGGTCCCACCCTGTCGGTCGACCTGGTGCGCCGGTTCTTCCTCCCGATCCTGACCCGCCAGTCCGGCGCCATGCTGGTCATCATGGATTGCATGCGACTCGACCAGTGGCGGGCGATCCTGCCTCGCATCGCGGAGCTGTTCGAGATCGAAGAGGCGCTTTACGCCTCTATCCTCCCGACCGCGACCCCATTCGCGCGCAACGCGATCTTCAGCGGACTGTTCCCCGACGAGCTGGCCGAGCGCTACCCGAGCTGGTGGTCGTCCGGAGACGAATCGGGTTACAACTCGTTCGAGGACGAGCTGTTGACGGAGCAGCTGAGAGAACTGACCGGACGGTCGATCCCGACTCACTACGAGAAGGTGTTCTCGGCCAACGAGGGCGACGCGATGCTGGACCGCCTCCCCGGCTACCTGTCCACCGCCTCGGCGACGGCGATCGTATTCGGGTTCGTCGACCTTCTCACCCACGGCCGGAGCGAGTCGACCCTGCTGTGGGAGGTGGCGCGGGACGCCGGTGCCCTGCGCTCGCTTACCGTCACCTGGTTCGAGCGATCCGCCGCCTTCGAAGCGCTCCGCATCGCCGCCCGTCGCGGGGTGCCGGTGATCTTCACCACCGACCACGGATCGCTGCACTGCCGTCGACCCGCGACCGTGTTCGCCAAGCGCGATGCCACCGCCAACCTTCGCTACAAGTTCGGCGATGACCTGCGGGCCGAGAATCCGTCCGCGGTCGTCGCGGCGCGGGATGCGGATGAGCTGCGACTGCCGCCGGGCGGCCTCAAGACGCGATACCTGCTGTGCCGCGACGATTACTACTTCGTGTATCCGACCAAGCTTCGCGAATACCAGAACCGGTATCGCGACAGCTTTCTCCACGGCGGGGTGAGCCCGGAAGAGATGATCCTCCCGGTGGCGCTGCTGACGCCCAAATCGTGACCGCGCTCTGACCGACTTGCCGCCCACCAGGTTCGGCCGCCTCCTCCGCTACCTCCGCCCGTACACATGGGTGTTCCTCCTCGGTATCGTCTGCATCGCGGTGGCCGCCGCCCTGGACGGCTTCAGCCTGGTGCTCATCGTTCCCCTCCTCCAGACCCTGTTCGGCGCCGAGCCGGCGACGGGCGAGGTAGGCCGCAACGTGGCGGAGCGCATCGTGTACGGGCTGGTTGGGGACTTCATCTCCCCCGGCTCGGCGACCGCGGCGTTGCGTCGGATTCTGTTGCTGGCTACGGCGGCTATTCTGCTCAAGAACCTGTTCGCCTATCTGGGACAGCTGGCCGCGGTCGTCGTCGAGGAGCGGGTCGAGCGCGATGTTCGGGACGGCATCTACGGACACCTCCAGCGACTGCCGCTCGGATACTTCGACCGCGAGAAGTCGGGGCAGATCATCGCCAGGGTGCTGACCGACACGCGGCAGGCGAAGCTCCTCATCCGGGAGCTCGCCGACGCCCTGCGTCACGTTGCCACGACACTCATCCTGGTGTTCATCCTGTTCGCGACCTCCTGGCGACTCACTCTGGTGACGCTCGTGCTGGCGCCGATCCTCACCGTCGTCTTCCGGCCCATCCTGTCGCGCCTGCGTCACCGCTACCGGAGTGCGTTCGACCGGCAGGGCGAGATGGTGAGCGTCCTGCAGGAGACGGTGGCCGGGATCCGGCTCGTGAAGGGGTACGGGGCGGAACGATACGAGAGAGCGCGCTTCGAGGAGAGGTCGGCCGAGTACGCGGGAGGGATGATCCACGCCGAGTCGATCGCGCGACTCGCCTCACCGCTGTCGGAGGTCGTCGGCGTGGCGGTGGCGCTGGCGATCACCTGGGTCGGTGCCAACATGGTGCTGGGCGCCGGTACCCTCGGCGCGGATCAGTTCATCCTGTTCGTGACCGTGTCGATGCGGCTCACGTCACCGGTCAAGCGGCTGGCCCAGTTCCCGGCCAACGCCCAGCGGACGCTGGCCGCCGCCGACCGCTTTTTCGAGATTCTCGATCGTCCCCCAGAGCCGGCGCTCCACGCGGGCCGCGCCCTGGCCGGCTTCGCTACAGGCATTCGGTTCGAGCGCGTGAGCTTCGAATACGAGTCGGAACGCCCCGTGCTCCGGGACATCGACCTGTTCGTGCCCAAGGGCGAGATCGTGGCCCTGGTCGGTCCGTCGGGAGCAGGAAAGAGCACCCTGGTCGACCTGCTGCCGCGCTTCATCGAGCCGACGCGGGGAAGAATCACCATCGATGGGCACCAGCTCGGCGACCTGAGCCTGGACAGTGTTCGCCGGCTGCTCGGAATCGTCAGTCAGGAGACGGTAATCTTCAACGACACGGTGCGGGCCAACATCGCGTACGGCGTGCCGATGCGCTGGAGCCTGGATGAAATTCGCGACGCGGCGCAGGCGGCTCACGCGGACGAGTTCATTCGGGATCTCCCGCTCGGATACGATACGCCGCTCGGCGATCGCGGCCTTCGCCTGTCCGGCGGCCAGCGTCAGCGGATCGGCATCGCGCGCGCGATTCTGCGCGACCCGCCCATCCTCATCTTCGACGAAGCGACATCGAACCTGGACGCGCAATCCGAGCGTCTGATCCAGGACGCGCTCGACGTCCTGTTCGTGCGGCGCACCGTGTTCGTCATCGCGCACCGACTGTCGACCGTACAGAACGCCGACCGTATTCTCGTCCTCGACGAGGGACGGATCATCGACGCCGGCACGCACGGCGAGCTGTGGGCACGCGGCGGCCTGTATAGCCGGCTGGCCGATCTCCAGTTCGGTCTGGTGAGGAGCACGGTCGATGCTTGAGGCGTCGGTGTATGCCTCCGCGCTGTCGATGCGGGCCGCGTTCGGCGCACTGCCGGAGAGAGCGGGGCGGAAGGTGGCGGCCGGGGTGGGCGGACTGTGCTACCGCCCGTTCGGGATCGAGCGCTCCGCCGTGGAATCGCAGTTGAGCGCGGCGTTTCCGAACCGACCGGTCACCTGGCGCCGGCGCGTGGCGGCGGCGAGCTACCGTCATTTCGGGCGCGAGTTCGCCTCCACCGTCCGCCTCAGCCGGCGAGGAACCGACCAGCTGCCCGAGCGCACGATCGATGGCGAGCAGATGGTGGCCACCTTCCGGCGGGTGGCTGGCGGGGGAGCGTCCGTGATCGTGTGCGGTCATCTCGGCAACTGGGAGCTTTCGGCCGCGTTCGCGGTGACGGCCGGCATGCCGGTCTCCGTGCTCGCTAAGAGACAGCGGAGCTCCCGCATCAGCCGCTTGCTCGACGATCTGCGCGCTCGTCTCGGCCTGGAGGTGATCGACATCGGCGACGCGTCCCGGGAAATCCCGCGGTTGCTCGCCCGCGGGCGCAGCCTGGGCCTGGTTGCCGACCAGCACGCCGGTGACGCCGGCACGGTGGTGGACTTTCTCGGTCGTCCCGCCGCCCTCCACCGCGGACCGGCCCGAATCGCGCTGGCGTTCGACGTACCCCTCTTCTTCTGCGCCTACACGAGCGAAGGCGATCGCTATCGGGCCCGCTTCGAGCCGGTCGAAGTTGCGGCGGCGGCATCAGACACCGAAGCGGCCATGACGCGCGCGTGGGCCCGACGTCTGGAAGGCGCGATCCGGGACACACCGGAGCAGTACAGCTGGTTCTATCGACGCCCGGCGGTATCGATAGCGGCGCGCCCGATCGCCGGCGACCTCCCCGGGCTGGCGGGTGGCGATGCCCCGACGAAGGCGGCGGCGCGTCGGGCAGGAGGACGAGGATGATCTACCGACTATGATCTACATCTGCGTGCCCGTCCACAACGAGCAGCGAACCGTCGGCCTGCTGTTGTGGCAGATCCGGAAGCTGCTCACCGAACTGGGAAGGGACTTCCGCATCCTCGTGCTGGACGACGGATCGACCGACGCCACCCGCGAGGTGCTCGAGCCGTATCAGCGCGTGATCCCGCTCACCGTGTTCGACAACAGCTCGCGACACGGTTACGCAGCATCGCTCGAGCGACTCATCCGGGAAGCCGTGACACGCTCCGATTACCCGAAGCGAGACGCGGTGCTCACTCTGCAGGCGGACTTCAGCGAGGCTCCCGAGGTCATCCCCGACATGATTCGGCTGTTCGAGGGTGGTGCCGATCTGGTGGTCGGGCGCAGACTGCCCGACCGCGGCCTTCCGAGACCCGTTCGCCTGGCGCGGGCGGCCGGTGCCCTGCTGGCGCGGGGACTCCCGACGCCGGCCGAGGTCGAGGACCCGCTGTGCGGATTCCGCCTGTACCGGCTGATGACGCTCAAGCGAGCGCTGGCGGAGCTCGATGGCGAGGAGAAGCTGCTCCACCACGATGGTTGGGCGGCGAACGCCGAATTGCTGGTCGCCTCGTGGCCGTACGTGCGACGGGTGGAGCATGTCGACTTGACCTTCGACTACCGCCGTCACCCCCGGACGACGCGAGTGCGCCCCGCGCGTCAGCTGTGGGGGGTCCTGAGGGCGGGCCGCGACCCGCGTCTGCGCAGGCTCGCCGCCGTCCTGCCCGGCGACGATTGAGTCGGCGCCACGGAGTCGAGTTTTTTTGCGTGCGAATCGGCCAGCGGGTATATTCGCCGGCGGTGTTTTCGCAATGATTGTTCGTCACATACAGGGAGCCGTCACTTGGGGAAAGGAAAGTACGAACCGACTGTCTTCGAGCGCGCACGCGACGAGCTGTTCAGCCACATTCAGCGCTGCGGCGTACTCGAGGCTGATGACGCCCATCGCAGCGAGTGGCTGAAGGACACGACGGAATACCTGCGGGAACGGTATCCGGAGCTGAACCGGGAGCAACTCGAGCAGCTCACGGAGATCGGCAACCGCTACTGCCTTCCGGCGATCCCGCACGGCAGCGGTGATGAGTCGGCGGCCGAGGATGTGGATGAATCGGCCGCAGGCGAGACGGGCGAGGAGAAGGAGGTTAGCGTAGCCTGATACGGACCCCGGCACCCCTGCCTGCACTGGCGACCCCGCGCGTGTGATGTCGCCGGCCCGGCGGGTGTTGTTCCCTCCGTCGGCGCGTCGAACGGCCCGCGTTCGCGCCGCCCGCTCCACCACCAGGCCCATGCGCTGATGGATCTCGGCCTCGTGGGGAAGCTGCTCGCGGTCTTCGCCCTGGTCGCGGCCAACGCCTTCTTCGTCGCGGCCGAGTTCGCGCTCGTAAGCGCCCGTCGCACCCGAATCAAAGAGCTGATCGCCGCCGGAGACCGCGCCGCCAAATCGGTTGCCAGGGCGCAGACCAACCTCGACCGCTCGATATCGGGCACCCAACTCGGCATCACCCTCGCCTCGCTCGGTCTCGGTTGGATCGGCGAGCCGGCGGTGGCCCGAACGATCGGCAACCTGTTCGCCGGGCTTCCGTCGCCCTGGACGGCCATCGCGACGCACGGGGTGGCGACCGCCATCGCGTTCGCCTTCATCACCCTGCTCCACATCGTGCTCGGCGAGCTGGCGCCCAAGACCGCCGCGCTCCTCCACCCGGAAACGGTCAGCCGGATCGTGGCCGCGCCGCTCAACGCCTTCAATGCCATGGCCACCCCGGCCATCTGGTTCCTGAACGGAGCCGCCAGTCTCGTCCTCCGTCTTCTCGGTCTGGACCGGAGCGGCGTCGCGGAACGGGTCCACAGCCCGGAGGAGATCCGCATGCTGGTAGCGGAGAGTCACCGCGGCGGCGCAGTCGACAGCGATGAGGAAGCGATGATCCACGGCGTGTTCGAGCTCACGCGAACCGTGGTCAGGGAGGTGATGACGCCCCGTACGGACATCGTCGCCGTCCGCTCGGAGGCCGGCCTGGACGAGGTGCTGGACGTCGCGGCTTCGTCCGGCTTCTCGCGCCTCCCCGTGTACAAGGACTCTCTCGATGACATCGAAGGCGTTCTGCTGGTCAAGGATCTCCTCGGTTGGTTGCGGTCCAAGGAGCCGCAGCCGTTTCGCGCCGACAACGCCGCCCGCGAACCGTACTTCGTTCCGAACACCAAGCCGGTCGACGATCTGCTGGCCGAGCTGCGGCGCGAGAAGGTGCACCTGGCGATCGTGGTCGACGAGTTCGGCGGCACGGACGGGATCGTGACGCTCGAAGACCTGGTCGAGGAGATCGTCGGCGACATTTACGACGAGCACGACATCGCGGTGAAGGAGATCGTGGTCGAGCCCGACGGAAAGGTAACCGTGGCCGGGAGCGTCGCGCTGTCGGACCTTATCGATGAATTCGATCTCGATATAGACGAGCCCGGCTATGACACGGTCGCCGGCTACGTTATCGGGACGCTGGCCAGGATTCCGGACGTCGGGGACAAGGTCCCGTTCGGCGAGGCCGAGCTGGAGGTCCTGAGTGTGGCCGATCGCCGCATTACCCGTCTGCAGCTGCGCCTGCCGGCGGCGAAACGGGCCGCAGCCGGGCGGCAGGAGCGGGAAGGTGCGGCCGCGGACAGAACGCCACTCGAACCGGGTCGAGAGGAGCGCGAGAATGAGTAGGACCAGCCGCCGCGATTTCGTGCGTACGGTCGGCGCGAGCCTCGGGGTAGGTCTGCTCGGACCGACCGTGGCCCCGCCGCCGGCCGCAGCCCGGACAGCATCGACTGGTCGGCGTTCCGCGGCCCCGGCGAGCCCGATCGCGATCTCGAGCGCAAACGGCCTCGGCGCCACGGGCCGTGCGATGGAAGTGCTGGCGACCAGCGGCGATACGCTCGAGGCCGTGGTGAGCGGGGTGAATCTGGTCGAGGCAGACCCCGAGGATCAATCGGTCGGCTACGGAGGTCTGCCGAACGCCGACGGGGTCGTCCAGCTCGACAGCCAGGTATGGCACGGGCCCACCCGGGGCGCTGGCGCGGTCGCCGCCCTCGAAGGCTACGTGCACCCATCCCGCGTCGCGGTGGCGGTGATGCGGTACACCGACCACGTCCTGCTGGTCGGCGAAGGCGCGGCCCGCTTCGCCCGCGAAATGGGGTTTCAGCGCACGGACCTGCTGACCGAGGAATCTCGCCGCTGGTGGTTGCGCCAACGCGCCAGCCTCAGCGACGGCGACGACTATCTGATGCCGGGAGAGTCCGGCGAGCCCATCACGGGTTTTCGCGATCCCGGCGGGCCGGGGGCCATCGAACCGGTCGAAGCGGGCGAGGGAGCTCTCCACTCGTGGGACGGCGTGCGCCCGTGGGGAACGATTCATTGCGCCGCCCTCGGGCCGGGCGGCGACATCTCGGCCGTCACCACGACCAGCGGGCTGTCCTTCAAGGTCCCCGGTCGCGTCGGGGACAGTCCACTGCCGGGATGCGGCTGCTATGCCGACAACGACGTGGGAGCGGCGGGCTCGACGGGACGTGGAGAAGCGGTGATCAAGACGGTCGGTGCCCACCTGATCGTAGAGGAGATGCGGCGTGGAGCGCACCCCACCGATGCGTGCCTGACCGCTCTGCGACGCATCGTCGCCTGGACGGTCGAACCGCGGCTTCGTGACGACGAAGGACGCCCGGCGTTCAACGTGAACTACTACGCGCTGAATAAGGACGGTGAATTCGGCGGTGCGGCGATATGGAGCGGCGCCCGCTTCGCGGTCAACGATGGGAAGGACAATCGTCTGTCGGACAGTGCCTATCTTTTTGAGCGGAGGTAGACATCCGATGCCACCCGAGTTCTGGAGCTCAGAGAGGTTCGACAACGAAGCCCAGCGGCACTACGAGGCCGGAGAGTTCGACGTCGCACTGGAGATCCTGCGGCGCGGGCTCGCGATGTACCCGACTGCTGTCGACCTCCACGTCTCCGAGGGCTACACCCAACTGGCTCGGGAGGAGTACGTGTGGGCCCGCCAAGCGTTCGAGCGGGCACTGCTCCTCGACTCGGCCAACGAGGACGCCATGGTCGGCCTCGGCGAGGCCCTTCTCAAGCTCGGAGAGCGCGCCCGCGCGTACCGACTCTTCGAGCGCACGCTCGAGCTCGGCTTTCGTGACGACGTCGACGTGATGCTGTCGATCGGGCGGGCCCTCTTTCGCGAGACGCTATACGACGCGGCGGAGCGGTTCTACCGCTACGCGATCGCGGCGAATGCCGATCGTGCGGAGGCGGTGGCGGAGCTCGCCTATACGCTCGAGCGGCGGGGGGACATGCACGAGGCCCGCATGCTTCTGCGCCGCGCCTTGGAGATCGATCCGCGCCACCACGAAGCGCGTCTATGTCTCGGCAACCTGCTGTACGAGCTCGGACACTATCTCGGCGCCTTCCGCGAGTTCGTGCAGGTCCCCGTGCCGGCGTTCTGGGACGCGCTGGGCGTGTGGCGAGCGATCGAGCTGCTGCGCTGCTACCGGGGGCTGACACCGACCTCGGAAGAGCTCGCGCCGTACTTCGCCAAGTTGCGCGAGCTGAACGACGAGTCCGATCCGATCGAAGGGCTGATCGGCGAACTGCGGGCGGTCGACGATGCCGACCCGCTGCCGGACGCGCGGATGCGCGCCAACCAGCTGGATCTGTTCGGGCACACCCCGGCCGCGCAGGCTCCCCGCGAGCGGCACCGGGTCCGGGTACCCAGCGGGCGCACCTACACCGGTGACTGGGCGTGGATCGTGTGCGAGATGCGGAGCGATTCTGCCGATCCTTCGCTGTCGATGGCGGACTACATGCAGACCGCCGCTCGCCGGGTGCGCGATCGCATGGGCATCGAACTGCCGAGCGACGACCCGGAAGCCTTCCTGAAAGCGTCGGCGCTGGCGGGCATACTGCAGATCGACTCATGACTTCCGGAGCGGTGGAGCGGCTGGGAAGACTGCTGATCCGCCGCCTCGGCGAGGGAGGCCGGCTGGAGGGCGACGTCGTGTCGGTCGCCGAGTTCCACCGGCAGCTGCTTCCCTATCATGTGTGCCGAGCGGAGCTCGAGCTGACCACCAAGGCGGAGTACGACGTGCTCCTGCTCGACCTGCTGGCCGAGTCCAGCCTGCTGCGGGTGGAGGAACCCTCTCTTGCCGCCGCTATCAGCAGGGAGCGGGCATCGCCCGAACCGAGGTTGGCCTTCCTCCAGCGCTTCGCCGCTTCGCGGCTGCGGCTGCTCGATCGCCTGCTCGAGCCGCTGGCGACGCTCGATGCCGAAACCGACGACCAGGGCGCGGCGGAATCGGAGCCCGCGCTCCGGCCACCGCCCCGTCCGCGCGACCAGTCGCACGTCCTGCTCGAGCCCGAGTGGTCGGCGGCCGCACAACCATCGGCCGCCCCGGGGCGGCCTCCGCTCCTGTCGGAGCAGCGGCCGGCTGCGCCTCCGCGCGCGCGTATCAGCCCGCACCCGCGGAGTGATCCGGTGCCGGCCGGCTGTCGTCGCTGTTCTCGACCGCTGCCGGATCGAGACGGACTCCGTTACTGTCCGTACTGTGGTGCCGATCAAACGGTTCGCAGCTGCGAAAGCTGCGCCGCCGAGTTGGAGCTGGACTGGGCCTATTGCCCGCTGTGCGGCGACGCCGTGGCGTCGATGTGAACGGCCGGGAGCCCTTATGGCTCGCGGTTTGCACACACCGTCAGCTCGCGTTATGAAACAGCCCCGCCCCGGTGCGTGCGGCCCGGCGCCGACCGTTCCGGCGCACACCGTGCAAGGAGCTGGAACTGTGACTCGACACACACCGCCGCCGCTGATCCTGCTGGCCGGAACCGGCGCGCTGCTCGTCTCGCTCTCGGCTCTGCTTCTCGGTTCGGCGCCGGCTTCGGCCGTGCCCACCGGCGTGTCCCAGGAACTGCCGGCCGGCGTGACCCCCCAGATGGTCGAGCAGGGCAAAGCCCTGTTCGCCGGCGACGGACTGTGCTCCGCGTGTCACGGAGCGGACGGAGCCGGAATCAAGAACCTCGGCAATGACCTCACGGATGAAAACTGGATCCACACCGACGGTTCCTACCAGGCGATCGTGACCCGGGTGACCGAAGGAGTGAGCGCCGAGGCATCGAGCAGCGGAATACCGATGCCGCCACGGGGGGGTGCGCGCCTGTCCGCCGACCAGGTGCGCGCGGTGTCGGCGTACGTGTGGGTGATCAGCCGCGGCGGCTCCTGAGCGGTCCCGGTTCGACCGGTCTCGCTCTCCTCTTCGCCGCCCTACCAGCGATAGCGTAGTTTGGCTCGTGGATCCCGCTGGCCCGTACTCTGTCCGGTACGAGTGCTCGGACGCCGGAAGGGAGGGATCCGGCACGGGTAGGATGGGACGAGACTCCGGCATCGATTCAGGGCGCGAACCGTTGAGGGATACATATGGGGACGCAGGGAAGCAGCAAGGACATCGTGTTTCTGTCCGCCGTCCGCACGCCGTTCGGATCGTTCGGCGGCAGCCTCAAGGACAAGACAGCTACTGATCTCGGGGTCGCAGCCGCCCGCGCGGCCATCGAGCGCTCGGGTATCGAGCCGAGCGACTTCGACCAGGTCGTGTTCGGCAACGTCGTGCAGACCTCGGCCGATGCGATTTACCTGGCGCGGCACGTCGGCCTGCGCGCCGGGCTGCCGGTCGAGACCCCGGCCGTGACCGTCAATCGGTTGTGTGGCTCGGGCTTCCAGGCGATCATCGACGGCGCACACCACATCATCGTCGACGCGGCTCGGGCGTGCCTCACGGGAGGCAGCGAGTCGATGAGCCAGGCGCCACACGTGGTGCGGGGTGCCCGGTGGGGGCTTCGTCTGGGACCGGCGGTCCCGTTCGAGGACGTGCTGTGGGAGGCGTTGACCGACTCGTACTGCGGCTTTTCGATGGCACAGACGGCGGAGAACCTGGCCGACGAGTACGACATCGGACGCTGCGAGGTCGATGCGTATGCGCTCCGCAGCCAGCAGCTCGCGCAGCAGGCGTGGGAGGAGGGCCGGTTCGAGGCCGAGGTCATCCCGGTGACGGTCACCGTCAAGGGCAAAGAGGTCGAGTTCCGGCGCGACGAGCACTTGCGACCCGACACCACGCTCGAAGCGTTGAGCGCCCTCAGACCATACTTCAAAAAGGACGGTCTGGTGACGGCCGGCAACGCGAGCGGCATTGGGGACGGCGCGGCGGCCCTGGTGGTGGCCGACGCGGAGTACGCGACCGCCAACGGCATCGAGCCGCTCGGCCGGCTCGTGTCGTGGGCCGTCGCCGGGGTCCCGCCCCGGATCATGGGGCTCGGCCCGGCGCCGGCGGCGCGGGCGGCGCTCGAGCGGGCCGGGCTCACGCTCGACGACCTGACGCTCATCGAGGTGAACGAAGCGTTCGCCCCGCAGTACGTCGCGGTGGAGCGAGAGCTGGGGCTGGACCGCGAAAAGGTGAACGTAGACGGAGGCGCCATCGCGCTCACTCATCCTCTCGGCGCCTCGGGCGCCCGGATCACAGCGCACCTGCTTCACGAGCTGAGGCGACGGGGTGGCGGCATCGGGCTGGGCTCCGCCTGTATCGGCGGCGGCCAGGGCGCCGCCGTCATCGTGGAGGTATGAGAGCGGCGAACTGCGCCGGGCGTGATGACAAACGGCGGGTGGCACTGATGCCCGCCAGACAGGAAGTTCCGACATGGAAGTGATTCTCGGATTGATCGCGGCCGGGGGAGCGATGGCGCTCGCCTCCAGCCTTCGCATCCTGAAGGAATACGAGCGGGCGGTGGTGTTCCGACTCGGACGGGTCCGTCCGATGCGCGGCCCGGGCCTGATCTTTCTGGTCCCGTTCGGCGTCGAGCGCATGGAGCGCGTGAGCCTGCGGATCATCGCCATGGACATCCCTCCGCAGGACGTCATCACCCGTGACAACGTGTCGGTCAAGGTAAACGCGGTGCTCTACTTCCGGGTGTCGGAGCCGCTGAAGGCAGTGCTGGAGATCGAGGATTTCCTGTTCGCGACCTCCCAGCTGGCACAGACGACGCTGCGTTCGGTCATCGGACAGGCGGAGCTGGACGAAGTGCTGGCCGAGCGCGAGAAGTTCAACGACATCCTCCGCGAGATCATAGACGAGGGAACCGACGCGTGGGGGATCAACGTGACCGGGGTCGAGGTGAAGGATGTGGATCTGCCGCAGGAGATGAAGCGGGCCATGGCGCGCCAGGCGGAGGCCGAGCGGGAGCGACGGGCCAAGGTGATCAACGCCCAGGGCGAGCTGCAGGCGGCCGGCGAGCTTACCCAGGCAGCGCGGTTGATGCAGGCCGAGCCGGCGTCGCTCCAGTTGCGCTTCCTGCAGACGGCGTCGGAGATCGCGGCGGAGAACAACTCGACCACTCTGTTCCCTCTCCCTCTCGACCTGTTTGGTCCCATGCAACGGTTGTTCGCGCGTGGCGCCACCGACACCGCGTCTTCGGCGCGCACGGCGGCCGAGCCCGACCGCGACGAACCGGCGGAGCTGAGCCGTACCGCGGAGCCGGCGCGTCTGGGGAGCGGCAGCGGGTCAGAGACGATGGCGCGGCCGACCGAGGCAAAACAGCCCGTGCCAGCGGAACGTCGCGTGGCCGCCCGGAAGAAGGGTGGAGAATCTACCGGATAGGCCTCTGGGGGCGGGGCCCCGGCTTAACCGGGAGCAGCTCGAGAGAGTCATCCGGCGCGCGGCGGAGCTCCAATCCCGTGCCGGCGAAACGCCGGACTTCGGCCTCGAAGAGGACGAAGTGGTTCGGATTGGAGAGGAAGTCGGTCTGGCCCCGCGTCACGTGCGGCAGGCGCTTGCCGATCTACGTGCCGACTCGCTCCTCCCCCACCTGCCCGCCGACCGCGGCATGGCGACTCGCTTGTGGGGCGCGGGCTTCGTGCGTGAGAGCCGCGTCGTACCGGGTGATAGGGCCGATGTCGAGGGCCACATCGAGCGCTATTTCCGCGAGCGCGAGACCTTGACTCCCGTCCGACAGAAGCCCGGGCACTCGTTGTGGGAGAAGGCGGGCGGGCTGCTCAGCTCGTTGCAGCGGGGTCTCGACCTGAGCGGTCACGGTCACGAGCTGGCCAAGGCCCGCAGCGTGGAGCTGTTCGTCCAACAGCTCGAGCCGGGGCACTCGCTGGTGACGGTCATCGTCGACCTCCGCAACGAGCGCCTCAACCACGCCGGCGGGTGGGCGGCGGCGTTTATCCCGCTGCTCGGTGGCGGCGGTGCCGTGCTCGGTGCGGTTCTGACCGGCGATCCGATATTCTTCGCGGCCGGTCTCGGGCTCGGGTCGGTGGCCGGTCTCGCCGGTGGAGCGGCGGCGACTTCGGCGTCGTACCGCAGGCGGCTCGACCGCCTCACCCTGCTCGTGCAGGGGCTACTCGATCGCCTCGAGTCGGGTCGGTCGCTCGTCGCGGGCGACGGTAGCTGGCGCGATCGCCTGCTGAAGTGAAATAATCCGCGTCCTGGTCCTGTACGAGGGCCGACGGTGGAGTCGGCACACGACGAGAAAAGGAGCCGGGCTTGAGCGATATCAAATGCGTCGGGGTGGTCGGCTGCGGTCTCATGGGCAGTGGAATCGCGCAGGTGGTGGCCTCCGCCGGCTATGAAACCCTCGTCCTCGAGGCGGACGAAGAACTCCTCGAGAAGGGGCTCGGTTCGATCCGGGAGCGTCTCGGTCGAGCGGTCGAAAAGGGCAAGCTGGATCGGGAAGCGAGCGACGCGATTCTCGGCCGGCTCGCCGGCGTCGCCGGTCCCGAAAAGCTGGAGCGCGCTGACCTGATCGTTGAAGCGATCGTCGAGGACATCGAGGCGAAGAAGGAGCTGTTCGGCGCTCTGGACCGAGTGTGCCCCGATTCGACCCTGTTTGCGTCCAACACCTCCAGCCTGACCATCACGGAAATGGCAGCGGCAACTTCCCGGCCCGACCGCTTCGTGGGGTTACACTTCTTCAACCCGGTTCCGGTCATGAAGCTGGTCGAAGTGGTTCGCGGGCCGGGCACGTCCGACCAGACGTACGAGGCGGCGCTCGACTTCGCGCGCAGCATCGGAAAGGAGCCGATCGCCTGCCGCGACAACTCCGGCTTCGTTGTCAACCGCGTGCTGGTGCCGTACCTGCTCGACGCGATTCGCGCCTACGAGGAAGGAGTGGGGTCGATCGAGGACATCGACAAGGGCATGCAGCTCGGCTGCGGCTATCCGATGGGCCCGTTCACGCTCATCGACTTCGTGGGCGCCGACACGCTGTACCGGATCGCCGACATCATGTTCGAGGAGTACAAAGAGCGTCGCTACGCTCCGCCGCCGCTGCTGCGGCGAATGTTCCTGGCCGGCTACTTCGGGCGCAAGACCGGACGCGGATTCTACGACTACAGTGGCGACACGCCGGTGGTGACCGACTTCGTGCGTCTGCACTGATCAATCGAACACTGCCTCCGCTGCCCGGCAGAGGGAGGCCGCCTCCACACCGCCCGGCATGCGGGCGGGACGGCTCAAAAGCGAAGGTCGACTCCGAGCATCGAGGCGCTGGCGATCGGAGCCACCCGCAGACCGCGTCCGACCTCCCCTCGGTGGCCACCGTCCCCCAGGCCCCACGCGTCGAGCACCGCGTCGGTGACACGCTGCGACACCACCGAGGCGATGACGGCGCTGGCGACGACGTCCGAGAACCAGTGGGCGTTGTCATAGATGCGGGCGAAGCCGGTGAGCAAGCCGGCAGCGTAGAAGGGAATGCCGACCCACGGCCGATCCGTCCCCGCCACCAAAGCTCCGGCCACGCTGAACGGCACGGACACATGTCCGGATGGGAACGACACGTTGCCGCTGAAGGGCTGAAAGTCCAACGGACTGTCCGTGGAGCTCGGCCGCACCCGTCCGGTGACGTACTTGATTGCGGCGTTATTGATGGGTCCGGCCAGCATGCCGGCGACGATCGCCGTGGAGCGCTTCAGCCCTTCGGAGCCTTGAAACGCGCCCACGATCACCGCGCCGCCCGCCGCCACCGCCATCACGGCCGGCTCGCCGAGCGCTTCGCCGACACTTGCGACGTCGTCGCCGAACTCCCCCTGCCACCCCTCCTGCGCCCACTGCTTGACGAAGGGGTCGACGGAGAAGAGGAACCCGAGAAGGATCGGGGCGGAGACCCAGACGCTCGGGAGGTCGAACCGAGTCGCGGCACCGGACCACCTCGACCGATCGGCTCGCGCCGTCGTGGCCACCCACGGCTCGCCCGGAGCTTCCCCTGCCGTCGCCACCGGCCACGCTGCCGCCATTCCCCCGGCCGTCGCTACCGGCGGCGGGACCCGCGCTCGCTCCATGACCGGGGGCTGCGGGACAGGAGTTTGCGCCGTCGCCGGCCGCGGCACCACCGTCCCGGGCGCGGTGAATCCGAGCAGTAGAACCCAAACTCCGGCGCGCCCACGGGGTATCGTCATGAAGCGGACAAGCTGCCGGCAACCGTAGGCCGACACAAGCCGCGCCGGGTCCCGCAGCCGCCCCCCCGGGAGCGCCCCGGACAGCGGTGTCCGGCTAGGCGAGAAAACCCCTCTAAATCTTTGCAAAACGGGAGTTTTCGGGTTATTTTCCTTACCGAGAATGGATTCGCCAGGAGCCGCTGGGACGCGGGTCGAGGGTGAGGCGAAAACGGCTCGTTTGGCGCGGCTGGAGCTGTCCGATTACCGGAACTTCCGCCGCCTTCAGTGCGAGTTCCCACCCGATGGCGTGGCGATCGTCGGCCCGAACGGCTCGGGCAAGACGAACCTCCTCGAGGCGGTCTACTACCTCGAGATCCTTCGCTCATTTCGGGGTGCCCGAGACGCCGAGCTCGTTCGGTTCGGTCAAGATGTATTCCGCATCGACGCGACGGTCAGCATCGGCGTCGAGACGTCGCGGCTGGCGGCCGCGTACGAGCGTTCGGGACGTCGCAAGCGAGTGGAGGTGGACGGGCACCGCGTGGGGGGAGCGACGGAGGCGATCGGTCGCCTCGGCGCGGTCGTTTTCAGCCTCGGCGACGTCGAGATTGTTCGGGGAGCTCCCGACGGTCGGCGCAGGTTCATGGACATTCTGCTGTCGCTGGTCGTGGGGGGCTACCTGGAGGCGTTGCGGCAGTACCGGAACGCGCTGCAGCAGCGGAACGAGGCGCTTCGGCGCGGCGACGCTCCGGCTGTGGTCGACGCGTGGAGCGAGGGACTGATCGCGGCAGGGGCGCGCATTATGGCCGCCCGCCACCGGTGGGCCGCGAGCTGGGCGCCGTCGTTCGCGGCCTACTACGAAGCGGTCAGCGGGGAGGGTGGCGGGGCGCTTCGATACGTCGCCTCGGTAGACTCGAACGGGCCGGACCAGAAACCGCACCCGGCCACGGGGCCGGAGATGCAGCCGAGCGACGCCGAGACGAGCCGGTGGACCGACCGCTTCGGGCAGGCTCTCGAGCGGAACGCCGCGCGCGAACGGCGTCGCGGGCTCACGCTGGTCGGCCCGCATCGGGACGACCTCGCATTCGACAGCCCGCCCCGCGAAGCGGGCGGCCGCGAGATGCGGCGCTTCGGCTCCGGGGGCCAACAGCGAACCGCCGCCATAGCGCTGCGCCTGGTCGAGGCCGACAGCCGGCGGGCCCGGCTCGGCCGTGAGCCGATCTACTTGCTCGACGACGTGCTGGCGGAGCTCGATGACGAACGGTCCGCCGCGCTGGTCGAGCTTCTGGAGGATGGACGGGCAGGCCAGGTGATCATGACCGCGCCGAAGGCGCAGGATCTTCCGCGCCATGGTGGAAGGCTCGAGCAGTGGACGATTCGCGACGGGAGAGTCCCCGGCTGAGACGGCCCCGACCCGAGCCGATCGGCGAGCTGGTCACGGCCGCGTTCGAGCGCCTCGACATAGCCGAGCGCGTCGAGCGAGCGGCGGCGATCGCCGATTGGGACCAAATCGTCGGAGAGCACATCGCGAGAGTGGCGCGACCCCTTCGGATACGGGAGGGCACGCTCTTCGTCGCCGTACAGAGTGCGGCGTGGATGATGGAGCTCAACATGATGCGACACGAGCTGCTCGAGCGTCTGAACGCCGGTAAGAGGCGCGGCCGGTTGGAGCGCGTCGTGTTGGTGCAGGCGGACGGCGGCACGAGCGGAGCGGTCCGGGCCGACCGCGGGCGGCGATCTCCCGCCGCCGGCGAGGCGTCAAACGAGGACGGAGAACAAGAACCGGGGCGGAGGAACAAGGTACATGGCGAAAGCGAGCGGGGCCGTGGCGGAGAAGCGGGCTAAGGCGACCAAGAAGGCGAGCGCGGCGGAGCGAGCGGCGGTGCCGAAAAAAGGAAGGCGTGCCAAGGGGGGCGACCGGGGCGACTACACCTCGCGTCAGATCCAGGTCCTCAAGGGCCTGGAAGCGGTTCGGAAGCGGCCCGGAATGTACGTTGGCTCCACCTCGACCCGCGGGCTCCACCACCTCGTATACGAGGTGGTCGACAACGCGATCGACGAGGCGATGGCCGGGTTCTGTCAGAACATCGACGTGACGATCGCACCGGACGATTCGATCACCGTAGTCGACGATGGTCGTGGCATCCCGGTGGACCTCCATCCGACCGAAAAGCTGCCCGGTGTCGAGCTGGCGCTCACCCGGCTGCACGCGGGCGGCAAGTTCGATAAGCAGAGCTACAAGGTCAGCGGCGGCCTGCACGGCGTGGGCGTGTCGGTCGTCAACGCGCTGTCGGAGTGGTTGACGGTCGAAGTACGCCGCGACGGGTACCTGTGGCGCCAGCATTTCGAGCGTGGTCTCAAGGCCAGTGACCTGGAGAAGGTGGAGGAGACCGAAGACAGCGGAACGATGGTGAGCTTCAAGCCCGACTCGACCATCTTCACCGTGCTCCAGTACAACTTCGACACGCTCGCCAGCCGCCTCCGAGAGCTCGCCTACCTCAACCGCGGAGTGCGAATCTCACTCCGCGACGAGCGGGAAGACTCGGAGCGGGACGAGACCTTCCACTTCGAAGGCGGGATCGTGCAGTTCGTCGACTACCTGCGCGGGAAGAAGACGCCGCTGCACGAGCAGGTGATCTACGTCTCGGGGTCTCAGGACGACACCGAGGTCGAGCTGGCCCTGCAGTACAACAATGGCTACAACGAGGACACGTTCACCTTCGTCAACAACATCAACACCCATGAGGGGGGCAGCCACCTCACCGGCTTCAAGGCCGCCCTCACCCGCACCATCAACAGCTACGCGGACAAGAACGGCCTCATCAAGAAGGGTGACCCGGGGCTGAGCGGCGACGACGTCCGCGAGGGGCTCACGGCCGTCCTGTCGGTGAAGGTGATGGAGCCCCAGTTCGAGGGGCAGACGAAGACGAAACTCGGCAACAGCGAGGTGCGGGGGATCGTCGAGAGCATCGTCAACGACAAGCTCGGTAGCTGGCTGGCCGAGAACCCCCCGGCGGCGCGGGCGGTGGTGGACAAGGCGCTCCAGGCCGCCAGGGCCCGGGAGGCGGCGCGCAAGGCCCGCGACCTGACCCGCAAGAAGTCCGCTCTGGAGACGGGAATCCTGCCCGGCAAGCTCGCCGACTGCTCGAGCGCCGATCCGTCGATCTCCGAGCTTTACCTGGTGGAGGGAGACAGCGCCGGCGGGTCGGCGAAGCAGGGTCGCGATCGGGCCTTCCAGGCGATTCTGCCCTTACGGGGAAAGATCCTCAACGTCGAGCGGGCGCGCATCGACCGCATTCTCGGCAACGACGAAATCCGCGCCATCATCACCGCCATAGGAGCCGGAATCGGCGGCGAGTTCGATCTGTCCTCGACCCGCTACAACAAGATCGTGATCATGACCGACGCGGACGTGGACGGCGCACACATCCGCACTCTCCTGCTGACCTTCTTCTTCCGCCAAATGCGGGAATTGATCGAGGAAGGTTACGTCTACATCGCTCAACCTCCCCTGTTTCGCGTCCAGAAGGGGAAGAACGAGTACTACTGCTACACCGAAAGCGAGCGGGACGAGATCATCGGGCGGCTCGACGGCGCCAAGGGCCACGGATCGGTGTCGATCCAACGCTACAAGGGTCTCGGGACGATGAACCCTGAGAAGCGCACCCTGCTGCGGGTGACGATCGAGGAGGCGACCGAGGCCCACAAGCTGTTCGAGGACCTGATGGGCGATGACGTCGAGCCGCGACGCGAGTTCATCCAGCAGCACGCCAAGTACGTGCGCAATTTGGACGTTTAGCAGGTCGCCGGCGGTGATGGAGACCAAGCGCCCGACGGTTCCCGCCGCCGAGGAGATCCTCGGCGGCTACTTTCCGGTGCTGGATCACGGTTTCGTCGCGCTCATCGACTACATGGGCTCCGACGACAGCATCGAGCAGGCGGCGCGGGTCAGCTACGGCTATGGGACACGCAAGCGGAGCCAGACCCGCGGCCTGGTTCGCTACCTGCGGCGGCACCGGCACACCACTCCGAGCGAGATGGTCGAGCTCAAGTTCCACTGCGCGATGCCGATGTTCGTCGCCCGCCAGTGGATCCGGCATCGGATGGCCAGTGTGAATGAATACAGCGGGCGTTACAGCCTGATGCCGCTGCTGTTTTACGAGCCGGAGGCGAAGGACTTCGCCCTCCAGAGCTCCACCAACCGGCAGGGAAGGGAGAGCAGTGCGTCGCCGCGCGAGCTGTACCGCGAGGCGGTGGCACGCTGGCAGAAGGTGCGGAGCTCGGCCGCCGATACCTACTCCTGGCTGGTCGGCGAGGAGGTGGCGCGCGAGCTGGCGCGGATCGACCTGCCGCTGTCGACCTACACGCAGTGGTACTGGAAGATCGACCTGCACAATCTGTTTCATTTCCTCACCCTCCGGGTGGACCCGCACGCCCAGTGGGAGATTCGGGAGTACGCGAAAGTGATGGCCGGAATGTTGAAACGGGTGGCCCCGTTGAGCTACGAGGGCTGGGTGGACTACGAAGTGTGCGGCACCCATATGAGTCGTGGCGAGCTGAATGCTCTTCGCTCGTTGCTCGAGGTCGATGCGGAGGGCCTCCGGGCACGGGCTGCGCCGGGGCGCCTGAGCACGGACGACCTGCGCGACCACGACCTTTCGCCGCGCGAAGTGCGCGAGCTGCTCGCCAAGTTGGCGCCGGCGGAGGCGCCCGACTTCGAGCTCGACCTGAGTCGGATGCGGCAACCGGAAGATTTCGAGGCGCGCATGCGCGATGCAGTGCCGGGTGGCTTTGAGTAGCAGAAGGCGCCCGCCGGTCTCGCGACCCCCGGCCCGGCCTGTTGCCCCGGGCGCGACCCGACGGCGGGCCGCGCGGCTGGCGCGACGTCCGGCGTGGGGGGAGAGGGCGTACCTGCCATACGTGCTTACCGCCTGCCTCGCCCTCCTCCCGGGGTGTGACCGCCGACCGGAGGCCGGCCCGGGTGCCGGCCCCCCGCCCGCCATGGCCTCGAGCGGTGCCAGCGATTCCACCCCATCGCCGGCTGACGATTCGACTCCGAAGCGGGTCCGCAAGTGGGTCCTGGACGAACGGTTGCCGAACGAGCCCGTCCCCCTGAATCTGGCCGGCCGTGACTCGACCAGTCGGGCGCAGAAGATCGCCGATGCAGAGAGTGCTGGACCACCTTCGGTGACCAGGCTGGCCGCGATCATCGACCGCGCGGCCGAAGAGGGCGGTCTGATGCTGCCACTGCGCGGAGGAAACAACGGCTGGGCCTGCGTGCCGGACGATCCGATCACACCGGCGCACGACCCGGTGTGCCTGAACGGGTCCGGCCAGAAGTGGGCGAGCGCCGTGTACAAGGGCGACCTGGTGTTCGAGCCGGAGGGTCTAGGTATCGGCTACAAGCTGCAAGGAGGGGCAATCGCGAGTGCGACGGACCCGTATCAGGTCCGACCGCTCCCGGACGAGGAGTGGATCATCGAACCGCCGCACATCATCCTGATCTTCGAAGACACGACCGGCCTCGGCCACTTTCCGACCAAGCCGGAAAATGGTGGGCCGTGGGTGAGCTGGGTCGGAACGCCGTTCATGCACGTCAAGGTCCCGGTGTCCGACTGAGATTCACGCGGTGGGGCCCTGGAACAATGCTGCGCCCCGAGGGGTCTGACACCTGCTCGCACCAGACCTTCAGGCATACTCGCCTCCCGCGCGACTCGGTCTCACCCGGGTCGACGAGGTCGGCGCGCGGGTGAGAGGGTACTCCGCCACGACCAGGGAGGATACATGGGGGTGCTTCGGAAAGCTCGCGACCGGCGACGCGGGGCCCCCCATTGCCGCGCCGCGGTCTGGTGCCGAAGCGCAATCGCTGACACGCTCACCCTCCGCCGCCACCTGCATGCCCCGCTTCTGACCGCCTGCCTCGTCGGTTTTGTGTTGCCGTCGGCCGTCGCCGCTCCGCTCGAGGCGTGGCCGTGGCAGCAGTGGGAGGTCGGCATGCAGCAGCCCGTCGATTCGAGCCCTCAAGAGGTCCCGAGGTCCGAAACGGGCGTGGTGAGCCTGGCGCCGCCGAGCAGCGGGACGCACACCCGAGGTCCATTTCCGGTCGACTGGGAGCACCTGCGCTTTCTGCGCAGCAACGGCGATTCGATCGCGGTGTGGGCGGCGGTAAACGTCGATGCGAGCCTGTGCACGCCGCGGCCCGCCAGCGGCGGGTGGCTATACTCGCTCGCCATGCGGTACGAGATGTTCGATGAGGACGGTACCCACCTCGGCACCGGGACGGACGAGCTGAAGTACGTGCACCCGTCGCGGTTGCGAAGCGATCAGGGATTCGGTCTCCAGACCTTCGTGACCGTGGCTCCCGGCACCTACCTGTATCGAATCGAAGTCAGCGACCGAAACCGCGATCCGGTGGCGAGCAGCGTCAAGGAAGGGGAGCTCGTCGTTCCGAAGTACGACGCGCCGGGACCGGTCCTGAGCGACCTCGCCGTGGCCTCGGACACACCGGGGATATGGGAGCCGTTGCCCGACGTCAGCCTGAAGCTGAACGCGGCTCACGTCGTCAGTACGGACGCCAGCCCCTTCATCTATTTCGAAGCGTACGGCCTGACGCCCGGTGGCCGCTACCGGGTCGAAGTCGTGATGGAGAACACGGATCCGCAGGACTTCATGGAGCGACGCATCCGCGGCGCGAAGCGCCCCTTCCAGCTCCAGTACAGCGGCACGGTGCCCCAGGACCCGCATGCGCTCGTGCGAGGAGCGCAGCACCTCAAGCTCGGCCGTGGCACTCTCCCCGGCGCATATCAGGTGACGGTCAAGGTCACCGACCTGACCACCGGCGAGGTGAGCCTTCCGCGATGGGTGAACCTCCAGGTGCGTTCCCCCGACCTTCAGGTCCGTCAGCCGGGGGCGAGATTGGGTGTGATGGAATGAGAGGCGGTCGTTGGCTCGTCCTGCCGATGGTCGCGGTCAGTGTGATCCCGCCCGGATCCGGGGCGCGATTGCTCGGCGCCCAGGGCCTGCCGGGGGAAGTGTACTCGGATCTGGTGAACGCGGGCCATCCGAAGCTGGCCCGCCAGCTTTCCAAGGAACTCGAAGTACGATCCCGGCCGGATTCGTCGGACGTCGTGTCGCTGCTGGAACGGTGGGACCGCGAGGCCGGGGGACCGCAAACCGGTTTCGACTATCTGGCCGTGACCAGATTGTGGCTCAAGGCCGGTGAAGTGCCGGCTGCCGAACTCGCCCTCGAGGATGCCGAAGCCAGCGGTGCACCGCCGGGACTCCTGCTGCTCGATCAGGCGCGGGTCGGCTTCCTGGCCCGGGATGTCGGCACCGCCGTCGCCGCGTATTGGGCGGGGTGCGAAACCGCGGACCAGGCGACGACCGTCGAGTACTGGCTCGACATCGAAGCGCTGGCCACGCCGGTCGAGAACGAGTACTGGGAACGATTTCTCACCCTGCCGCCCGGAGAACGGGACCTGTGCGACGCACTGCTTCGCTTCTGGAACGAGCGGGCCGCGGCCTCGCTGACCACGGTCGGCGCGCGCGTGGCCGAGCACTACCAGCGTCTGGCCGTCGCTCGCCGCGGTTATCTGCGCCGGGGTGGGAAGAAGGGCCCGACCTTCTCGACCCGTCTCGGCAGGCCGGAGAAGACCATCTTCGACGACCGCGGGCTGGTGTATCTGCGGATGGGCGAGCCCGATCGTCGGACGAGCTTCGGTGGCGCCGTGAGCCTCGATGCCAATGTGGTGAGCGCCGAATGTTACCAGCCCAACGAGAGTTGGGCGTACTACTATCCGCACGGCACCATCATCTACCACTTCTCCACCTTCGGCGGCACCGATGACTGGTGGCTGCTCGAGAATCTCGGTGACGTGTACGCGTGCGGGAACCCCGATGCTTCCGCGCCCGAGGGCGGCGTCGGACAGCTGACCCCGATCAACGCGAGCCGCAGCTTCGTTCGGGGCCGTTACGCGTATCTGGTGCTGAAGGACCTGTACATGTCGCGCGGAGGTCTCGATCCCAGATACGAGCAGATCGCTTTCCTGATGCGGTACGAGCAGCCGATCGGCGCTTCCGCCAGCTTCTACGGGACGAGTGGCCAGTCGGCCCTCACCGTGGAGCGCGAGTTGACCGAAGAAGCAGCCTGGATGTGGCAGGACGCCAGCTTTCTGGTCGACTCGGTGCCCGAACGGCCGGGCGTCGATCCAAAGGCCCGCATGCTGATGGAAGAGCTCCAGTTCCGCAGCGACCGGCCGGGCATGACGCGAGTGTGGATCGACGGGATCGTGAGCGTGGACGAGCTCACGCCCGAGCCGCTCGAGGACGGTCGTCTCCGCTATCGCATCGAGACCGTGTTCGGGGTGATCGACGAACGCAGCCGGTACTCGCGCGGCACCAAAACGATCGAGGTGTATGCCGACGAGGAGCTGCCGTTGGGGGCGGGGATCCCGGTCCGAGTCCCGTTCGACCTGCCGCCGGCCGAATACCGCTACACCCTCCTGGTCCAGAACGCCACGCGGCGGGCGGGTGAGCAGGAGAAGGTGGGCAACTTCTATCGTGCCCCGCTGAGCGTGGCCCTGTTCGACGGAACGATCCCACAACTCTCGGATATGGCGATCGCGCCGGATTCGGCCGGGAGCTGGACGATCGGTGGCGATGTCTACCTGCGGCCCAGCCCGCTACACAACACGGGGCCGGATGGCATAGCCCACGTGTATTACGAGGTGTACGGGCTCAGCCCCAGTGGCGAGTACCTGACCAGCGTGCAACTAGTGCCGAGCGATGGCGAGCCTTTCACCCTCGAGTTCCGAGGCGACGCTCCCCCGGACCCCAACGGTCGCGTGACCGGGTACATGCGTCTCGACCTGAGTGATTCGCCGTCGGGCGACTATGAGATGAGCGTCGTGGTGGAGGACAGCACGACCGGCCTCACGACCCTGCCCTACCACACGGATCTGGTGGTCGATCGGCGCTGACGCCCTCCGCATCCGGGTGGCCTTCCGCTCCGGGACACAGGGCACCTCCTAGGACCGACTGACCTGCATTTGACGAGGGGTCCATCCATGCCTGACCGGCCCGCACTCGATCGTTCGCCCGACTACCGATCGCCATTCGAGCTCGACGCCGACGAGATGCGGCGTCTGGGGTACCTGGTCGTGGATCAGATCGTGCGACGGTGGGCGGGACTGCGCAGCGCGCGAACGGGCCGCCTCGCCACCCGCGCCGAGATGGAGAAACGACTTCGCGAGCCGTTGCCGAGGGAGCCGGAGCCGATCGATCCACAGCTGGAACGCTTCTGGACCGATGTGGAGCCGTTCGCTGGCAAGATCGATCATCCCCGCTTTTTTGCCTTCATCCCGAGCTCGCCGAGCTTTGTGAGCGTGCTCGGCGACTGGGTGAGTGCGGGGTGCAATTTCTTTCAGGGCACCTGGATCGAGTCGGCCGGACCGAGCCAGGTCGAGTTGGTGGTGCTCGATTGGCTGAAGGAGGGACTTGGACTGTCGCCCGAAGCCGCCGGCGTGCTGACGAGTGGCGGCTCGGCGGGGAACCTGATCGGTCTGGCGACAGCGCGCCAGTCGAGACTGACTGGACGCTTCGACAGGGCGGTCGCCTACGCGTCGGATCAAACGCACTCGGCGGTGGGGCGTGCACTGCGGGTGCTCGGCTTCCCGGACGGTGCCTTGCGACTCCTGGGCGCGGACGGGGACTGGCGCCTGAATGCGGAGCAGGTCGAGCGCGCGGTGGCGGAGGATCGGGCGGCGGGTCGGCTTCCCTTCTGCGTGATCGCCAACGCCGGGACGACCAACACCGGCGCGCTCGATCCCCTCGACGAGCTAGCGGATTTGTGTGCGCGGGAGGGTTTGTGGCTGCACGTGGACGGCGCGTACGGCGCGCTGGCCCGGCTGTCGCCCGCCGTCGCGCCCCGACTAGGGGGACTGGAGCGTGCCGACTCGCTCGTGCTCGATCCGCACAAGTGGCTGTACGTCGGCTACGAGGCAGGGTGTGTGTTCGTTCGTGACCGGGAGGCGCTGGAGCGCGCCTTCAAGGTGCTGCCGGACTACCTCCAGGACACCGACGTGGTCTCCGGCGAGGTGAACTTCGCCGACCGAGGTCTGCAGCTCAGCCGGGCGGCTCGCGGGATCAAGCTGTGGCTGTCGCTCAAGACGCACGGCTTCGGAGCCGTCGTCGAGGCGATCGATCGCTCCATCGGACTGGCGGAGTACGCCGAGGAACGGATCGACGCCAGTCCGCAGCTCGAGCTGTTGTCGGCGGCGTCGCTGGGAATCGTCTGCTTCCGTCACCGGCCGGTCGGGGGGCGCACGGCGCAGTCGGTGGACGATCTGAACGTGGCGATCGTGCGCGCGCTACAGCGCGAGGGGCGCTTCATGGTGTCGTCGACGAGGCTGTCGGGCGCGTACGCGATTCGGCTGTGTCCGCTCAACTACCGTACGACGACCGCGGACATCGACGCGCTGCTGTCCGAGGTGGTGGCGTTGGGTCAATCGCTCGCGGACGGGACGCGCAGCGTCCGGAAGGCGAACCAGAGGAGAGACGCCAGCCACAGGGCGTAGATGCCGATGCGCACGGGGTGAGGTCCGATGACCTCCACCGCCTCGGCCGGTGCGCCGAGGGCGCCCATCAGCGTCCGGCTCAGCTGTTCCGCGGTGAACCACCCCCACAGCACCCCCGCCCAAATCATGCCCAGCCGCTTCCAGGTCGGGGTGGCGAGCGCCGCTGGCAGGCGACGCGCGTTCATGTAGCCTACCACCAGAGCGATCGCGTACATGCTCACAATCGTGAACGGACCGGCGATGATCACCAGGAAGTCGGGCTGAAGCACGTCGACCGCCTGTCCGCCCACCCAGGAGATGAGAATGATGGTCATGGACGCGATCACGAACAGCGACAGAAAGAAGAGAAAGGTTCGCTTCAGCGTCCAGAAGCGAGTCCGGCGCCCGAAGCGCTCGTAGAAGATGCTGCCGGCGATCCGCGTCACCGTGTCCACGATGCCCAGCTGGGTCGAGAAGAGCACGAACGATCCGCCGAGCAGAAACACGATCTTCAGCCACGTCCCGCCGATGTGCGCCAGCGCCTCGGCTTCCAGCTGCACCATGCCGGTATAGTTGCCCGCCAGCTCCGGGTTGTCCGTGCCCAGCGTGGCCGCCACCAGCATGGTAGTGATCACCACGCTGGCGATGATCAGGAGCACGAACGTGATCAGCAGCTCGCGCTGTGCGGTGCGCATCCATTCGCGGAATCGACGCAGTGCCTGCGGCTGGCCGGCATCAAAAACGTACCCCGTTCCGCTGATCGGTTCGTTCGCCCCCCGGATGCCCGCGATCCTGCCCTGATAGGCCGCCATCCCGAAGCCCTTGTCCCGGAGCCACAGCGACTGGGCGAGAAGCAGTGTGCCGCCCGACCCGGCGTAGGCGACGGCGATCAGCAGGGTGGGGAACTGATTACCCGCAAGCAGCTCGGCCGGCGCGCGCCCGACTCGAACCGCTCCCTCCAGGAGCGCCAGCAGATGCGAAGGCAGAACACCGGCCATCACGAGCGCGATGGTGAGGAGAGGGAAGAACCCGAACACGAGCGCGATCTCGAACCGCTCCAGCGCGTTGTACACGATCTTCGAGATTGCCAGACCGATCCAGATGAAGGCGAGCATGAGGAGCGCGATGGGTTGCCAGGCGATGTGTACCCCGGTGGCGGCGGCGACAATGCTGCCGGCAAACTCCGCCGATTGGGAGGCCCACCCCGGCCAGAAGAAGCTGATCAGGGTGGCGATCAGAAAGAACCACGGCCACATGGCTCCCCTGGTGAGCCGGGCCATTCCGGCGAACACCGATTCGCCGGTGGCGATGGTCCACCTTTCGATCTCGGCGATGACCAGGAATTGGGTGATTACGCCGATCCAGAACAGCCACCAGATGGAAAAACCGTTGACCGCGACGAGGTTGGGCCACAGCAGAAACTCTCCCGCCCCGAGCCCCATGGCGAGGGCGATAAGGGATGGACCCATGAGGTGCCGGAGGCGCGGCACCCGGGGCATCTCGTCGTGATGGAGAAAGGTCGATCCCTGTCCCCGATCGGGAAACCGCTGACGATCGTCGGGAGCCGGCTCGAGATCGTGCTCGGCCAGCGGTCGAAACACGCCCTGCCGGTACTCGCGACCTTCCGCCTCGGAGGTGCGGATGTCATCGATGGAGTCGGGCATCGAACGCGGTGGAAGGCAGCCTGTGTCCTATCGCAGGCTGCCTCCAGCCACTTCCGGCTCCGCTTCGCGCTCGCTGTCCTGCGGCGCCGGCGCCCTCCCGCGACCGTTGCCTCCGGCGCGGCTGGTCTTGCCGGCGGCCTTCGGCGTCGCCGCCTTCCCGTTGCTCGGGCGCGCTGCCTTTCCGTTGGTCGCTGCGCGGGTGGCCTTCCCGTTCGCCTTCGCCTTCTTGCGCATCGCGCGCGCCGCCGCCACCAGTGCCTCGTCCGGTTCCGGCTCCGGCTCGCACGCCTGGCGGTACACGAAGCGCTCGCCGGCGTAATTGCGCACTACGACCTCTTCGTCGCTCATCGATTCGACGTACTCGGGCAGGATCGGGATCTTGCCCCCGCCGCCCGGCGCGTCGATCACGAAATGCGGTACCGCGAGCCCGGAGGTCCATCCTCGGATCGCGCGCAGGATTTCGATGCCTTCGGCCACCGTGGTTCGAAAGTGCTCGGCACCGGCGATCTGATCGGCCTGATAGATGTAGTAGGGTCGAACCCGGTTCTTGAGCAGCTTGAGCATCAACTCCTTCATGATCCGAGGATCGTCATTGACCCCTTTGAGGAGGACTGTTTGTGAGCCCAGCGGGCACCCGGCGTCGGCGAGCATCGCGATTGCCGTCTCCGCCTCCGGAGTCAGCTCGACGGGGTCGTTGAAATGCAGGTTGACGAACACCGGATGATACTTCTTCAGGATCGCGCACAGCGCCGGGGTGATGCGCTCGGGGAGGTGAGAGGGCATCCGGGTGTGTACGCGTATGATCTCGATATGCGGGATGTCGCGCAGAGTGGCCAGAAAGTGCTCGATGCGTCGATTGGAGAGCATGAACGGATCGCCGCCGGACAGAATCACGTCCCGGACCTCGGTATGCTCCCGCAGGTAATCGAAGGCGGCATCGAACTGGTTGAGCGGGATCTTCTCCGGGTCCCCCACCTTTCTCCGCCGCGTGCAGAATCGGCAGTACGTCGCACACACGGGGCTGACCAGAAACAACACCCGATCGGGATAGCGGTGGGTCAGATTCGGCACCGGCGAGTCAGCGTCCTCACCGAGCGCGTCGACGATGCCGTCGTGAATGTTCAACTCTTCGGGGGTGGGGACGTACTGGTTCCAGAACCTGTCGCCCTTCTCCTCGATGAAGCGTGCCGCGGCAGGCGTGATGCGCAGGTTGAAGTTGTCGATCGCCTGTTGAGCCGCTTCGCGATCGATGTTCTCTTCACCGAATCGCTCGACCAGCTCGTCGACCGTCGTGATACTCTGCTTGAGGATCTGCTGCCACTCATCCATCGGATTCGGTCCCTCCTTCCGAGTCGCCGAAACGCTTGGCGAAGATCACACGATCGTCGCCAGGAGCATAGAAATCCTCGACGCGCGATACCGCCCGGTAACCTCGTCGCGCGTAGAAGGCGCGGGTTCCATCGTAGCTCGGTTGCGACGAGGTCTCGGCGAGCAGTATGCGACCGAGTCGCCGTCTGACTTCGCCCTCGACCTCCTCGAGCAACCGAGTGCCGATGCCCGCTCCCTGCCGGCCCGGATCCACGACGATCCAGTACAGATCCCAGGTGCCCACCGTGCACGGGGTGGGCCCGTAGCATGCATAACCAACCAACTCATCCGATTCGTCCATGGCACCGATGAAGTAGTAGTCGCTCTGGGACGGCTGGTTCAGATGCACGTCCAGCAGCTCCAGTCCGACCAGGACTTCGTCGTACCGAAACACTTCGCTCTGCTCGAGGATGAGCCGAATGCGCTCCCGGTGATGGCGCTCGATCGGGCGCAGTCGGATCGATCCGTCACGCGGCGATCTGCTCGCCGCGATATCCGTCACCGCCGCTTGCAGCGCACCGGGCTCCGCCCTCGAGTGTGTACCGTTGCTCCTCCCATTGCTGAGAGCCACATCACAGACGCTCGATACCAGGTCGTCGTAACTCCAACCAGCGGCGGCGGCCATGCGCGCGAGGCCGGCCAGAGGGGTGAAGTCCGGGTTCGGGTTCACCTCGATGACGTACGGAACACCTTCCGCATCAAGCCGAAGATCCACGCGTCCGTATCCGCGACCGGCCGTGATCGCCAGCCACGCCGTTCGCGCGGCCTCGCCGATCCTGGCCTCCGTCTCCGGGTCGACCGGTGCGGGACAGAGCGATACGCTTCCCCTGTCCGCCGGTGAACCGACCTCCCACTTCGCGGCGTACGAGACGATGCGCGGCAGATCCATCGGCATCCCGCTGAAGTCGATTTCCGCCAGCGGCAGGGACCGCTCGCCGACGAAACCGGCATTGAACTCTCGGCCGGGGATAAACTTCTGAACCAGCAGAGTCTCGAAGTCGTGAAGCAGCTCGGCCGTGCAGGTCTCGAGCTCCGTTTTCGACTCGACCACGGCGCGGTCGTATATGCCGAGCGATCCATCCTCTCCCGCCGGCTTCACGATGGCCGGATAGTCGTCCCATTCCGGAAGCGGTTTGCCCCGCACCGCGAGCGTGTAGGGCGGCACGCTGAGCCCGCACTGCGCGAGCACGGCGTTCACGCGGTCCTTGCGAAGCGCGAACGCCAGCACATCGGCGCTGCATCCCGTCACCGGTATTCCGAGCAGTTCGGTCGCGGCACGCACGAGGAACTCGCCCATCCCTTCCCCCTCGAGACCCTCGCACAGGTTGAAGATCAGATCCATCCGCGCCCGTTCGAGCCGATCGAGCCAGGTGAGATCGGCAGCGCGCACCGGGAGGAGGGTGACGCGGTGCCCCATGTGCGAGAGCGCGCGCTCCGTGGCGCATACCGAATCGAGGACCGCCGCGTCCGGACGTCGGGGCGGACGATGCATTTCCTCGTACAGGATGCCGATGCGCATCGGCGCGCGCTCAGAGCGCATAGCGATGCTGTGCCGCGCGCACGACGGCCAGGATCGCGTCGCCGAACGGGATGCCGGCCGCCCGTGCCGCCTTCGGATAGCAGGAGTTCTGCTCCGGATCGGGCAGCACGCCGGGGAGCGCGTTTACTTCGAGGACGTGCGGTCGTCCCTCGCCGTCGAGTCGCAGATCGATCCGCGCCCAGTCACGACACCCGGTCACCCGAAAGGCGGCCTTGGCCGTCTCCACGATGGCTCGTTCCAAGGCGGCATCGACATCCGCCGGGCATTGGAACATGTCGAGCGGGGCATGGGGCTGGTCCCAGATCCATTTCGCTTCGAAGCCGTACACCGGTCGGGCTCCGGCAGGCAGCGCATCGAAGTTGATCTCGACCGGCGGGTAGGCACGCAGATCGCGGCCGTTGCCCACCATCGCACAGGTGAACTCCCGCCCTTCGAGGAAGCGCTCGATGACAGCTGCCTGTTTCCAGGACTGGTGGATCTCCTCTACGCGCGCTCTTACATCTTCGATCGACTCGCACACCGAAGCGTTGCCGATCCCGATGCTCGACCCCTCGTGCAACGGCTTCACGATCGCCGGCAGGGGCAGGCGGTTCCCGGGCTCTGCCTCGCCGGGCTCGTAGACCAGAAACTCCGGCGTCGGAATACCGGACGCCTGGAGGACGCGCTTGGTCATCGCCTTGTCGAGCGTGAGCGCGAGGCACAGGGCGTCGCCGCCGGTGAATGGAACGTCGTAGAACTCGAGCAGGGCAGGAACGTGCGCCTCTCGCGATCGCTTCCCCGACCCTTCGGCCATATTGAACACGAGCTGCGGACACTCGGACCGCAGCAAATCCGGCAGGTCGGGACCCGCTCCCAACCGCACGACCTCACCGGCGGCCGACAGCGCACCGGCGATCGCCTCGATCGTTTCCTCGCTGTCCCACTCGGCGTATCGGGCGTCGATGCTCGTCCGATCGGGTGGGAAGCGGTGCGCGGCGAGTGGAGACGGTGAAGCGTCGGCTCCGTTGCCGCGGGATGGAGACGTTGTGGTTAGAGCAGGTTTCAGGTTATACGTGAAACCAATTCGCACACCCGGCCTCCTGGCTGGAGAGGAGGGCAACAAAAAGCCGCCGTTTCAGGCGGTGCTTCTGCCACGGCGCTTCGACGCTCGCTTGGCGAAGAGGTTTCTTTTCCCATCCGCCACCACACCCATGTTTGTCGACGTCCTTCCGGGTTGTCGCTCATGTATGGATGCAATAATAAAGATTCGTTCACTACACGCAAGAGTTTTTTGATCCACTCGATCGTTGAGGGAAACCATTTATCGTGCTCGTGACGCTGAACGGTTCGCGTGGTGGAACAGGTTGCTCGCCTTCTCGCATCGGAAGTGTGCGTCATCGATACGCTTGGCTTCTCGCATCGGACGTGCGCCTCATGCGTGACGCTTACCACTCCACCGACCGTGCCCGGCCCGACCGATGGTGGCGACGTTCGACGCCCGCTCGATGCCTGGCGTTCGACGCCTTGCTCGCGCTGAAGCGTCCCTCTATCCTGACCGCGCCTTGCGGCCGACTGCGGTCCGCGCAGAAACGGTACACCTGCGGGAGAGAGGAGAGTGCGGCTTCGGTGTCTGAAGCCACTCGCCGATGCTTAACTGTGAGTCGGCGCTCGGTTGCTGCCGCCGCTCAATTTCTTCTGCCAGGGTCGTTCGTTCCTGCCGTCCTGCTCTTGCTGCCGCTACCGGTCGCCGCACAGCAGATGCCCGTTTCCGGCGATTCGATGGCTCACGTCGTGGCCAATCCTAGTTTCGGCGCCAGCGCCTTTTTCCGGCTCTTCTGGGGTGACGGATACCGCGACGCGTGGACCGTGCAGATCACCGTGCCCGTCCTCGATCTGGACTCGTTCGCCGGCGGTCTCCGGGTGGTGCGGGAAATCCCGGGGAATCAGGACCGACGGCTGCTGTTCGAGGACCCGCTTGGCCAGCCGTACCTGTTCCGATCCGTCCACCGCGACCCGCAGCTCGAGCTCCCGACCGCCCTGCGCGGGACTTTCGCCGAGCTGGTCGTGCAGGAGGAAGTGGCCACCACCTACCCAGTTCCAACGCTGGTTATCCAGCCGCTGCTGATGGCCGCCGACCTGGCCTCGGTCGACGTGTATCTGTTCGTCCTTCCGGACGACCCTCGGCTCGCGGAACATCGCCGCGAGTTCGCCGGCATGCTCGGGTTTCTGGCCCACGTAACGGAAGGGCTCGAACCGCGCCTGCCGGAGGTCGCAGAGGTCATCGATTCGAAAACACTGTTCGAGCTGGCCCGCGCCAACCCGCGCGACCGACCCGACGCGCACGCGCTCCTACGCGCCCGGCTCCTCGATGTGGTGATCGGAGACTGGAACCGCAGCCCGCGGAACTGGCGCTGGGCAACGCTCCGGGGCCAGGGAAATGGCGAATGGATTCCGTTGCCGGTGCAAAGGGATCAGGCGTTCGCGAAGCTGGACGGTGTGTTTCCTTCCAAGGCGTGGATCGCGGTTCCGGAACTCGTCGGTTTCGGCTCCCGGTATCACCATGTGGGCGGACTCACACTGGCGGGCGCTCCTCTCGATCGCGCGTTTCTGACCGCTCTCGAGAAGCCGGCCTGGGACTCGACGGCCCACCGTCTCGCCGGGGCTCTCTCCGACTCGGTGATCGAGGTGGCCGTCAATGCGCTGCCGCGCGAGATGTACGCGCTCGACGGTAAGGAGCTGGCGACCAAGCTGCGGCGCCGGCGCGACGCTCTGGCCGAGGCGGCGAACGAGTACTACCGGATCCTGGCCGCGACGGTCGATGTGGACGCGACCGATCGCCCCGAGATCGCGCGTATCACGGGCGAGGACGATGGATCGGTCGAGGTCAGCCTGGCGCCTCGCGGCGACGACCTGGCGCCTTACTATCGCCGCCGGTTCCAGCCTCACGAGACGGGTGAGGTCCGTCTGCACCTGAGGGGCGGGAACGACTCGGTTGTCATCAGCGCCGACAGGAACATCGACATGACGGTACGGATCATCGGTGGCCCCGGGGATGACGTGTTCGACTTCCTCCGGCCCGTCGGCAACATCGACCTGTACGACGCCGACGGCACCACTCGCGTGATCGGAGCCGCCGACGGCCACCCGGCCATCGATCGCCGACCCTACACCCGATGGGTGTACGAGGGCCAGGAGGAGAAGCTACCTCGCGATTGGGGCCAATGGACGGTGCCGAACGGCGAGATCGGCCTCAGCGGTGACTATGGACTCTACCTCGCCGGCGGGGTCACACACTACACGTACGGGTTTCGGAAGGCACCATACGCATCGCGCACCGCCGGACGCTTCGGCGTCTCGACGAAGGGAAAAGTCGAGTTTCTCGGGCACGCCGACTTTCGCGCCACCAACTCGCCCAATCACGCCGAGGTTCGCTTCCTCGCTTCGTCGCGAAGGCTGCTCAAATGGTACGGCCTCGGGAACGACACGCAGCCCTTCGCCACCTCTGACTCGGCGCTGGTGGACCGTTGGATCATCTCGCTCGACCTGGCTCTCGCCCGAACGGTGGGGCGGGTGATAGACGCCCTGTTCGGTCCGGTCTTCAAGCACAACATCACCACCGACAACGACGGCCATTTCATCGCCACCGAGCCGGATCTGTACGGAGACGGCAACTTCGGCCAGCTGGGGGCGTTCGGCGAGCTGCGCTTCGACAGTCGCGACAACCCGTGGGCTCCGACGCGTGGCTTCACCCTCTCGCTGCGGGGCGATTTCTATCCCCCGCTGTTCGACGTGCGCTCGATATACGGTGCGGCGAACGTGCTTGGCACGGCCTACCTCAGCCTCCCCGTCCTCAACCGGCCGGTCCTCGCCTTACGGGCGGGAGGGCGAAGGATCTGGGGTCCGTTCCCCTACTTCGAGTCTGCCTATCTCGGGGGCCTGCCGTCGAACCGCGGCTGGGACAGATTCCGTTTTGCCGGCGACGCTTCCCTGTACGGCGGGACCGATGTGCGTTTCTTCCTATTCGACATGCCGCGCGTCATCCCGGGGCAATTCGGCGGCTTCCTGCTGGCCGACGTGGGTCGCGTGTACGTGGACGGCGAATCGCCGGGCGGCTGGCACCCGAGCGCGGGCCTCGGCGTGTGGTTCACGTTCCTCGGCAACCCGAAGGGCACCTTCTCGGCCAGCATCGCCCGTAGCCAAGAGAAAACCGTCCTGTACGCCAACTACGGGTTCCAGTTCTGAGCTTGCTACTTCCGATGTCCGGCCGACGACCGGGGCGCCGGCTCGGCGGCGGCGTCGCTGCGGAAGGGCCCCGCGGCCGGCGAGTGATGGCCGCGGTGTGCAGTGCCGCCTCTCTCCTGGCTCCGAGCAACTCGGCGCAGGCCCAGGATGCGGCTCGGCCCGCTCCGCGCCCCGTGAGCCCACCCGTCATCGACACGATCATCCTGGAGCGGGCGGGCGTCTTTCCCGACAGCGTGGCGGAGGAGAGTTGGGTCTTCCGGGCCATGAACGCGCTGCACGTGATCACAAAGCCGCGCGTGATCCGCGCCGAGCTCCTGTTCGGACCGGGCCAGCCGTACGATTCCGCGGTCGTCGCGGAGAGCGAGAGGAACCTGCGCGATCTCCAGCTCTTCCGCTCGATCGGTATCGATACGACGACGCTCGAGGACGGGAAGTTCGCGGTCATCGTCAAGACGGTGGACGGGTGGAGCACGAAGCCGAAGGTCTCGTTCGCGGTGGCGGCGGATGGTACGGTCACGGTCACGCTCGGGGTGCTCGAGATCAATCTGCTCGGCACCGGGAGCCTGGTACAGGTCTACTACGTCAAGGACGTCGACCGCGATGGCCTCAAGCTGGCGACGCAGCTGAACCGGATGTTCGGCAGCCGCTTTTCGGTCGGCGGCTCCTACCAGCCGCTCTCGGACGGGACGCTCGGCGACTGGCAGCTCGGCTTTCCCTTCTACTCTTCCGTGGACCGATCCGGAAACGAGTACATGGGGTTCGGCGCCGATCGGCGCGTCATCCAGTTCACCGCCTCGGGGCAGAACTCGCTCGACTCGATCTTCTGGACGCAGCAGGCGTTTCGGAACGACCTCACCGTGGCGTTCGCCAGCCGAGCGACCGTGTTCGAGTACCTTCGCTTCGGCGCGGTAGGGCAGGTCAAGCAGGAGAAGTATTTCCTGGAGGCCGACAGCCTGCAATCGATCCCCGACAGCGTGAGCGGCTATCTGGGTGGCCTGGTCGAATTCCGTCACTCACGGTTCCGGCGGCTGCGGATGTTCAACGGCTTCGGCACCGAGGACGTCGACCTCAGCACCGCGCTTTCCATCGGCATCAACGTGGCGCCGGAGGCGTTCGGGTATGCGAGGGCCGGGTTCGGTCCCAACTTGATCGCCGCCACGGCGGTGCGTCTCGGGAGGAGAGCGTTCGTCCACAGTCAGATCGAGGCCACCAGCCTGTTCTCCAGCGCCGGCCTCGACTCGGGGCGCGTGGTAATCCAGGCGACGCTCGGTCACAAGCCCGCTCCGCGGCAGGCGACGGTCCTCCACCTGGAGGCGGGAGCGTCGGAGGCTCCGCCGCCGGGTGGACAGTTCGACCTCGGCTTCACCACGCCGCCACGCCTGTTCGCGCCCCACTCCTTCGTCGGCACCCGGGAGCTGTGGGGCATGCTCGAGCACCGCTACTTCGCGTTCGAGAACGTGGTGAACCTGGTCAGCATCGGGTTCGCCGGTTTCTTCGACTTCGGCGGGGCCTGGTACCACGATCTCCAGCCCTCGCGCTACGGAGGAAACGTCGGCGTCGGTCTCCGCCTCGGCGCCGCGCTGGGCACGATCCCGAACATGGGGCGCCTCGATGTCGGGTATCTGTTCGGCGACGGCTTCTCGGGCAGCCCGTGGGCGATCAGCTTCGGGGCAGGCTTCGCTTTCCCCCAGCGCGTGAAGCTCCGCACCGATCGCGATCCGGCCGTCACTGCGACCGGAATCTAGACGAGCGCGGCCGCGGAGCGTCTCAGGGAGTGTCTGCCCCCCGCCGCAGCCCCGCCAGCAGCTGCGCGATGCCGGCGTCGTCCGGCAGCAGTTCGGCCAGCCGGGTAGCGTAGCCGAGCGCGGCGTCGGTCTCGCCGCGATCGCGATACAGGGTCGCGAGGGTGTACAACACATCGACGTCCCAGGGGTGGCGCTCCAGCGTCGATTCGAGCACCTGGATGGCGTCCGCCTCTCGTCCGGTCGAGCTCAGACCGATCGCGTACACGTAGGCGAAGCGGGCGTCGTCGGGCGACAGCTCGACCGCGCGCCGCAGCGATGCCACCGCCTCTCCGGTTCGCCCCTGTCGCACCTGCACGAGCCCGAGCACGTGATAGAGGGCGCCCTCATCGGGCGCGGTGGCCAGTGCGCGCTCGATCAGCGCCTCGCCCTCGGCGTCGCGCCGCAGGGCCCGGTACAGGTCGGCGAGGTTCGCGTACGCCTGCACGTACGTTGAGTCGAGCTCGATCGCTTTGCGGTACTCCGCCTCCGCTTCGGCCCACCGGCCTCGCTGCTGGTAGAGCAGGCCGAGGTTGGTGTGGGCGGAGGCTCGGTCGTCGTGGACGCGGATCGCCGCCTCGAGCTCCTCCACCCCGCGCTCGATGGCGATCGCTTCCGCCATGGTCAATGAATCCGCCGGTATAGAGGCGAGCGACCTCGCCGCCTCCAGCCGCACGGCACGCAGCGGATCGCCGAGGAGAGGAAGCGCGAGCCGGATACGCTCCGACGGCGGCAGCGGTTCGACGGCGTAGGCGGCAGCCAGGCGCACCAGCGGGTCCGCGTCTGCGGCTCCCGCTTCGATTGCCGACAGCGCCGGTCGGCTTCCGTACCCCCACAGCTCGGCCACTGCCGTCGCCCGCGCGATCGGCGGCTGCGCCCCGTCGGTCACCAGAGCCGCCAGTTCGCGGTCGGCGCCCGGCGCGCCCTGGCGCCCGGCGTGTAGCGCCTGACCGAAATGTCGCTCGGTTCGACGATCAGGCCCGTACCAGGCGGCGACCGCATTGGCGGCCCATTCCGGAGACTGGTCGGTGTGGCAGCGGGTGCAGGCGTCCGGCGTCCCGAGGAAGACGTCCAGGTCCGGGCGCGGGACGCGCAGGCTGTGATCGCGGCGTGGATCGATGACCATGTAGGTGGTGGCGGGCATGTGGCACTCGACGCACGCCGCTCCCGGCGTCCCGACCCGATGGAAGTGGTGTGTCGGCGTATCGTAGGCGGAGGCGCGATGGCAGCGTCCGCACAGCGCGTTGCCATCCGCTCGCAACGCCAGGCTGTGCGGGTCGTGGCAATCGCTGCACACCACACCGGCCGCGAACATGCGGCTCTGCAGGAACGAGCCGTACACGTACACTTCGTCGAGGATCTGTCCATCCGGGTAGTACAGCCCCCCCACCAACACCTCGGGACGGTGGGTGTCGAGGAACGGCTGTCCGTGTTCGACGTTCTTCGTCAACTCGGTCCGGCGCGAATGGCACGGCGCACACGCCTCAACCAGAGCGGGCGAGCGGCGAGGTCCCGAGAAGCGAGCGATCGTCGCTCCGTCGTCGAAAGCCCAGTCGGCGTTCGTCCCGCCGCCGAGCGCCACCGGCAGACCGAGATCGCCCTCGTACGCCTCGGCACCGGGCTCGCCCTCCGCCCACGCCACATGCCTCGATCCCGGTCCGTGGCATGCCTCGCACGCCACGTCGATCTCCGACCACACCGTCCGGTAGCGGTCGGTGGCGAGATCGAAGTTGCGCCGCAGATTCGTGCTGTGGCATGCCGCACAGGCGGAGTTCCAGGTCAGGCTCGGCCGGGTCCAGTGCAACGCGTCGTCGGCCGTGATCTGTTCACCGGGATAGAGGTGGAACCACCGCTGTCCGCCCTCCTCGACCGGTCGCGAGTCCCACGCGATGGTGAGCGCCTGGAGGCGACCGCCGGGGAACTCGATCAGGTACTGTTGCAGGGGCGTGACCCCGAACGTGAAGGCGATCGGGTACTCGTGCAGCTTGCCGTCCGGCCCGTCGGTCCGCACCCAGAAACGGCCGTCACGGCGCGAGAACGTGGAAGTGATGCCGGCGTAAGTGAAGGAGGCGTCCTCGAAGTCACCCCGCACCGTCTCCTCGGTCGCCGGCTCCATGGCCAGGTCGTGATGGGAGCCCCGCCACGACTCGAACTGGGCGGCGTGACAGTCGCTGCACCTCGCACTTCCCACGAACTCCGCCTCCGCCGCGCTGCCTGTCGCTTCCGCGGAGCCTTCCGGCGAGGACCGATCGCCACAGGCGACGAGGATCGCCGCCAGCAGACCCCCTGCGATCGGCCGCGTCACTCCTATGCGGCCGCGCTCCCGGCCTGGCGGTCTTCCGCGCGCGCGGCTCGTCGACGCTTCCACGCCCGCAGCAGGAGGAGAAAGAGGAGAGATCCCGCGAAGGCGGATACCAGGTCCTGGAGGCTGATCGAGATCGCCTCCAGGCCCAGGTCTATCCGGAACAGGTTGAAGATCGCGCCGCCGATCAAGGCGCCGACCAGCCCGATGCCCAGGTTCGTCAACCGACCGAACCCGTGCCTGGAGCGCGTCACCAGCTTGCCGGTGAGCGAGCCCGCCAGCGCGCCGACGATCAGCCACACCGCGATTTCGCTCGGGGTGATGTTCAACAGCGCCTCACCCGGCAGCCTACATGCCGCCGCACGGGTTGGCCGCCGCGTCGGGCTTCTTGACCAGCGGCAGTGCCTGCGAGATCTGCAGGTCGACCAGCAGGTTGATCTGGTTGTCGACCTGCATGAACTTGGCCGCCGTCGCCGACCCGACCGCCTTCTCGAACTCGCCGTAGTACTTCTTCTCGAGCGCCAGCCGTTCCTGATCGATGGCGAACGCGCGGTCGATCAGCTCTTTCGCTTTCGCATCGGTCATCGTCTCGTAGGCCGCCGCGTAGTCTCTGATCAACGCGATCCGCTTGTCGCCGATCTTGGTCATCTCGTGCTCGTAGTCGCGGAACACGGGCCAGAACTTGTCGCTCTCCGCCTGGTCGAACTCCATCACCTCGGTGACGATGGCCACCCGCTGCGTCTGCACGTCGGAGCGGAGCAGCTCCAGATAGTCCTGCGCCTGCTGCGCGTACGCCGAGCGACAGGCGAAAAGGACAAGGGCAAGGGTCAGCACTCTCTTCATGTCGTACAGCCTCTCGATCGAGTGTTCGGGGCTCCGGCGCGGTGCGCGCCTCGGCCGTGCGTCTCCGCGTGCCGGTAGGGACGCAGGCCGCAAACTGACGGGCCGGGGAACCGGGGTCAACTGCACGCTCGGCCCGAGCCGTACGTTTCCGCGCCGACCCGGAACCGTTCGCTTCACGCCGACAGGACTCCGCTCGCTCGTGGTCCATCCATCGATGCGGGCGTTGATCAAAACGACCAGCCGAGCCCAGTGTTCACGCCGAAATCGTTCTTCCTGGCGTCCACGCCCTGCGGCTTGCTGTCGAACGTCTCGAAGAATCCGACCGTGAGATAGAAGTCCTTGAAGAACTCGCGCTTGAACTTGGCATCGGCGGTGATTCGGTAGCGGCCTCCGATGGTGAGGCTCGGAAGGACGGCCACCGAGGCAGTCAGGTCGGTCTTGTGTTCGGCGTACGTGAACAGGGCGTAATTCCAGGCAATCACCGCGTCGAGGTTGGAGTCCGGGTCGGTGTCGGCGAACTTCTCCCGGTTCGCGGCGAGACCGATCCAGCCGTACATGAGTGTCTTGTTGGTGTGCACGAGCGTCCGCCCTCCGCCGGCGGCCGGTGTGAGCCGGTAGTCGAGGCTCAAGTCGCTGTTCTGCTCGAAAGAGATGGTGCCGATGGCGAACCAGTTCCGCTTGAAATATCGGGAGTAGGAGCCGGTGAAGTTGTCGCGCGATGTGGTGCTCACCGAGTCCTGAGTCTGTATGAAGGAGCCCGCCGAGAGCTTGATCAGGTCGTAGCGAGTCCGATACGAGGCGCTGCCGTTCAATGACCAGTAGACGGAGGTCCTGGCTTGGGTGAAGTTGAAGCTCACATCGATGTTGCCGTCCCACCGGGCCCAGAACGTCCCCTTCACCGGTGTGATGCCGACAATGGCCGGCTTGGCGAGCAGCACCGTGTCCTGGGCCCGGATGAGCCTGAAACGCGGTTCCCCCTCCACCGGATCGAGCCGGCCGAACAGGCGGACGCCGTCGGCGATCTCGACCTCGAACTGCTGCCGACTGGTGAAGCTCGCCACCGAGTCCCACTGGAAGTAGAGGGTGCCGGCCGGGTCGGTCTTGTACTTGAGTCTACCACGGCTCAGCTCCTTCACCTCACCCCGAATCCGATCCCCGTTGGTCAGCGTCACGAAATCCTGCTTCTGCGCTGCCAGCGAGGATACGCAGGTCGGCAGCCATAGCAACGCCATCGCCAGAGGCCGGTACCCGGTCGGGGCAGGTGGACAGAACCGCCGCATGGTCGCGTCTCCGTTAGAGTGTCAGAGGGGTACACGCCATCGAGCGGCGTGACCTGTGCACGGAGCGGTGGCGCGGGAGGTGGGCTACGCATCGCGGAGATGCGTGGCCGGGCGCGACGCCTACGGTTTCAAACCGGAGTCAGATGTCCAGCTCCTCCTGCTCCGGTCCTGCGGGCGCCGCGCCGACTGCGGCCGCGCTCTCGGCCCCCGAGCCGTCGACCGCGGGCACTCCCGCTCCGGCCGTCGCGCCGCGGACCGGGTGAACGGCCGTCGCTCGCCGGTTCGCTCCCAAATCGAGCAGGCGACTGGTGGCGGCGCGACGATCACGCGGCGCGATTCGCTGCGTTCCAGTCGTCACCAGCACGCCCGAGTCGAGTTCCCACACGACGCGATCCCCCGGGTGCACTTCGAGGAGGCCTATCAAATCGCCGGCCCCGTCTCGCGGTGCTACCAGCGGTCGGCCCTTGCCCGCGCGGCTCTGGAGCCGGAGCTCGGTGACCGGTATCCGCTTCGCCCTGCCCGGCGCGGTCGCCGCCATCAGATCGCCGTCCCGACGGGGCGCGAGTGCCGCCACCAGGCTGTCCGTCTGGTCGAAATCCATCCCGCGCACACCCCGCGCGGTGCGACCCATCGGGCGGACGTCGGTCTCGGCGAACCGGATCGCCATTCCGGAGCGGGTGGCGAGGACGAGCTCGGCGCTGCCGTCGGTCAGCAACGCGGTCAGCAACCGATCGCCGCGCGCCAGGCCGGCCGCCTTGATGCCACCGGCGCGGATGTTGGCGTACTCGTGCAGCGAGGTGCGCTTCACCTGGCCGCGCTCCGTCACCACCACCAGGTAGCGCTCCGCGGCGAAGTGGTCGACCGGGAGGACGGCCATCACCTCGTCCTTCCGCCCGATCGAGATGAAATCGGTGAGGCGGCTGCCACGGGAGCTGCGGGTGCCGTGCGGCAGGTCATTCACCTGGACGAGGTGCGCGCCCCCCTTGGCGGTAAGGACCAGAAGGCTGTCGGTGCCCCGGCACAGGAAGGCATCGCGCACGAAATCTCCCTGACGCTCCGCCATCGCCTCGCTGCCCGACATGCCGGCGCCGGAGCGCGCGGGCTGCGCCTTCACGAACCCGAGGCGACTCAGCATGACGATCGTCGCTTCGGCGCCGTCCCCGGACGGGAGGGGAAAGGGTCCCTCGCCGTCCAGAATCTCGGTGCGTCGATCGTCTCCGTACCGCTCGGCCAGCAGGGTGAGCTCGTCGTTCAGATGCTGCCGGCGCGTCGCCTCGCTCTCGACCAGGTCCCGGTATTCCTCGATCGAGGTCCGGAGCTCGTCCAATTCGTCGGCCAGTTTCCGCCGCTCGAGACCGGTGAGCCGCGACAGGCGCATGGCGAGGATGGCCTCGGCCTGTGCGTCGCTGAGCTTCAGCTCTCGGCGCAGCTTCGCGCGGGCGCTGTCGGGCGAGCGCGATCCGCGAATCAGCGCGATCACTCGGTCGATGTCATCGAGGGCGAGGAGGAGCCCTTCGACAACGTGAGCCCGTTCCTCGGAGCGGGCCAGCTCGAAGGCGGCGCGCCGCTGGATGACCTCGAGCCGGTGGTCGACAAAGCTCCGGAGCGCCTGACCGAGATCGAGCTGCTCCGGCCGGCCGTCCCGCAGGGCGAGCAGGATGACGCCGTACGTAGTTCGCAGCTGCGTCTTCCTGAACAGGAGGTCGACCAATCGGCGAGGATTCGCATCGCGCTTGAGCTCGACGACCAGACGGATTCCATCCCGATCCGACTCGTCCCGGAGGTCGGTGATTGCCTCCGCGCTGCGGCTCTTGACGGCCTTGGCGATCTGCTCGATGACGCGGGTCTTGTTGACCTGGTAGGGCAACTCGGTGATGACGAGGGCGCGCTTTCCTCGAGCGCCCTCCTCCAGGTGCAGGCGGGCTCGCATCTCGATCAATCCGCGTCCGGTGCGATACGCCTCCTCCACCCCTTCGCGCCCCCAGATGAAGCCGCCGGTCGGGAAGTCCGGTCCCGGCACCCGGTCGACCAGCTCGTCTATCGAGCAGTCGGGCTTGCGCACCAGGTGGCGCGTGGCGGCGAGCAGTTCGCGCGCATTGTGTGGCGGAATCCGGGTGGCCATGCCCACCGCGATGCCGTCGGAGCCGTTCAACAGCAGGTTGGGCAACCGGGCCGGAAGGACGACGGGCTCCATGAGCCGGCCGTCGAAGTTGGGCGAGAATTCGACTGTTTCCTTGCCGATGTCGGCCAGCAGCTCGAGGGCGACCGGCGTCAGTCGGGCCTCCGTGTAGCGATAGGCCGCCGCGCTGTCGCCATCGATCGAACCGAAGTTGCCCTGTCCGTCGACGAGCGGATAGCGGAGCGAGAAGATCTGGACCATGCGAACCAGGGTGTCGTACACGGCGCTGTCGCCGTGCGGGTGGTATTTGCCGAGCACGTCTCCGACCACGGTGGCGCTCTTCTTGTAGTCTCGGTCGGGCAGCAGGCGCAGCTCGTGCATCGCGTAGAGGATGCGTCGGTGCACGGGCTTCAGCCCATCGCGCGCATCCGGGAGCGCCCGCTGCACGATGACGCTCATCGAATAGTCGATGAACGAATCACGCATCTCCTGCTCGATCAACCGGGTGAGGATCCGCTCGTGCTGTACTGCCTGGTGGGTTGCCACGCTAACCACTCCTCCCGTGTCCCGGCTCCGGGTGCACGCGGACGGCGCGATCCGATCGGAGCCTGCCTTCGGTTTGCTTTCGGTTAATACTTACGAAGATGCGGCTGGAGGCGACAGGGCCGCTCCGACGGCGGTCGCGTGCGGGATCGCCGACGGATGGGAGCCCTCAGCGGCAGAGCAGGGCGCGCGTCGTATCCTGCGGGGGGGTGAGCCGCGCCGGCGCCGCGAGCAGCACGGCCGGCTGCTGGTCCTTGTCGGGCAGGTACAAGGCCATCCATCCCGCCGGGAGCGGGCCGCTCAGGGGCGTGGAGCGCCCGGTCGGATCGATCCCCACCGCTCGACCGGCGGACAGCTGTCCCGCCAGCCACGTCCCGTACTCGAGCCACGCGTCGACCGGGTCGACCGAACCGCCGGCGACCGCCGGCACGAGATCCTCCTCGTATCGCTGCACGCCTTCGGCATACCGGTCCGGCGCCGTTGTCTTCAGGCGACGCAGGAGCGCCCGGCACGCGGGCCGCAGGTCGGCGAGGCCGCGCTCGGCGATTGCGTCCGCGTAGGCGGCCTCGGCACGGTCGCCGCCAGCCGAACCGCCCGACACCCTACTCGCCCGCCGTCATCGAGGCGAGGAAGTCCTTGTTGGTCTTGGTGCGCTTGAGCCGCTCGATCAGGAACTGGATGGCCTCGGCTGGAGGCATGTCGGAAAGGAAATTTCGGAGCAGATACATGCGATTGAGCTCCGTCTCGTCCAGAAGCAGCTCTTCCTTCCGGGTGCTGGAGCGATTCAGGTCGATCGCCGGATAGATCCGCTT
>CAZJXR010000004.1:0-19871 GCA_964550085.1 uncultured Gemmatimonadota bacterium
AGCTCGATCCGTCCCCCGTACTCGAGGTGTGGACAGCTGGGGCGGATGGCGACCGCCTCCGCGTAGGCGGCGGCGTTGATGATGAACAGTCCGCCGATCACCTCCTTCGCCTCGCTGTAGGGGCCGTCGACCACCCGCACCCGGCCGTTCTCTCGCGACAGCCAGCGCCCCCCGTCGTCCTTCAGCTTCATCCCGCCGGCCAGTCGACCCTCGGCCGCCAGACTCTCGCGCCACGCGACGTACTGCGCGATCACCGTCTCGATCTCGGCGGGGGACAGTTCGGCGAACGCGGCGGGCTCTTCGTGAAGCAGGAGCACGAACTCGGCCATTGGACACCTCGAGTTGTGGTGAGCCGCCCCGTCCCGGGACGGCGCGTGGGTGTGTACCTACAATACCGACGAACGAGCCGACCGAGAATCGACGGGGGAGGTGTGGGGGACTTCCCGCGAGATCGATCCCTGTCGATGGATGTCCGGTTCGATCCCGGAGGCGATCTCGTCTATCTTGCTGCGGATTCGCAAGGACGAGTCGAGGTCTACACAAGGCAACGTCGGAGCTCGCGAGACGGCCCATGATCGATGAACGGTGCGCGCACCTTACGGCGATTCCGACCGTCAAGCGTGCGCAGCGTCACGAGTGCGATGAGTGCGTGAAGATCGGCGCCCGATGGGTGCACCTGCGGACGTGCCAGGAATGCGGCACGACCCTGTGCTGCGACAGTTCACCCAACCGTCACGCCACCAAGCATTCGCGCGCCACCGGGCACCCGGTGATCGCCTCGGCGGAGCCGGGGGAACGGTGGCTGTATTGCTACCCGGACGAAGCGTTCGCGGAGTACTAACGGAGGCGTCATGGTTTCCTGGCGCAGGGCGATTCTATTCGGCGTGCTGAGCTGGCTGGTTCCATTCCTGGTGGCGTTCCTGGTCTTTCCTCTTCGCGAGTCGGCGCGCCCGCTGTTCGAGTCGATCATGCCCGTGACCGTCGCGGTCACCGTCGTCGCCCTCGGTGTCGCGTACTTCAAACCGGTCGAAGGCGCCTTCGTTCGAGAGGGTGCCCTGCTCGGAACTCTGTGGCTCGTAGTCAGCGTGCTGATCGACGCGCCCCTCATGCTGCTCGGCGGTCCGATGAAGATGACGCCGGGCGCTTACGTGGCGGACATCGGGCTCACCTACCTGATCATGCCGGCGATCACCGTGGGCTTCGGGCTTGTGCTGGTCGCCCGCGAGCGGGCGACCGACGGTGGACGCGGTGCGGGAGCCGAGTCGCGCGGAGATGGCTAGGGGCAGGCAAGCGGAGGAGCACATGGCACCGATCCCGGGACTGCACCACGTGACCGCCATCGCGGGCGACCCGCAGGCGAACGTCGACTTCTACGTATCCGTCCTCGGCCTTCGTCTCGTGAAGCGGACGGTCAACTTCGACGATCCGACCACCTACCACCTGTACTACGGTGACGCACTCGGGAATCCGGGGACGATCGTCACCTTCTTCCCCTGGCCCGGGGCGGTCCGCGGACGCCGCGGCACCGGCCAGACGACGGCCACCGCCTTCGCGATCCCCGGCGGCAGTCTCGACTGGTGGATGGAGCGGCTCGCCGAGCGGGGCGCCGAATTCGGAGCGGTGGAGGAGCGATTCGGCGAGCGCGTGCTGCCGGTCGAGGATCCCGACGGGCTGGCCGTCGAGTTGATCGAACAACCCGACGCCGGAGAGAGAGGGTTCTGGGACGGGGGACCGGTACCGAAGGAACACGCCATTCGCGGATTTCACAGCGTCACCCTCACCGAAGAGGGGTACGAGCGCACCGCCGAGCTGGTGGCCGAGGTGATGGGCTTCGAGTCGGTCGGCCACCAGGGGAGCCGATTTCGATACGCCAGCGGGCAGGACACCGCGGGCGCGACGGTGGACGTGGTTTGCGCGCCGGACCGTCCCGCCGGACGGGTGGCGGTCGGCACTGTCCATCACATCGCCTTCCGGTGCGCGTCGGACGACGACCAGGTCGTCTGGCGCAGCCGGGTGGCGGCCGCCGGGATGAACGTCACCCCGGTGCTCGATCGTCAGTACTTCCATTCCATCTACTTTCGCGAGCCGGGCGGGGTGCTGTTCGAGATCGCGACCGACCCACCGGGGTTCGCCATCGACGAGACTCCGGAGACGCTCGGTAGCGAGCTGAGGCTGCCCCCGTGGCTCGAGGGACACCGCGGGCACATCGAGGACCGGCTCCCGCGCCTGCGCGTGCCGGCGCCCGGCGTATCGGCGTGACTCTCCGCCTCGGCCAGTCCGTTCCGGGCCCGCACGGGAGGGCCGAGGTGCTCACGACGGGCATTCTGCTCGCCGACGCGCGGGCGGCCATGGTTCTGTGCCACGGCCGCGGGGCGAGCGCGCGCGATATTCTCGGTCTGGCGGACCACTTCGAGACTCCGGAAACCCTCTTCGTCGCGCCGCAGGCGGAGGAGCACAGCTGGTACCCGAGGTCCTTTCTCGCTCCGCTGCGGGAGAACGAGCCGTATCTGTCCTCCGCCCTCGCGCTGCTCGGGGCGATCGTGGCCCAACTCGAGCGCGAGGGGATCGCGCCGCACCGACAGCTCGTGCTCGGCTTCTCCCAGGGAGGGTGCCTGGCGCTCGAGTTCGTCGGCCGGAATGCCCGGCGGTACGGGGGTGTGGCAGGCTTGTCGGCGGGACTGATCGGCCCGCCGGGCCGAAGCTGGGACTTCCCCACATCGCTGGCCGGCACGCCGGTGTTCCTCGGGTGCAGCGACCGGGACCCCCACATCCCGCGGGAGCGGCTCGAGGAATCGGCCCGCGAGCTCGCGCGCGTCGGGGCCGCTGTCGAGCTCCAGATCTATCCGGGCCTCGGGCACACGATCAATCTCGACGAGCTGGAGCGGGTGCAGCGGATGCTCGAACAGATCGACCGCGCGCCCGCTGTCTCCTGACCCGGCAACGAACCGACGATGCGGACACTCCCGATCGTGCACACGGTTGTGCGCCGGGGAAGGACACTCGGCCGGGTCGCTTTCTTACTCCTGGTGCTCGCCCCACCCGGCGCCAACCCCCACCCGTTGATCGCACAGATCGTGGATTCGGCGGGAATCCGGATCGTCTCCAACCCCGGGAGCGATCGGTTCCTCGAGTGGACCTTCACCGAAGCGTTCAGGCTGGGGGGCGCCCCGGACGGCCCCGAAGCGTTCTTCCGGATCGATGAATCGACCGTGGCCACCGATGCGTCGGGGCGGATCTACGTGCTCGATCGAGGTAACTCGCGCCTCGTCGTGTTCGACTCCGACGGCACGCACCTGCGCACGACCGGACGGCAGGGGCAGGGGCCGGGCGAGCTCGTATTCGCGGGCTCGGTGGGGGTATCTCCGGCGGGCGAAGCGATCATCTACGACTTCGGACGGCGCTCCTTCGTCAGCTTCGACGCGCAGGGGCGACACATCGACCGCACACTGGTCGAGGGAGAGTTCGTGGCCACCCGGGTGGTCGTCGCCGACGGCCTCGTCTATTCGGTGAGCCTCCAGCGGCCCGAGCGCGGTGTCCGGTCCGAGACCCTGATCGACGCCACCCCGGACAGCCAGACGATCGTCAGCTTCGACCAGCCGGTGCTCGGTGAGGCGGCGGTGCTCAGAAGCTGCGGACTCGCGCTCGGCGGCGTGGCGCGGCTGTTCGAGACCGAGCTGGTGTGGGGAGCGCGAGACAACGTGATCGTCTTCAACCACGAGCCGGAGTACGTCGTGAACGTTGTCGTCGACGGCAGCCTCGTTCGAAGCGTCCGGCGAAACCTCCCTCCGCGCGAGGCGACAGAGCGGATGGCGCGCGAAGAGCTCGGCGAGGGAATGCGGATCACGTTCGGCGGGACCGACACCCGTTGCGACGTCGACGAGACGCTAGAGGAGAGGGGGTTCGCGCCGTATCTGCCCTGGATCTCCGCCCTGGCGCTGGCTCCCGGCGGTTGGCTGTGGGTGCGACGGCGCGAGGTCGGCACGCGCCCGGCCCCGATCGACCTCTTCGACCGGGCCGGGATCTACGTCGGCACGCTGCCCGGCGGCTCGCCCTTCCCGGCCGCATTTCTGCCCGACGGCCGCGTGGTGAGCATCGCGCGCGACGACCTGGACGTGGAGTACGTCGTCGTGTGGGACGTGCGGCGCTAGACCGACAGAGTCTTCCCTAACCTCGCTCAATACCTGCCGCGGCTCGTGTCGAGGGTCTGCTGTGCCAGGAACACGGCCAGTCCGAGTAGCAGAACGGCAGTCAACACCCCGGGTACGTATCGACCCATCAGCATCGCCCACATCGGATGCCCGATGCCGTTGATCAGACCGATCGCCACCCAGAGCCACGCGACTGGAATCGCCAGCGGCCAACCGCGGCGCACCGGCCACCAGTAGCAGCAGATTCCGAACAAGAACAGCGCCGTGTTGATTCCAATGAAGGCGGCAGCGCGATTCGTGAACACCAGTCCCGTCAGGTAGCGGGCCGGCGCAAGGACGCTCCATAACTGAAAGACATAGTCTTCGAGGGAGTGCAGGGCTTGAACGATGACGACGGCCAGGAAGGCGGACTTGAAATGGATCCCGGGGCGATGTCTCACACGATCTCCCTGAGCCCCCTGAGGTCTGCCATGCAGTCGTCGGCAATACAGTGGCCTGAACAGCCAGCTCTGGCAACATGAACGGTACGGAGGCCGAGAGCGAGACCCGCAGCGATCTCGGAATCGAGGCGATCCCCGACGACCAGCGTCTTATCCGGCGACAGCGATTCCGTTGCCAGGGCGAGCTCGAACAGCGCTTTCTTGCCACGACGCGTTTGGGCAGCGACGTCGTCGACGTACATGGCGTGGAGCCAGCTCTCGAAGCCCAGAGCGCGAACTTTTCGTTGCTGGATTCCGGGGATCCCCGTGGTCACCAGGATCTTGAGATGTGGAAGCTTGACCACTTCTTCCACATCCGGGTAGGGGTCGATACTGTCGGGGAGAAGAACCGCGTCGGCAGCAGCCAGACACGCGCGGTAGAGGACCTCTGGCCACTGATGCCGGCGGGCGACCACGTCTGCCGGCTCGTCCACGAGCTTGTCGATTGAGGCCTCGAGGGCACCGCGACTGATCGCGCTTGCCTCTTCGTTGACCCGTCGCAATTCGTCGGCGACCGGCTCGAGCGCGAACGGTGGGAGCGCCGCGGGGTCGAAGAGCGTGTGGTCGAGGTCCAGGAACAGCCCGGGATACGACGTCCGATCACCTCCCTTCGGCAACGACGCCGTAACCATTAGCTACTGACGCACGTTCACACAACAGGGTTGGGAAGCCATGAAGCAGAAGCGTGCATTGGGATTCGTCGCCTCGATCGGCACGTTGGCGCTGCTGGTGGCGTGTTCGGCTCCGGCGCCGGATCCGCGGCAGCTCATGGAGGCCGATCGCGCCTTCAACCGCGCGGTAGCGAGCGGGGGATCGGAAGCATGGGTCGAATGGTTCGCCGAGGATGGAGCGATCGTCCGCGAGGGCGTGGGCGTGATTCGGGGGCGTGAAGCGATCCGTCCGGCCGTTTCGTTCCTGGACGAGCCCGGGATCGTACTCTCCTGGGAGCCCGAGCGCGCGGACATCGCGGCGAGCGGAGACCTGGGCTGGACGGTCGGACGCTACACCTTCGAGGCCGCTACCGATTCCGGACCGCCGGCCCAATCGAGCGGCGTGTACGTGAGCATCTGGCGCCGGCAGGAGGACGGCAGCTGGAAGGTGGTGATGGACCTCGGTAACCCCGTCGCCGAGGATCCGGTCCCGGTTGATGGCCATTCAGACGCCGGGCCGTACGATAGCCAGCACGCCGTCTGGTCCCCCGATGGCTCGAAGGTCGCCTTCGACACCAATCGGGACGGCGACAACGAAATCTACGTCATGAACAGCGACGGGACCGACCCGCGCCGGCTGACCTCGAGCCCGGGACGCGACGCGCACCCCTACTGGTCGCCGGACGGGTCCCGGATCGCGTTTCAGTCGCCGCGGAACGCCGACGCGGAGGGCGAAGTCCAGATCTGGGCGATGAACGCGGACGGTTCGGAGCCCCGTCCCCTCACGGATCTCGCCGGGTTCTCGGGCGTGCCCTCCTGGTCGCCGGACGGACGACGCATCGCCTTCCAGCACATGCCAGGAGGCTTCGGGAGCGGCGCCGCGTGGGAGCTGTGGCTGATCGAACCGGCAGAGCGGCGGACCGGTTCGCGGCTGACCCGTGGAGACGCGAACGACCAGGTTCCGAACTGGTCCCCCGACGGGCGACGCATCGTCTTTCATTCCGACCGGACGGGCGACAACGAGATCTATGTCATGGACGCCGACGGCTCGAACCTCACCCGGTTGACCCACGATCCGGGAGACGACAGCTCGGCCAGCTGGGCGCCGGACGGGAGGAGCATCGCATTCAAGTCCGACCGCGAGGGAACGCGAGAGGTTTACCTCCTCCTGATCGATGCACAGGGCGCGGCGGGTCCTGTCGTGCGATTGACCGAAGGGACCGACGCGCACGGCATTCCTCACTTCTCCGCCGACGGCAGCCGTCTCGTCTTCCACTCCGCGATGACCGGGAAGAACGAGATCTACACCATCCGGGTCGACGGGACCGGCCTCGAGCAGCTGACTTTCGACAGCAGCACGAGCGAATGACGCGATTCTGAGACCACTCGGGATCCGGTAACATGCCCTGGACTACTCCCATGCGGTCGCGGTCGGCGGAGGAGGAGCACCGCACCGCCACGCCGCTCGAACTGTTCTATGACCTCGTGTTCGTGGTGGCGATCGCCCAAGCCGCCAGTCACCTCCACCACGCGGTGGCCAGCGGGCACGTCGGCGAGGGCCTCCTCAGTTACGGGATGGTCTTCTTCGCCATCTGGTGGGCGTGGATGAACTTCACCTGGTTCGCGTCCGCGTACGACACCGACGACATCGCGTACCGGCTCGCCGTTTTCGTACAGATCACCGGCTCCCTCATCCTGGCGGCCGGCGTGCCCCGCGCCTTCGACGTGCACGATTTCACCGTCGCCACCCTGGGTTACGTGGTCATGCGCCTCGCCCTGGTGAGTCAGTGGCTGCGGGCGGCGCGCTCCGACCCCCGCCGACGCTCCAGCGCCCACCGGTACGCTCTCGGGGTGAGTGTGTGTCAGGTCGGTTGGGTGGCACTCCTGTTCGCGCCGGGCGAGCTGGAGCTCCCGGGCTTCTTCGGCCTCGTCGCCGCCGAGCTGCTGGTGCCGGCGTGGGCCGAGCGGGCGGCGCCGACGACCTGGCATCCCGAGCACATCACCGAGCGGTACGGCCTGTTCACGATCATCGTGCTCGGCGAGTCCGTGCTCGCGGCCTCGTTCGCGATCCAGGCGGCGATCCAGGCAGGTAACGGCGCGGGACAGATCGCGACCATCATCATCGGCGGGCTGCTGATCGTGTTCTCGATGTGGTGGCTGTACTTCGATCAGCCTGCGTACGACCTCCTCACCTCGCTGCGGCGGGCCTTTCTATGGGGGTACGGGCACTTCGTGATCTTCGCCTCGGCGGCGGCGGTCGGCGCAGGCCTCGGGGTGGCCGCGGAGCAGGCGACGCAACCGACCGCGATCGGGTCCGTGGGGGCAGGAGCCGCGGTCGCCGTGCCGGTGGCGCTTTATCTCCTCAGCCTGTGGGTGGTGCACGTCAGGCTTCGGGAGACCGCCTCCCCGGCGACGGGTCTCACGCCGATCGTCGCCCTCTTCGTGCTGCTGACGCCCTGGACCGGACAGGCCGTCCTCCTGACGGGCGTCCTCCTCGCCTCACTCCTGGCGGTCAAGCTAGTCAGGCGTCAACCGCCGCCGTTGTACGACGGGGCGCTGAAGCGGTCGATGTAGTCTCCGCGCTCCCGCATCCGGAGGTACTCCCGTTCCCACGGCGACTCGTGGAGCCGGATCTGGCCGTTGCGCACGTCGAACGGCATGTCGAAGGTCCGGGGATAGTGGCTGTAGATCATGAGCCGCCGCGGTCTGCCCGACCGGTTCGGACTCGAATTGTGCACCGCCAACGCGTGAAAAATGGCGAACGAGCCGGCGGGCGCGATCACATCGATCCCGCCGTCGAAGTCGATGAGGTCTCTCCTCACCTGCCAGCCGTTCTCCATCTCCTCGTGCTCGAGGTGCTTCTCGTGGCTGCCCGGCCAGATGTGAAGCGGGCCGTTGTCCTCGGTGCAGGCATCCAAGAAGAGCGCCGAGGAGAGAATGCTCTGCGGGTAGCCCTGTTCCTTGAAGTAAGCCCAGTCGTTGTGCACCGGGAAGTAATCGTCCATCTGCCGGATGGGGATGCCTTCCACTTCGTCCGGCAACGGCTGCTTGTAGTTCAGCTTCTCCTCCATCAACACCGGCTCCTCGTCCATGATCTCTCGCAAGGGTCCGACCAGGCGATCGTCTTCAGCCACCCGGGTGAAGGTGAGCGACAGGTCGTTGATCGGTTGGATCTTGCGAACCACCTGCGCGCCGCGCGAGGTGAGCCGCCAATCCAGCCGATCGCTCAGCCGCCGGTGGGCGAGGGAGGAGTTCAGGATCAGCTCCAGAATGTAGTCCGCCTCCCTCTGCATACGGTCCACTTCCTGGTCGTCGAACACGCCCTCGAGCACCAGGTAGCCGTCTGCGTTGAACTGGTCCAACTGCTCTCGGGTCAGCGCGCTCATCGACCTTCTCCCATGAGGACGGTTCGGAGGAAATCCGATTTGAAGCGCCGGGTCATTCGCCTCACGATCCCGACAATGTCAGAAAGCACGTGAAGCGAACGGGAAAAGCGCAATCCACCTTGCGGTCCGGGGTCCGTACCCGGGTCTCTGCCTGCTGGCAGGCTCTTGAGCCCGCCAGCGCGCAAGCTAGTTGAGCCGCAAGAGAAACGGAAGCGAATCAGGGATCGACGGGCAGCCCGCAGGCGCGGAGCAGCGCGGCTCGACCGAGCCCGATAGCTAGATCCGCTCCGAGATACGCCTCTGTCACATCTTCGCCGCACAGCTCGCGGAGCAGCGCCAGCGCGTCGCCGTTTGCCGGGTGAAGGCGCAGCAAAGGGCGACGTCCTCGCGCCAGGCCTCGGCGCTCATCGCCGAGCCCGCAGAGCGGGCATCCGCGGACGGCTCCTGGGCGACCACCATCGCCGGTGCCGACACGAGATTCAGGGAAGCGATCGTGGCCGCGACGCCGAGGAGGCCGACGCGGAATCCTGCGCAGCTCCCGGAGGGGATGTCCGCCACAGGTCCGGCTCCGCTTACCCGATTCTGAGCCCGATGTCGAAGGTGGCCGCGTAGCCGGGCTCGTCCTCCTCCACGTCGAGCAGGAGCTGGTCTCCGCCGGCGCGGTAGATGCTGTCCTGCTCGTTTCTCACCGCGCGCTCGCCGTTGCCCGCGTACGGCTCCCGGCTCATCACGCGATCGGTGAGAGAGTCATCGAAGTAGAGCTGCGAGATGAATTCGCGGCCCCTTTGCGAGGACGGATCTGTCCGGATCTTGAAGTGGATGTGGACCGTTCGACCCGGGTACCAGCCGGGGTAGATGGTGGTGAAGCGCGCGAGCCCGTCGGCGTCGGTCAGCTGATAGCCACGCAGGAACTTCTGCCCCACCGTGTCGAACCGCCCGTTGATGTCCTGCACGTCCGAATACACGCCCAGCGCGTCGCACTGCCACACGTCCACCAGGGCGTGGGGGAGCGGGCGGCAGCCGCCCGCATCGACGGCGGAGACCTGGAAGGCGAGACGGAGGCGGACGCCGTCTCTTATCGAGCCGTCCGTCGGATCGGACCGGATGTCCGACCGCTCGAGCTTCTCATCGACGAAGTACGGACCCTCCGTCTGGGCGGGGCGCACGATGCAGGATGGGAGCGCCAGGGCACGGCCCGGAAGCAAGGACGCCACGGCCGCGCGACCGCTGAGCGCGGAAGCGCCGACGCCTCCCAGCAGCGCGAGCACCTCCCGTCGACTGAGCAGGTGACCTATCGGCGTGTCGTCGTCATGCCTCATGAAACCGATCTCCCGTCAGCGGGCCCTGCTCGACACTCGTCGAAGCGCGTCCGGCACCGTAAACAACAGGATACGGGTTGGCATCTCTCGGTTCCAGCGGAACGAAACGAATGTGAAGACCATCGGCGCACGCCTTCGCATCGGGTTCCCTCGCGGCGATAGATTGACAAGCCACCCAGTCACCGCGATCGGGTTCAGGCCGGTATGGCAACGAAAGAGAGCCGGAGAGACGCGCCGGAGCTAGTGCCGGCGGTTTCCACACGATGAAGATCGACATCTCCACCCTGGGCCGGCTCGCGGTATTCGTCGACGGTACTGAACTGGCCGGGATCACCGCGCAGCCCATCCGCGCAGCCCTGCTTGTGTATCTGGCCGTCGAGCAGGATGTCACCCGAGACGCGGCGCTCGCCCACATCTGGCCCGACTACGATCAGAGCGCCGCGCGACATGCCCTCAGCCAGACCCTATACCAGCTGCGGCGGGACGTCGGCAACGGATGGTTCGAAGGACGCGGAGCATATCTGCGGGCGACGCCAAATCTCGCTGTCGACGCGAACCTGTTCGCGGACGCCGTCGCCGCCGGCCGCTACGTCGAGGCGCTGAACCTCTACCGCGGCCCGTTTCTCGAAGCATGCCACCTCGCGGCGACAACGACCTTTGAGAACTGGGTGGATCGCCAACGCGCGCGCCTGGCCCGACTCCACCGCAAGGCCCGTCGGGAGTACATCGGACAGCTGACTGCAGCGGGCGACCCAGAGACCGCACTCGAGGTCTCCCGCGACTGGGTGCAGCTCGAGCCGCTTGAGGACGAAGCCCAGCAGTATCTCATCCGCCTGCTGGCCGAAACAGGAGCTCGGGCGGAGGCATTGCGGCAATACGAGGACTTCGCGCGCATCCTGGACCGCGAGGATCTCGAGCCGCTGCCGGAGACCAAAGAGCTGGTCGACCGACTGGGCGACGCTGAGATCCAACCGGCACCAACCATTCCCACAGGCGCGGAGCAGTCGAGGCGCGACCACGCTGTCCCGTTGGCGGCTGCTGCAAGCAGCCAGCGTCGTCAACGCTCTTCCGCCCTGCCATGGATCGCGGCCGCGGTGCTGGTGGTCGCGTTGGTCGCCCTCTGGTTGGCACCATTGTCCCGAGGAACCAGCGATTCCGCCGCGCGCGGACAGATCCAGGCGTTAGCGGTTCTTCCGTTTCAGAATCTCACCGCAGATGCGGCTGAGGAGTACTTCGCCGATGGGATGCACGAGGCGCTGATCGCTAACCTCGCCCGGGTGAGCGATCTCAAGGTCATCTCTCGCACCTCGGTCCTACGCTACCGGGGAACAACCCTGTCGATTCCGCAGATCGCCCGCGATCTGAAGGTGGACGCCGTGATCGAAGGGTCAGTGCTGCGCGCGGGTGACAGCCTGCGGATTCAGGCGAGTCTGATAGACGCCACCGCCGGCAGTACGCTCGCTACCGTCACCTACGTCCGCGACCTGCGGAATGTGCTGGGCCTCCTGCGTGACGTCTCCAGAGGGATCGCCGGCGAGCTCGCGGTAGCGACGACGGAGCGAAACGAGGAGACGATGCCACGATTGGTCAATCCGGCGGCGTACGAAGCGTACTTGCGGGCTCGCCTCCTGGTGCACGACTTCCAAGGTGATAGCTGGCGCGAAGCCACGCGGCTTTACGGGCGCGCGATCACGCTCGACTCGAGCTTTGCTCCCGCGCACGCCGGCGTCGCGCAGACGTACTTTCTGCTGGGATATTTCGGCGCCGAGCCTCGGGGTGAGGTCTGGCCCCGGGCGAGAGAGACGGCTCTGCAGGCCATCGCGCTCGACGAAGCCACGAGCGAGGCGTACACGGTCCTCGGATACCTCGAATTATATGAGGACTGGAATTGGGACGGTGCCGAAACGACGCTGCTCCAGGCACTGCGTCTGAACCCAAACGATGCCCTTGCCCGGCACGGGTACGCAGACCTGCTGACCCTTCTGGGACGTGGCGAGGAGGGGCTCCGTGAGGTGGAGCTCGCGCGCGAGGTCGATCCCCTCTCCCCGCTCGTGAACGGCCCCGTCGTCGGTCACCTTTACATCACGGGACGATTCGAGGACGCACTGGCGGAGATCGAACGGTTACGTGCTTTGTTCGACCGGCCGGACTACGGGCAGTATTTCGTCGTCGCCGCGCTGTGGCAGCTGGGCCGCTACGATGAGGCGCTGACCGAGTTCCGCACCTTGTGGTCCCATGATCCGGGGTTGATCCGGGCGGTGGAGCAGGCGTATGCGGCGGGCGGGCCGCAGGGGGCAATGCGGGCGGCCGGTGACTACGCGGCGGACGGCCGGTTTCCGGAACGCGGTGACGCGTACGAGATCGCCCGCTACTACGCGCGCGCCGACGCCGTCGATCTGTCGCTGGAGTGGCTGGAACGCGCCTACAGTGCGCGCAAACCCCAGTTCCTCCACGCCGTGGCGGATCCCGTTTTCGATCCTCTGCGTTCCGACCCGCGGTTCTCCGCCCTGATGCGGCGGATCGGTCTGCCCCCAGGGAGCCTCTCGATCAGTGCCCGATGATCTGTCCCTCGATCACCCCGAACGAGGCGGTCGGCACCAACTCGAAGGTCGTCACCGTGTTCGTGTAGGCGATCCTCATTCCGTCGATGGCGCCCCCATGGCCCCTGCCTTCTACCTGAAGGGTTGCAGTCCACTCGGCAGGGCCGGTCATTGCGCGGTGACCGTGCCAGCGGCCGTGCCACACTCCGCCGCCATCAACCTCGGTGCGGAACGAACCCTGCACGGGCCCACTGCCGTCGATCAGGCTGAGCACACCATTGGCCACCACGGTCGTGTTTCCCGTGGCGCGGGAGTCGTTCGTCTCGGTCCTCGATAGGACGGTGAGGCCCCGGATCACCACCTTCTGAGGTGCGTTCGGCGGCGCGGCGATGGCGACGCCCGGATCGATCAAGGCGACTGTGACGTCCGTGCCGCTGAAATCTGACGAGGAAATGGTGAATTGCGGGGCGGTCGGCGAGCTCGACGGGCTCTGATCCGGGGCCACCGGCGCGCTGTCACAACCTCCGAAGAGCAGTGCGCCGACGAGCGCCATGAGCTTCCATCGGTTCTCCATGGGTACCTCCTGGCGGTGCATTTGCGGACCTCTCGACCCGACTGGCCGCGAACGTCAGACCGGCCCGTGGCCGTTTCGCCGGGCTCTCCCGGTCATCGGGTTGGCGAAGCGCAACGCTAGGCGGGGGGTGTCAGAGGGGTATCATGAAGCCGTCAGAGAGTCCGGTCGTCGCAATGACGCTCCTCTGAGAGAGCGATGAGGGCCGGCTTCGAGCGTAAGTGCACCCGCGCGACTCGCGAGGGGGCAACTTATGGCCGGTGCCAGCCACACCGGAGCTTCGGTGACTCGGGTCGAAAGCACGATCGTGATCGACGCCGCGCCCGCGAAGGTCTTTGCCTTCGTGGCGGCGGAATGGGAGACGGACCTCGCGTTCGCCGACGGTCGGAGACATGAGTGGTCTCCAGAGCGGCCAGCCCGGCTCCGGTCGGGCTTTCGGGTCGGCTTCGAGGGTGAGTTGCTGGCGCTCCGCGGTCGGTACGAGGTGGTGGTGCGGGACTTCGTCGAGTCCAGCGGGTGGACGGCGAACTCGACCTCGCCCCTGGAGCTGACCTGGATTTGGCTGTTCACGGCGACGGAAGGCGGCTGTCGAATCACGCAGACGTGCGAATACCATCCCCGGGGACTTCAGAACCGCCTGCGCGAATGGAGCGGCATGCGTGGACGCCGCGCCGAGGCGATAGAGGAGGCATTGCGGCGCCTCAAGGCGCTCGTCGAGCGGCAGCTGTCTCTGGAGCGGCTGGAGCGCCGCCGCGGTCGGCGCTCGCGGAGCTGACCGGCTCCGTCGCGGGTCTTCAACCTTCGCCGATCGAGTGCCGCCCCTCCCAGTCGAGGACCGCTCGGATTCGTCATGCATGCGGAGCCGTTCTGAGGCAGTTTGGACTGTCGATCGTCGAGGATGCGTGCTTTATTCAACGGATCGCCGACTGAGACGGCACACCGGAGAAGCCGATGGAGCGCGCCAGACAACGGCTGACCCACGCGCGGAGCTGAGGTGGAGCTGCACAACGGTCTGGATGGCTGGATCGCGAGTCTCGGGAGCGACAGCGTCACCGGCACGCTGATGGCCGCCCTGCTGCTCGGCATCCGGCACGCCACCGATCCGGACCACGTGACGGCCGTGTCGACCCTCGTGTTGAGTGACCGGCGGGACTCGCGCCGGAGGGCCGGCCGGCTCGGCCTGTGGTGGGGACTCGGGCACGCGACCACCCTGTTCGTCCTCAGCCTTCCGGTCGTCCTCTTCGGGCGCTGGCTGCCGGAGATCGTTGAACGAACCGCCGAGTTCGCCGTCGGCGTGCTCATCGTGGCGCTGGCCGCGCGGCTGATCGTTCGCTGGCGGCGCGGCTACCTGCACATGCACGTCCACGAGCACGACGGAGTCCGGCATGCGCACCCCCACATGCACGAGCACCCTTCGCGCCACCCGCACCCGGAAGAGGCCGCGCATCAGCACTCCCACCATCCTGAATCGCTCGGGCGCTCGCCGCTGGGAGGCGTTCGGGATCGGTCTCGTCCACGGCGTGGGGGGCTCGGCTGGGGCAGGCGTGCTGCTGGTCGCGTCGGCGCCGACGGCGGCGGTGCGAATCGTCGCGCTGGTGGTGTTTGCGGCCGGGACCGCGCTCTCGATTGGCGTCGTCTCGGCGCTGGTGGGACAGGACCTCGCGACTGGCGCGCTCGCGCGTCGGCTCGAGCGCTTCATCCAGGCGATCGGGGTGGCGAGCGGGCTGTTCGGCCTCTGGTACGCGGCCGGGGCCCTCTAGGACTCATGCGCCCGCCACAGGTCGCCGAGCTCGCCGCCGCACTCGCTGGTCTGCTGGCGATCGCCTCCGGGCCCCTCGCCTGCACGGAGCAGCCGGAGATCGACGGAACGCTCATTTCGAACGTCACCCTGATCTCCCCCGAACGCGCCGCGCCGGTGCCGGGAGCCTGGGTGTTGATCGAGGGAGACCGCATCACGGATGTGGGGACGGGAGAACCTTTCGTCAACGCCCGTCGCGTGATCGACGGGAGCGGCCGCTACCTCACGCCCGGCCTGATCGACGGACATGTGCACCTCGAGGGGCCGCCGGGGATCGAGTTTCCGATCCGGGACGAACTGCGTCCGCTCGTCGACGCCTACTACGCGCAGATGCCGCGGAGCTACCTCTACTTCGGCTTCACCACCGTGATCGACCTCAACGTCCTGTCGCGCGAGTTCATCGACTCGGTGAAGGCGGTCCCGCTCGGCCCCGACGTGTTCGACTGCGACGGCGCGCTGGCGCTCGCCAACGGTTATCCGATGGTGTTCTTCCCGCCCGAGACGCGATTCGAATCGCACCCGAACTTCCTGTATGACGAACGGCAGGCCGACGCGATCCCGGATCGATACGCCCCGGAGGATCACTCGCCGGCGGCGGTCGTGCAGCGCGTCGCCGATGCGGGCGGCATCTGCGTGAAGACCCACCACGAGGACGGCTTCGGTCCCCAGAGTATCTGGCCGACTCCTACCCCCGAGCTCATCTCCGAGGTGGTGAGCGAGGCGCGATCGCGCGACCTCACCGCCACCATGCACGCGAACTCCTACGCCGCCTACCGCTTCGCCGTCGAAGCCGACGTCGACCTCATCGTGCACGGGATGTGGAACTGGGACGGCCTCGGCAACGGCCCGGGCGACGATGGCCAGAGCGACGCTGATCGCGGCGGCGAGCGCTCGCCCGGCGATGGCCGCGACGACGGCCCGGCGGCGCTGCCGGAGGAGATTCGGGCTGTCGCGGACGAGCTGATCGCCCGCGACATCGCCTTCATGCCGACGCTCCGCGTGCTCGGTGGGCTCCAGTCGCTCTTCGATCCCGACTTCTTGGCCGATCCCCGGCTGCGCGCCGTGCTTCCCGCGGCCCTGATCGAGTGGTACGGCACTGCCGATGGGCAGTGGTTCGCCAACGAGATGCGACGCGACTTCGACGGCCTGCCCGACGATCAGATCCCGCCTCGGATCCAGCTGGGCATCGACCAGGGCGCGGCGGTCGCAACTTACCTGGTCGACCGGGGCGGGCGGCTGGTGTTCGGGAGCGACACGCCGTCGTCGCCGACCTTCGGCAACCCGCCCGGCTACAACGGCTTCCTCGAATTGCAGACGCTGGCGGCGATCGGAATCTCCTCTGAGCGGCTGTTTCGGGCCGCCACCATCGATGTGGCGCGTGCCTTCGGCCTCGATCAAACGCTGGGCACGGTCGAGCCGGGAAAGACCGCCAACCTCCTGCTGCTGGGTGCAGATCCGCTGGCCTCGGTCGACGCCTGGGACACGATCGAGCTGGTGGTCGTGGGCGGCGAGGTCGTGCGGCGCACCGATGTCGCGGCGAATCAGGCTGACCTCTCTCCCGCCGGCTGAACCATGAAGACACACCATATCGCGCTCTTCGACCTGGACGGCACGCTCGCCGACTACAACGGCCGCATGCGGGAAGAGCTGAACCGTCTCAAGGTCCCCGACGAGCCGGACTATCCGCTGCACGGCCGGAGCGGCCCCGTGTACCACGGCGCGCGGATCGACCTGGTCAAGACGCAGCCGGGCTGGTGGCTCAGCCTCCCCAAGCTGACGCTCGGATTCGACATCCTCGATCTGGCGCGGGAGCTCGGCTTTCAGGTCCAGGTTCTCACCATGGGCCCGCATAACACGCCCTCGGCTTGGATGGAGAAAGTGCAGTGGTGTCACACCCACATCGATCGGGCGGTCAAGGTGACGGTGACCGAAGACAAGACGCTCGTGTACGGAAAGCTGCTGGTCGACGACACGCCCGAGTACCTCGTCCGCTGGCTCGACCATCATCTGCACGGTTGGGGCGTCGTGCCCGCGCAGCCGGCCAACGAGGGGTTCGAGCACCCCCGCGTGGTCCGCTACGACGGGACGAACCTCGCCGCCGTCCGCTCGATGATGATCTCCATGCTGGAAAAATCGCCCGGCTGACGCCGCGTCCAGACCCCGCCGCGTCGCGCCTCCACCCCGAGCGAACCCCGACCCTCAGCCGCACTATTCCCAACAGTCAGCGCGCACCCGCGAGGCCGCGAGCTGCAACCCTTCGCGACGACGGCGCATCCCAAGGCGAAAGACCCTCAGTCGACCTCCGCCGCCGGAGACAGCCATGATCGCTCGCGCCACAAGCGACCTCCGCTTCGCCATCCGCTCTCTGTCTCGCCGCCCCTCTTTCACCGCCGTTGCCGTCCTCACGGTCGCGCTCGGGGTGGGCGCCAACACGGCCGTGTTCAGCGTCGTGAACGGCATCCTGCTGCGGCCGCTGCCGTATCCGGAGGCCGATCGGCTGGTCTCGGTGTGGCCCGAGAGCTTCGTCTCGTACCAGGAGATCGAGGCGTTCGGCGAGGGCTTACGCACGCAGGAGGGTGTGGGCGGGATCGTGCTGAGCTGGAACGCGACCCTGACCGGCTCCGGGACCGCCGCCCAGCTGCGAGGAGCCCGCACGACGCCGAACCTGTTCGAGGTCCTCCGCGTGCCGGCCGTAATCGGGCGTGCGTTCCTGCCCTCGGACGGCGTGCCGGGCGCCGAGCCCACCGTCCTGCTGAGCCATGAGGTCTGGCGGGGCCGCTTCGGCTCGGACGCTGCCATCGTCGGGCGGCGGATCGACCTGGACGGGGTGCCGCACACGGTGATCGGGGTCATGCCGGCCGGCTTCACCCTCGCGCGCAACGACACAGAGATCTGGCAGCCGCTGATTCTGGACCGCGAGGAGTGGTACTACACGGGCGGCGCTATGATAGCGGTGGGACGGCTCGTTCCGGGCGCGACGGCCGACGCGGCCAGCGGCGAGCTCCGGGCGCTCGCCGAAGCGCTGCGCGCCGAGCTCGGCCTGCCGGACGATTACGCCGTCGGAGCAAGCGTGATTCCGCTCAAGGACCGACTGGTGGGCGACGTGCGGGCCACCCTCCTCCTCCTGCTCGGCGCGGTGGGTTTCATTCTGCTCATCGCGGCCACCAACACCGGCAACCTGCTTCTGGCCCGGACGCTCGGACGCGGCCGCGAGCTCGCCGTCCGCACCGCGCTCGGGGCGAGCCGCTCCCGGATCGCCCTCCACCTCGTGGTCGAGGCCGGTGTCCTCGCAGCCGCCGGCGCGCTGGTTGCGCTCGGGCTCGCCCTGGTCGGCCTGCGGGTCGTCGTCGCCATGCTGCCCCCCGAGACGCCGCGCCTGCACGAGGTCGGCCTCGACCCGACCGTGCTGCTGGCGTGCGGCGGGCTGGCGGCGCTGGCCGCGCTGGTGTTCGGTCTGGTGCCCGCGGTGGTCGCCGCCCGCGCCGATGCGGGCGCGGCGCTGGCCGGGGCGCGCGGAGTCGCGGGAGCCGGTCGATCGGGCACGCGCCTGCGGGTCGGATTCGTGGTGGCGGAGGTGGCGCTCGCGATGGTGCTGTTCGTCGGCGCCGGACTCATGCTCCGCACCCTGGCCAACTACGGCCGCGTCGATCCCGGCTTCGACGCCCGGAACGTCCTCGCCATGAACGTGCAGCCGACCGGAGCGTCGTTCCGCGAGCCGGAGGCGCGACTGGCCTTTTACGTCGAGCTGTTCCGGAGCGTCGCCGCCTTGCCGGGCGTGCGGTCCGTCGGCGCCATCCAGCACATCCCGCTGTCGGGTGGCGGCTGGAGCTCGCCGATCGAGGTCGAGGGACAGCCGGCGGAGGAGGGCGCCGCGCTGCCGCTCGCCGGCTGGCGCGTCGTCGGCGGCGACTACTTCGCCACCCTCCGCATCCCGCTCCGGCGCGGCCGCACCTTCGACGACACCGACGTGGTCGGCGGCGCCCCGGTGATGATCGTCAACGAGGCGCTGGCCCGTCGTACCTGGCCGGGGGAAGATCCGCTCGGGAAGCGGATCCGCGCCGAGCGGGCGACGGCCGGCGAATGGGCGACCGTGATCGGGGTGGTGGGAGACGTGCGCCACGATGCGCTCGATGCGACGCCGGGACCGGAGATATACCGGCCGCTGACGCAGTACATCCACGGCGGCATGACGCTGGCCGTCCGCACCGATGGGGAGCCGCTGCGGTCGGCGGGCGCGGTGCAGGCGGCCGTGTGGTCGATCAGCGAGGACGTGCCCGTGTCGAACGTGCGCACGCTGGAGCAGGTGAGCGAGGAATCGCTCGCCCAGCCCCGGCTGATCGCGACCCTCCTCGGGATCTTCGCCGGCGTCGGCCTGCTGCTCGGGCTGGTGGGCGTGTACGGGGTGGTCGCCTACAGCGTGGCCCGGCGGCGCCGCGAGATCGGCATCCGGGTCGCGGTCGGCGCCATGCCGATAGACGTCGCCCGCTCGATCGTGGGCACGGGACTCAGGCTCGCCTGCGTCGGCGCCGCCATCGGCCTGGTGGCCGCCCTGCTCCTCTCTCGCGCGATGGAGGGAATGGTGTTCGGGATCGGCGTCCACGACCCCCTCACCCTGGTGGCCACCACGGCGGTCATCGTCGCCACCGCGGGACTCGCCAGCCTCGTCCCGGGACGGCGGGCGGCGCTGCTCGATCCGATGGAGGCGCTGCGCGAAGAGTAATCGCGGGTCTTCGCGGGCGCTTGCCGGTGTTCGCTTTCGAGGTGCTTGGGACGTTGCGCGGTCGTGTGCTCGTCACTATAGTGCTGGTCACTATAAAGAGCGGCGCGATATGGAAGGGCGATCGTGACCCCCGCGCGAGACGCGCCACGGACCCCTTTTCGGACTCTGCCGATGCCACCACAGACGCGCGCCGACCGGTTCCTTCCGCTCAGCAACCTGTCCTTTCACATCCTGCTGGCGCTCGGAGCGGGCGCCGGCCA
>CAZJXR010000004.1:19881-54633 GCA_964550085.1 uncultured Gemmatimonadota bacterium
CCCCGAGGAGATCGAGCGCCGGTCCGACGGAAAGTTGCGGCCGACGACCGGGGGGCTGTATCAGGCGCTCCGGCGACTCTCCGACGATGGGCTCATCGAACATGCCCCCGAAGCGGCCCGCATCTCCCCCGACGCACGACGGCAGTACTTCCGCCTCACCAGGCTGGGTCGCGAGGTGGCGCGCCGGGAAGCGGCGCGGCTGGACGAGCTGGTCCGACTCGCGGTCGAGCGGCGCCTGTACGCCAGTCCCGCCCAAGCGTCGTCGCGATGAACGCGACCCGGCGCACTCCGGGATTGCAGGACAACCTCTGGTGCCGGGCCTACGCGTGCGCCCTGTATCTGTATCCGAGACAGTTCCGGCGCCGCTTCGCCGCCGACATGTCCCGCACCTTCGCCGTCCGGCTGGTCGAGGCACGGAGGGAGCGCGGCCGGCTCGGAGCGGCTCGCTACCTGGTCGTCGAGCTCGCGGGCCTGGGGTGGAGCGCCGCGCGCGAGCGGCTGCGCGGCGAGCCGACGGGCCTCTCGGGCCGCGCCCCGACCGCCCACCCGAATTCGGGCGGGGAGTCGCCGTCGCTGTTCATCCGCGAGCTCCGGCATGCGTGCCGCCGACTCGCCAGGAGCCCGGCATTCACGACCGCCTCGGTTCTGACCCTCAGCCTCGGGGTCGGGGCCACCACGGCCGTCTTCAGCCTCGTGTACTCGACCGTCATCCGTCCTCTCCCGTACCCGGAGTCTGATCGGCTCGTGTGGTTGGACCACGCCGCGCCGGGCCTCGGGGCCGAGCGGGGACTCGGGATGACGGACGGCCTGTTCGTGCACTATACCGAGCAGGTTTCGTCCTTCGAGCGGATGGCGATGTGGACGGATGTCGAGGTCACGCTGGCCGACGGCGAACCGGAGCGCGTCCGTGCCGTGGCCACCACCCCTTCCCTCTTCTCGGCGCTCCGGGTGACGCCCGCTCGCGGCCGGGTCCTCACCGACGCCGACGCCGGCGGCGCTGCCGGAGCCTCTGGCGCGGCCGGAGTCGTTGTGATCAGCCACGGGCTGTGGACGCGGCGCTTCGGGGCGGAACCCGAGGCGATCGGTCGACAGGTACGGGCGAACGGATTCCCGGTCGAGATCGTCGGAGTCATGCCGCAGGGGTTCGAGTTCCCCCATCCCGACATCGACATGTGGGCGCCGCTGCCGCTGAACGCCACCACCACCCGGTTCGGAGGGTTCTCGCGGGAGGGCATCGCCCGACTGGCGCCCGGCGCCTCCAGACACACGGCCGAGGCGGAGCTGCGCGCAGTCATCCCGGGACTCGCCGAGCGCTTCGGGGTGCAGAGCATGCTGGACGACACCCGGCTCGAGCCGCTGCTGCCCACCCTGAAGGAGCACATCGTCCAGGACTCCGAACGCACGCTGTGGATCCTGCTCGGGAGCGTGGCCTTCGTGCTGCTGCTCGCGTGCGCCAACGTCGCCAACCTGCTCCTCGTGCGGGCCGAGAGCCGGCGCCGCGAGACCGCCGTCCGTCGCGCGCTGGGGGCCGGAGCGACGAAGATCGCACAGCATTTCCTCTCCGAAGGGCTGCTGCTCTCGGTGGGCGGAGCGGTCCTCGGGTTGGGGCTGGCGGGGCTCGCGGTGCGGGTCGTGGTCGGCTTCGGGCCCGAGCATCTGCCCCGGCTGTCCGAGATCTCGGTCAGCGCGCCGGCCCTGCTGCTCGCGGCCGGCATCCTGCTGGCCACGACGATTCTGTTCGGCCTCGGTCCGATGGCATGGAGTCGCTTCTCGCTGGTGAGCGCGATCGAGTCGGTCGGGCGCGGCGCGACCGGAGGACCCGCCAGCTCACGGGGCCGGAACGTCCTGGTCGCCTCGCAGGTGTGCCTGGCGCTCGTTCTGCTCGTGTCGACCGGCCTCATGGTGCGGAGCTTCATGCACCTCGCCACCCTCGATCCCGGGTTCCGCGCCGAGCGGGCGCTCACCTTCCGCGTCGGACTGCCGCAAACCCAGTACGGCGACCGCGAAAGCGCGGTCGCCTTCCACCGCGAAGCGCTGGAGCGGATCGCGGCCCTGCCGGGCGTCGAGGGGGTGGGCGCGACGACCTGCCTGCCGCTGTGCGGACGGTGGGCCGGAACCCAGCTCACGGTGGAAGGACGCCCGGACGATCCGAACAGCGTGGCCGGGGTGGTGGCCGTCCGGCGGGTGAACGAGGCGTACTTCACCACCCTTCACGTGCCGCTGGTCAGCGGGCGGTTGCCGAGCCGCCACGATCAGGAGTCCGGGACCGGGGCCGCGGTGATCAGCCGACGCCTGGCCGCCACCTATTGGCCGGACGAGGATCCGATCGGGCAGCGCTTTCAGACCGTATCCGGGGGCGGCGACTGGTATACTGTGGTAGGGATCGTGGAGAACACGCCCGTGGTCGGGCTGGCCGACGACCCGGTCCCGATGGCCTATCTGCCGCTGCTCCACGGCGCTGACGGATACGCGTCGCCGTACGAACTGGCGTACTTGGTGAGGACGTCGGTGCGACCGCAAAGCCTGCTCGGGGCGGTGCGCGAGGTGATCCGTTCGCTGGACGCCGAGGTACCGTTGTCGTACGTGGCCACGATGGACGAGATCATCTCCGACTCCAACGTCTCGACCGCGTTCACCACCGTGGTGCTCGGCATGGCGGCGGGAATCGCCCTCCTGCTCGGGGTCGTCGGCATCTACGGGGTGATCTCGTACAGCGTCGGGCGACGGGCGAGCGAGATCGCGATTCGCCTGGCGCTCGGGGCGCGCCCGAGTCAGATCACCCGCTCCGTGCTGGCCCAGGGGGGGAGAATCACCGCGGTGGGCGCGGTGCTCGGAATCGTGGCGGCCGCTGCGCTCACCCGGGTGCTGAAGAATCTGCTGTACGGAATCAGCCCCACCGACCCGCTCACCTTCGTGGCCATGGGGGGCCTCCTACTCCTCGTGGCCCTGACCGCCGCCTACCTGCCGGCCCGCCGTGCGGCGCGCGTCGATCCGGCGCGCACCCTGAGATCGGACTGACCCGTCTACTCCGGCTCGAAGGGTGTTCCGGTCCCGGTCTCACAGAGCTGCTTCAGGCTGCCGAGGTAGTAGCCCCAGTTGAAGTTATAGGTCCCGTACACCTCGTCGCTCAGCTCCTGGGCGTAGACTTGCTCGAACATGACGCCGGTGTCGGACCCCCGTGCGTCGAGCTGGAACGAGAAGGCGTTGGCGCGCCAGTTGTCGTGACCGCCGACGCACCGCCACTCCACTCGCCGGTCTTCGTCGAGCGCCGTCACCTCCATGTCCGGATTGAAGTCGTCCACAAAACGGAAGTGGACCACGCCGCCCAAGCCCGGCTCGACGGCTACATCGGTGGACCACCAGCCGGCCAGGCCGTCGTTCGTGGTCAGTGCCCGATAGACCTCGGGAGCCTCGGCGTGGATGGTGACGAAATGAATTATCTTCTTCACACGCTCTCGCTGTCCATAGAGGATCTGTCGAGCCGTCGCACGATGTGGTCGGCCGCGCGCGCGGCCCACTCATCGCGCGCGGTCACCTCCTCCAGCCATTCGGCCAGCTGGGTCGGGGTCACGAAGTCGCCCACTCGCCCCAGCACGTAGGCGGCGTACCACCCTGGCCACTGCTCGTCATAGACTCCTGCCAGGGCGTTCTGCTCGAAGTCGTGATGGGCGGAACCGGCCGCCTCGAGTGCCGCTTCGAGCTGTTCGCGAGATGGAAGAGAAGCATCGCCACGCATGGAAGTGCACCAATCAGGGGAAGTCGACCAGATGGCCGGCGATCGGCGCCCCGGTCTCGGCATCGCCGGCCTGCTCACCGTTCATCGATCCCAGCGCCCCGGGACCGACACTCAAGCTATGGGGGCGCAATTGGCGAGCGCCACCTCGGTCGCCTTCCCGCCTGGCCGCCGAGGTGGTCCGGACCAGCACCTGGAGTCAGTCGCGCACGATTCGATACGCCATCAGGCGCTCGACGTCGGCCTCGTCCGCTTCAATGACCAGGATCCTGCCGTCGTGCAGGAAGGCGGCAGGGAACGGGACCGAGAGCGGAAGGGTCCCCACGTATGCGCCGTCCGGAGCGAACACGTCGGTCGGGGTGGGCTCGCCCTTCGGGCCGGAGCGAGAGACCCACACCGTCCCGTCCGGAGCGAGGCGCACCGCGCCAACCGCCTGCTGGAGCGGCGCCACGCCGCGTGCTTCGACGACCTCGTCCGCATCACACTCGCGAACACCGGCGGGAGTCATCACACGCATCCCGTCAGCTTCGGCTCGGGCCATTTCGGCCGTCGTCCGGCGCGGCGGGATCGGCCGCCGGATGCTGGCCGTCTGCCGAGTGCCGTGAAACACCCGTAGCTCGTACTCGACCGCCGCCGTCGCCACGACCGTGTCGCCTCGGGCGTCCCACACGATCCGGGGGGCGAAAATCCGGGACACGCCGGCCACCTGCATGCCACAGCTCCCGAGCGTGATCACGCCCGTTGCGGGAGTCTCCAGCTCGAGGAGGGTCGCCGTATCGACGGCAGAGGCGAGCGCGAGGCGCGTGACGGCGATCGACTGCTCGCCCGGAGATTCCGTCGCGTCGACACCGAACACCGAGAAGGCCGCGTCGTGCAGCTTTCCACCCCGGTAACCGGCGGGAATGGGAACCTTGTCGAGGGCCGTTCCATCGGGCGCGAAGCGAACGAGGCCCGCGTTCCCGATGTCGACCACCGACGCGCGCCCCTCGGGAGACACGGAGAGACCGAACGGCCACGCGAGTTCTCCGGGACCGTTCCCCTCCCGACCCATGGACCGCAGGTGGCCGCCCCGTGCGTCGAACACGGCCACGGTGTGCGCGTCCGGGTTCAGGACATAGATGTTGTCACGCCGATCCGTGCCGATAGAGTTGGCGTCGATCTGATAGAACGCCTCCGGCCCTTCGTCCTTCCCTCCGAGCGAAAAGTCCCTCTCGACCGTCCACTCCAGTGCCACGTCGTCGGCCGGGTTGAGGACGATCTCGATGCCGGCGGAATCCCAGCGCACCACCGCGGCCGGCTCGCCGGAGCCAGACGCTCCACAGGCGATGGGTCCGGCGAACAGCGACAAGCCCACGACCCCGTGGTTTCGCCACCACCTCACGGCCCTAGTCGTCGGCGATCAACTCCTCGGGTATCGGCCCCGCCGCGGATTCCTCGTCCCAAACGGCGCTGAAGATCCACCAGCGTCCATCGGCGAACACGAGCTGAATCGAATTCACGCCACGCTCCAGAATCTGCGAATCTGCCCAGAAGTGCGCCTGGTATGCGCTCCACACATGCGCCACGTCACCGTATCGCACCACTTCGCGGGCGATCTCCTCCTCCACGAACCCGCGATCGCCTTCTCCTCCCACCACGGTGAAACTGCTGGCCCAGACGATGAACTCGTCCGCGCTCATGGCCCGAGAGGTTCCTTCGGTCTGCTCGGAGTTCGGCAACAGTCGGGCGTCGGGATGATGCAGTGTTCGCATCCTCTCCAATTGGAAGTTCTCTCCCGGACGCCGCTGAATCGTCGCGTACAGCGCGTCGACGATCGCGTCGGGGGTGGCGACGTCCTCGGGCGCGGCGGTCTGAGCCTCCACCGCGACCGGAACCAGGAAGGGAATTGCGAGCGTCCAGACGATTCGTCTCGGTTTCATCGTACACCTACTTGAGTGAACTTAACGGCCCGGCGCGTCGATCGAGCGCGATCGCCTAATCGCGCGGCTTCCAAACTGAGTCAATACTGGTCGAACAGGTCGCCACTCGGCCAGCCCTGCTCGGCCATCACCGCCATCAGGAAGCTCGTTACGAACTCGTCGAAGAGGTCGCCGAGCCCTGGCGGTCGGTGTTGAGCACGACGGCCACGGCGATCCCATCTCCCCGCATCCAGAGAACACTCGTGGTGCCGCTGAGGCTGCCGCTGTGGTTCCAGTTCGGAGGCCTGCTGCCGAGGTTGGTGACACGTCGGCCTCCCGGCAGACGCCGACCCGCGCGCTGCCGAGTTCGTCGGCACACGACGTGCGCTCGCGCGAACGCTCCTACGGAAGGGGCTCGCCGGCCACCACGTCCACACGACCCGGAGTGCTGCCCGAGATCCCACCGGTGAGAAGGAAGTCCAGCAGGCCGTCGCCATCCACGTCCCCGAGCCCGACCGCGTCGAAGCCGAGGTTGTCACCGGCCGTCGTGCCGGTAAAGGTGCGGAGGAGAGCGCCGTCCGACCCCGAGTACAGATAGGCCTTGCCCGCCTGGTTCCCTCCTTCGCTGTTCAGCCACCCGGCGACCAAGACATCGCCGACTCCGTCGCCGTCGGCGTCGCCCGCGCCACGACCGATCCCGAACTGGTCACCCGCCGCCTCTCCGGTGAAGGTGTGGATGACGGACCCCGAAGCGCCCGAGTACACGTACGCGCTGCCCGTGTTTGCCCCGACGGCGGAATTGGAAATGTCCGAGGCGAAGATATCCGGCACACCGTCACTATTCAGGTCACCGGGAGATGCGATCCAGAATTGGCCGAGCGCGACTCCGTTGGCGTCCGGCGGGATGGAGCCGTACAGCATCGCACCGGTTGCGCCCGACATCACGTACACGCGGCCTCCGCCGCCCGTGCCGGGCGCGCCGATCGCCAGGTCGTCGAAGCCGTCCGCGTTCAGGTCGCCGACGCCGCCCACCGCGTGCCCGAAGTTGGCGCCCGCGACGGCCGGGTCGAGCGCGTGGATCAAGGAGCCGTCGAGACCGGAGAAGACGTACGCCCGCCCGGCGCTGGCGCCGACGGTCGAATGATTGATGGCCCCCACCAGCACGTCGTCCCGACCGTCGTTGTTCACGTCGCCCGCCCGCCCGACCGCCCAGCCGAACTGGTCGCCCGCGTTCTCGCCCTGGTGCATGCGGATCAGGGCGCCGCTGGCGCCGGAGTACACGTAGGCGCTCCCCGACCCGATTCCCGGCGCGCCGACGATCAGGTCAGGCACGTTGTCGCCATCGATGTCACCGGCCATGTCCACGCCGGATCCGAAGCGTTCTCCGGCCTGGCCGGTCAGGCGATACAGCTCGGTCCCGGTGGCACCCGAGTAGACGTACGCGCGTCCCGCGTTCTGGCCTCCCGCGCCGCTGGTGGGAGCGGTGGCCACGAAGTCGGGCACCAGATCGCCGTCCACATCGCCCAGATTCTCGACCAGCCACCCGAACTGGTCGCCCGCCGCCTCGCCGGTGATCGAGTAGATGACGCCGAAGGTGATCACGGTTCGGACCTGCGAAGTGACCCCGGTCGAGCTGTTGTTGCCGGGCTGTGGGTCCGCGGTCGCTGCGGCGGCGGCTGCTCTCGCCACCGCCGGCCCGACGGCGGGGGCGATCGCGGTGACGGTGTAGGTAAGGCTCTCGCCGCCGGCCAGCGTTCCGGTCGTCGGCCATTCGACGGCCCGACCGCTGGCGGAGCCCCCATCACTGACCGAAATGGCCTGCGACCCGGCCGGCAGCGTGTCGACGACTTGGACGTTCTCGGCGTCCGAGGGGCCGAGGTTCTCGATCTCGAGCGTGTAGGTGATCGTGTCGCCGGGGACGGCGAGATTGGCTCCGGTGTGCGTCAGTCGGAGGTCGGCGGCGCGGATCACCGTCGTCACCACCGAGGCGTCGTCCGAGCTTCCGTCGTTGTTGCTCGGATCGGGGTCGTCGGTGGATGCGGTGGCGAACACGCGGCTGCTGAGGTCACCCGGTGTCTCGGGCGTCACCGTCACCTCGAACTCTCGCGACCCGTTTCGGGCCAGAGTGGAGATCGCCGGCCAGGTCACCTGACGGCCGTCCGCGCTGCCGCCGTTACTGATCGAATTCACGGTCACGGATGCGGGGAGGGAATCGATCACCACCACGTCGGTGGCGGCCGACGGTCCGTCGTTGCGCACCTCGATCGTGTAGGTCAGACTCCCACCGACCGCGGCCGAATCGTCGGCGGCGATCGTCGCCACGATGTCCGCGCTGTCGTCGGCCGGCGGCGGGGGCGGACCCGGCGGGGACTCCCCGCCGCAGGCGAGCGGGATCAGTGTCATCCAAACGATCCGGGTCGAATCGATCTGCGTTATCAGATCCTGTATCACACGTCTCATCGCACCCTCCGTGGCTCCGCCGATCACGTCCCCGGGACTCCCCGGGGAGCCTTGACAAACGTCGACCTCAGCAGCTCTTGTAAGTATAGGTATCGCAACGGTTTGGTGGCCCCGTGGGCGGGCCGGGCGGCGCGGGTGAGGGGCAAGCTGCGAATCGCGGGGGCGAGTCGCGTGTACCGGCCCGTCAGCCGGACCCGGGGGCGCGGGGGGCCACGGAAGTCGAGCGAGGAGACGGCCCATACAAGCGACACGAACGACGGTTCTCGACCTCGGCCGACCGGCTCTCCGGCGGGCCGCAGCAGTGGCGGTGGTGATCGCGGTGTGGGGGTTTCTGTGGATCGTCGACTCCTGGAAGGATCACCTCCAAGCTCGGGTGGGCGGAGGCGACCCGACGTGGAGCGGGGTGCTGGTGGAGACGGCCCCGTGGTGGGCCGTGTGGGCTTGCCTGACGCCGGTCGCCGGATGGTTCGCCCGGCGCGCGCTCCCCGCCGGCGGGAGTACGGTGCGCGCGGTCGCGGCCGTCACGGTGGGCGCGGCCGCCTTCGCCCTCATCCATCTCGGCCTCACCTCCGTCGTGTTCGAGCTGTACGGCAACCTGTTCGGCCGGCTGCCCGACATCTCGCTCGGTAGGGTCGAGCGGCGCTTCGCCAGCTTCTTCTTCCGCTTCTCCATGGCGGAGCTGTTCACCGGCGCGGCTCTGATCGGGGGCTTCTGGGCGCTCGACTACTACCGCCGCTTGCGTGATCGCGAGATCGCGACCGCGAGGCTGGAGGCGCGAAGCGCCAGGTTGGCGACCCGGATGGCCGAGGCGCGGTTGAGTGCGCTGGCCCGCCAGCTCAATCCGCACTTTCTGTTCAACTCACTGAACGCAGTCTCGGGCTACGTGCGTCGTCGAGAGAACGAGGCGGCGCTCCACATGATGGCGAGGCTCGCCGACCTGCTCCGTCTCAGCCTGCGATCGGACCTGAAGCACGAGATCCCCCTTCGGGAAGAGCTCGATCTGCTCCGCCGCTACGTGGAAATCGAGGAGGTGCGCTTCGGCGACCGATTGCGGGTCGAGGTCGATATCGACGCGGAGGTGATGGGGGCGCTCGTTCCGACCCTGCTGATTCAACCGCTGGTCGAGAACGCGGTGCGGCACGGAGTGGCAGCGAGCAGCAATCCGGTCGAGATCACCGTTCGCGCCAATCCGGTCGGCGAGCGCTTGAGGCTACTGGTTCGCGACACCGGTCCGGGACTGGTCGAAGGAAACACAGAGCCGGGTGAAGGTGTTGGACTGAGCAACACGCGCGAACGCTTGCACCTCCTGTACGGGCGGGCGGCGTCGCTCGCGGTGAGCGACCTGTCGGGGATGGGCGTGGAGGTGCGCGTCGAGCTGCCCCTGCACCGGCAACCGGTCGGGCTATTGCCGGAGCCGGTCGAGCCGGTACCGGAGCCGGCCGGTCTGGAGGACAGACGTGACCGAACCATCGATCCGAGCGTTGATCGTGGACGATGAGCCCCTCGCCCGGGATTCGATCCGGATCGCCCTCGGTCGCGAGCCCGACGTCAGCGTGGTCGCCGAATGCGGCGACGGGTGGGCGGCGGTGCAGGCGATCCGCGACCTGGCTCCCGATCTCGTTTTTCTGGACGTTCAGATGCCCGAGCTCGGGGGCTTCGATCTGATCGCGGCGATCGGGACCGATCGAATGCCCGCCACCGTCTTCGTCACCGGACACGACGAATTCGCGCTTCAAGCCTTCGATGCATGTGCACTCGACTACGTCCTCAAGCCGTTCGACGACGGCCGGTTCGCGCGCGCGGTGGAGAGAGCCAGAACGTGGTTGCGGGCGCATTCGCGGGAAGAGCTGCACGTTCGCCTGTCACGACTGCTGGACGCGTACGAGGCGAAGCGAAACGGCGCCGGCACGAGCCCGCCCGGCAATGGCCGGGGAGGTCTGTTCGCTCGACGGCTGCTGGTGCGAAAGGGCGATTCGTACCGTTTCCTTACAACCCGCGAGGTCGACTGGCTGGAGGCAGCAGGCAACTACGTGAACGTCCACTCCGGAGAGGAGTCGTTTCGCGTTCGTGGGCCGCTGAGCGGGATCCTCGACCAGCTCGATCCGGCCGTTTTCGTCCGCATCCACCGATCGACGGTCGTCAACGTCGGGCGCATCCGCGAGGTACAGCCGTGGTTCAGCGGCGACTACGTGGCGATTCTGGACGACGGCACCCAACTGCGGGTCAGTCGCGGCTACCGCGACGACCTGCTAAGACCTCTGGCGTGAGCCACCGAATCACGACTCCGCACACCCGCCCCGAGAGGGGGTGACAGCCGTACATCTGACCGCGTCCTCGGTCCGACTCACTCTGCTGACGAGTACCGTCTCCCTACTCGCCGTCGGCGTCGCCGCGTCGGGTTCCTCCATCCCGGAGGCGTGCGTCGAGGAGGGACACCGACAGTTCGACTTCTTCCTCGGCGAGTGGTCGATCGATCAGGAGATTCTCCAGAGCGACGGGTCGTATCGGCACTTTCCGGCCCGCTCGACGGTGACCGAGGTACTCCAGGGATGCGCGCTGCTCGAGCGGTGGGAAGGCGTGGTGCAGTTCTACTGGCAGGGGATGACGGAGCCGGATTCCCTGTACGGCATCAGCGTACGCGCCTACGACCCGGATGCGGACCTGTGGAGCATCAGCTGGATGGATTCCCGCACACCCCGGTTCGGGCCCGCCTTCAGCGGCCGGTTCGCGGAAGGACGCGGCGAGTTCCTGCGAGCGATGGGATCGACCAGCGGGCGCATCGTGGTCCGGATCACCTTCTCAGAAATGACCCAACGCTCGTTTCAGTGGGCACTCAGCGTCACGCCTGCGGACACCGACCAGTGGTCAACCCTGTGGCGCATGCATTTCACGCGCCCTCGTTGATCCTGCGAAATCTCTTTTCAGGTCGGTCATCGCGCTCCTTTGGCGAGCTCACTCGAACCGGAGCGCCTCCATCGGGTCGACACTCGCGGCGCGCCGCGCCGGAATCCAGCTCGCCAGCAGTGCGACGGCGGCCAACACGGCGGCCGCGCCGACGAAGGCGACCGGATGCGTGGGCTCGACGCCGTACAGCAGACCCTGCATCAGCCGCGTGGTGGCGAGCGCCAGAACCAGACCGGCGGCCAGCCCGACCGCAACCAGAAGGAGCGAGCGGCCGACAACTGTGCGCCGCACGTCGCCTGGCCGTGCCCCGATCGCGATGCGGATGCCGATCTCCCGCGTGCGGCGACTGACGACGTAGGAGACGACCCCGTACAGACCGACCACGGCGAGAATCAGGGCGACCGCGGCCGCGATGCCGAGGAGGACGGATGTGAAGCGGAAACGGGCCGTGGACGCTCCGATGATCTGCTCCATGGGGGCCACGTGCGCCACCGGGATCGACGGGTCGACCTCCTGCACGGCGCGCCGAATCTGCGCGGCGAGCGCGAGCGGATCGGCGAGGTCGGTTCGCACCACGAGGCTCATGTTGAGCGGCCACCAGCCGCCCCAGTTGCCGGGTGTCTCCGGGTGGTGGACGATCGGGTAGTAGACGGCGATCGCGTCCTCGCCATCGAGGCTGCCGGCCGGGACATCGCCCACCACGCCGACCACCTGGTAGAACGGCCCCTCCGTACGCCCGCTCGGCGCGACCGCCTTGCCGATCGGGTTCTCGCCCGGCCAGAAGCGCTCCCCGAACGCCCGGCTCACCACCACCGCTCCGGTCGCCGGGTTGTCGTTGTCTGCATTGGTGAAGGTGCGGCCCTGGAGCAGGGGGATGCCGGCCGCCTCGAAGTAACCCGGGGTCGTCGGCTCCTGTCCCGCGCAGGTCGTGAGTCCCGCGTCCTGGAGCCGATCGTAGACTCTCGTGTCCTCGAAGCCCTGGACGGTGCAGCCGAAGCCGCCCAGCACCGGAAGCTCGCTGGTCATGCCGGCGCCGCTCACGCCGGGCACCGCCCGCACCCGGTCCAGGATCTGCCGGTACGCGCCCCACATGGCGGCGTCGTCTTCGTAACGCTCCGGAGAGAGGAAAATCCCGGCCGTCAGCATCCCCTCCGCGTCGACGCCCGCGTCGATCGCGTTCAGGCGCTGCATGCTCTCGACCAAAAGCCAGGCTCCGGTGACGAGGGTGAGGGCGAGGGCGAGCTGCCCGACCACGAGGCCGGCCCGCAGCCGCTGACGATCGCGGCCGCCGGTGTCCGCCCGTGCGCCGGTGGCCACCTGGTACGAGCCGCGCTGCCGCGCATGCCGGACGAGCGGGTACGCCGCGATCGCCGCTCCCATCAGGAGACTGAGGAGCAGCGTAAACGCGATCGTCTCGCCGTCCATGGCGAGCCCTTCGAGTCTCGGCAGCGAGTTCGGGGCAATCGACAACAGGGCGGGCACTCCCGACACGCCCGCCAGGAGTGCCAGTCCCCCGCCGGCGAGGGAGAGGACCCAGCTCTCGGCCAGCACGTGTCGGGCGATCGTCCACGGGCCCGCTCCGAGGGCGTTCCGGATGGCCAGCTCCCGCTCTCGCCCGTCCATGCGTACCAGGAACAGGTTGGCGACGTTGGCAGCAGCGATCAGCAGCACCAGCCCGACCGCCCCGAACAGGATCCACAGGTTGCGCGACACAGCGCCCACGACATGCTGCTTGAGCGGAGTCACCTGAGTGCGGAAGCCGTAGCGCTCGAAGAACGACTGCGAGTACGCATTCGGGAAGCGATCGGGAAGCTGGGCCGTCAGTCGCTCGAGCTCCGCCTCCGCCGAGGCCTCGTCCGCTCCTTCGGCCAACAGGGCGAACATCGGGAATACATGGTTATTCCCGAACGATCCGTTCGGATCGATCCCCATCGGGATCCAGATCTCCGCCTCGGCGCCGGGAATCGAGCCCGGCATGCGGACACCCGGCTCGAGCACGCCGATGACCTCGACGGGACGATCGTCGATGCGGATCGTCTGGCCGACGACGGACGCGTCATCTCCGTATTGACTGCGCCAGAAGCCGTGTGAGAGCACCGCCACCGGTGAGCCCCCGGGGCCGTCGTCTTCTTCCGTCAGCAGGCGGCCGTGCAGGGCGCGCGCGCCGAGGAGGGGAAACACGGTCGCCGTGACCCGCAGGAGCCGGGCTCGCCGCGGTCCTTCGGGCGTCTGGATGTTGGCGCCGTAGCCGCGGTACAGGCCGATCGTTTCGAGCGAGGTCGCGTACTCGCTGAAGTAGACGTACTGGGCGGTGGACATGTTCCACTCGGCATCGGCGGAGACGCCCGGTACCTCGTTCGTCAGACCGACCAAGCGATCGGCGTGCGGATACGGGAGCGGATCGAGCACGATGCCGTCGAGGAGAGTGTAGATGGCGGCGCTTCCCCCGAGGCCGAGTGCGAGAGTGAGCAGGCCCACCACGGTGAATCCCGGGCTGCGGAGCAGCCCTCGCACCGCGAGCCGCCCGTCCCCTGCCAGTCCTGCGATCCAGCGTCCCATGTCCATCGTCCTCGTTGTTCGTGGTGTCCGTGGTGACGACTCTCGCGCCGGTCCCCGACTGCCGGCCGGTCCGTCTCGAACTGTCGGCCGGTCCGTCTCGATCTACAGGCAACCGCGGTGCCAGCCGACGGTCTGACAGCCGCACACGCTACAGTCCGGCGACATAGGGAGTTACACGCGAACGACGCGCGGCAAGAACGCGACGACCGCGTTCGAAGCTGGGATGACCTGTTCGCTTCCGGACTCGCACCTGTCCGCCACAGAGTCGAGGGTCGCGAGTTCGCTCTTGCCGGAGGGGGAGCGGGTCTCCCCTCCTCACCACGCGCTTTGGACGAGGAGCCTCCTCGCTTCGCAGCGGGGTCTCCTCGTCGTCGCGCGAACGGTTCGTGCGGGGAGATCCCGCTCCCTGAGGGTGGGCCGTGGACGTCGCGCAAGGGGCGCCCGGATGAACCGCGCTCCTGAAGTTCGGCGACGCTAGAACTCTCGCACAACGGCCGGCTCCTCGACCTCGGCGGACGGGCCGCACCAGACGCTGGGCGCGATCCGGCACCTGCTCGAGCGGGAGCCGATCGCGAAGACGGCGTTTAGGCCGCGGGCCCGGGGAGGACTTCATCAACAGCCGCGAGCACCGATTCTCGGCTCAGGGCGGGGTATCTCGCGTACGCCGAATCGGGAATCTGGTCGACCAACTCTCGAAACCGACGCGGGTCGACCATGCCGCTCGTCACGAAACGCTCGGCATCCAGCAGATCCTTGCGAAAGCCGCGGACGATCTTGGACAGGAGCTGCGCGCAGGGGTCGTAATGGTAGAAGTCGATGTTGCCCACACGCTCGATGAAGAGATGTCGGTCGGCGCTCCCGGCGAGCGGCGGGACGAACTGTTCCGGCCTCGCGAACTCGATGTTCAGCTGAAGGCGATCCTTGATCCCCTGAACATCGCGGAAGACCTCCTCCCGCTCGGCGTAGAGATCGGCATCGACGGTCGAGGCTCGCCATCCGGCGACGACCGCCGTACCACCGCCGACGACGTAGACGCGATACGACTCGCGAGCCGGAGCCGTGCGGGCCAGCTCTTCCATCAGCTCTCGCAGTGTCTCACGGGTGAGCTCACGTCGCACGAGACCTCCGATCGAGGCGGGCCAGACGGCAAGCATCGGCGAATGAGACCAGCTGCCGCAGGTAGGCGTTGTAGCGGGCGTGGGCCAGGTCGCCCTCGGTTCGCGAGAGCGACTCGAACAGACGGCGCTCCGGATCTTCCAGGGCCTCACCGATCGGGACCCCCTCGCGGCGCAGCCGAGGTGCGGCGAGCGACACGGCCAGGCTCTCCCGTGTGGCCCGGCCGTATGCGAGGTCCCTCAACCCGGCGTCGACCGTTTCGCCGCCGGGCAGACCCAATTGCTCGAAGCTCGCCGCGCCGAACCGATGGCGAATCCAGCGCGCTGTCGCGGCGCGGCGTGCGACGGCGGTTCGCGCCGCAGGCGACATGCGGGCCGCGCGCCGTCGGCCACCGGACCTGCCATACTGCCGGAAGCGCTCTCGTACCTCGTCCGGGAGTTCCATGTTCGACAATATGCTTAGAGGGTAGGCATTGAGGCAACGGACGGAGGGCTGGTCCTGGCGGTCGAGGACAGCCCTTCCCCTTGACGGTTTAGGTGAAGCGGCGTACACTACGCTGGCGCGTACCCTAATCAACTTAGGGTACAAACTTTGGACACCAGTTTAGTGCATCACACAGGGGCGAGGCCGGTGCCGGCGCGCTCGCCCGCGACCAGAGACGAGACCGCCATGCCACACACATTGGAAAGGGTGCCGGTGCTTCAGGGCACCCTCGACATGTTGATCCTCAAGGCGCTCGCCTGGGGACCGAACCACGGTTTCGGGATTCTCCGCCATCTCGAGCAGGTGACGGGCGAGGAACTGCACGTCGAGGAGGGCGCTCTCTACCCCGCCCTTCACCGCATGCACGCGAAGGGATGGCTCGAGGCGGAGTGGGGTGTGTCCGAGAACAACCGTCGCGCCCGCTTCTACCGTCTTTCGCAAACGGGCGAGCGCGAGCTGCGCCGGCGGGTGAGCGAATGGGGCCGCATCGTGCGGCTGATAGCGCTGGTGCTGGAGGGGAGGCCGGCATGAGTCGGAGCTGGGTGCCGCGGCGGCAGCTCCGGTTGCGGGATTTCCTCTTTCTCCGCGGCGCGGACGCCGGCATCGACGAGGAGCTCGAGTTCCATATCGCGGCGCGCGCCGAGCAGCTGGCGACGGCAGAGGGCCTCACCGCCGACGCGGCGCGCGCGGAGGCGCTCCGGCGCTTCGGCGATCCGCGGGCGTGGCGACGGCGGTGCGCCGAGGTCGATCGGAGGAGGATGAGGAGGGAAAAGATGAAGGTCCGTCTCGGCTCGATCGCCCAGGACGCGCGCTTCGCGTTTCGCACCGCGGCCAACAATCCGAGCTTCACCGCGGTCGTCGTCCTCATCCTGGCCCTCGGGATCGGCGGCACGACGGCCCTGTTCTCGGTGCTCGATGGCGTGCTGCTCCGGGCCCTCCCGTATTACGAGCCGGACCGGATCGTGCAGGTCGCCCACCTGCCGCCCGAGGGCGGATGGCAGAACAGCTGGGGCGCGTTCTCGCCGCAGGACTTCGAGGACCTGAAGCGCGAATCGACCGCGTTGCGCGACCTGTCGGCCTTCTACGTTTCATCGAGGAATCTGATCGGCGACGGTCCGCCGGCGCAGCTGTCGGTGGCCACCGTGTCGGAGGACTTCTTCCGTCTCCTCGGGCAGGGAGCGATCGCCGGGCGTGCCTTCGACTCCGCGGATCTCGCCGAGGGGGAGGACCGCCTCGTGGTGCTCGGTCATCGCCTCTGGATGAGCCGGTACGGGGGCGACGAATCGATCGTCGGCCGGACGGTGAACATGGACGGCGATCCGATGACCGTGGTGGGGGTGATGCCGCCCGACTTCCGTCTCCCGTCGCCGGAGGTCGACGTGTGGATTCCCATCTCGCGCATCACCGATGCCCACATCCCTCACGTGCGCGGTCTGCGGTGGATGGAGGTGGTGGGGCGGCTGGCGCCGTCGGCGACGCGGGAGACGGCGGCGCGCGAGACGGCCGAAATCCTCGCCCGTCTCGCCGGCGAGTACCCCGATTCGAACGAGGGGTGGGATCGGGCGGAGCTGGTGCCGCTCCAGGATGTCCTCGTCGCCGACGTGCGGCCCGCGCTCGTCCTTCTGTTCGTGGCTACCGGACTCGTGCTCCTCATCGCCTGCGCCAACGTGGCCAATCTGATGCTGGTCCGCATGACGGCCAGGGAGCGGGAGATGGGGATTCGGGTCGCCATCGGCGCCTCGAGCGGTCGACTGGTCCGGCAGACTCTGGTCGAGAGTCTTGTCCTCGCCCTCGTCGGCGGCGCGGCGGGCCTCGGCCTGGCGGCTGTCGCGGTGCGCGTCCTGACGGCCCTCAGCGCCGGCACCATTCCGCGCGTGGAGGAGATCGGACTCGACGCGCGGGTGGCGGCGTTCGCCGTCATCGCAGCGGTCGGCACGGGGCTCCTGTTCGGCCTCGCCCCGGCGCTTGGCGCGGCGCGCTCGCGGCCCGGCGACGTCCTGCACGGAGGGCGCGGCGCCGCGATCGGGGGGGGACGGCGACTCCGGAACGCCCTGGTAGTGGGCGAGGTGGCCCTGGCGGCGGCGCTGGTCGTCGGCGCCGGCTTGATGTTGAAGAGCTTCTGGACTCTGCTCCATATCGATCCGGGTATCGAGCGGGACAGGATCCTGGTGGTAGACCTCCAGATTCCGGACGACCGCAAGGAGAACTACCTTGCGTACCACGCCGCGCTGTTTGCCGCCATCGAGGCCGTCCCCGGCGTGACCGCGGTCGGCGCCAGCGAGGAGGCCCCGCTCGCCGCGGCCGGCGAGCCGTACGGGTTCGAGCGTCGGGACGTGGCCGGACCGCCGTTGGAGGCGCACCCCGTGGCCGGCGTCCAGATCGTCACCCCCGGCTACTTCGAAACGCTGGGGATTCCGGTCCTGCGCGGGCGGTCCTTCACCGCCTCCGACCCGGAGACGGCCCTGATCGTCAACCGCGCCTTGGCCGATCAGGTATGGCAGGCGGATGACCCCGTCGGCCGGGAGCTGTATCTGGGCGACACCCCGTTCCGAGTGGTGGGAGTGGTGGAGAACGTGCGGCACGAAGGTCTCACCGCGGGCACCCCGAGCGGGGCCTACGTCCTGTCGGCCGGTTTCCGACGCTCGAAGTTCACCATCTACGTGCGGACGACGTTGGCCCCGATGACGCTGGCGGAAGAGGTCCGCGAGGCGATCTGGGCCGTGAACCCGAACCAGCCGATCGGGAGCGTCCAAGCGATGAAGGCCCATGTCGGAGCGCAGGTCGCTCAGCCGAGGTTTTTCACTCTGCTCGTGCTCCTGTTCGCCGGGACCGCGGTGGCGCTGGCGGCGCTCGGCATCTACGGCGTGATCTCCTACTTCGTCGGGCGCCGGACGGCCGAGATCGGCGTGCGCCTGGCTCTCGGCGCCACCGGGCGGGACGTGATCGGCCTCGTCCTGCGGCGGGCCCTGGTCGTCGCCGTCGCCGGCCTGCTGGTCGGTCTGGCGACGGCTCTGTGGCTGTCGCGCCTCCTGGCCGGTCTGCTGTATGAGGTCAGCCCGCAGGATCCGGCCGTGTTCGTCGCCGTCGGCTCCCTCCTCCTGTTGACGGCGATCGCCGCCGCCCTCGCCCCCGCCGTTCGGGCCGCGCGTCTGGATCCCCACCAGGCGCTGCGCACGGAGTAGGGACGCGCGCCCGGGGACCGTCCGGTTTCGAGCCGGGCATCCCGATACCGCACAGCGCCGGCGGCGGCTTCCAACCCGTCGGGGTCTCCTAACGTCCAACTCTGATGGGAGTTAAGCCGGCGGCACCGGCCGGCACGCGGGTTGCCTTGTGAGTGTGGCGGCGCGCGGCCGAGTCCCGACCGCGCGACGAACCGCCAGAGATGACGAAGACGCCCGAGTGAAACTGGTCAGAGGCGCCAAGGAAGAGCCGGAGAAGCGGGACGACGGTGAGCCGCAGGTCGGCACGCGTCGCCGCCGCTCCCGCATGCGCATCTCGTCCGAGGAGAAGGTCGACGGATCCGCGGACGACACGGCGCGGCGCGGATCGCGCATCGATCTCGGAACCGGCGGACCGGGGATGGACGTCAAGCGCGGCCCGAAGAGCAAGAGGCGCCGCAACCTGCTCATCGGGCTCGCGATCGTCGGCGTGCTCCTCATCACCTTTTTCCTCGCGCGGCTCGAGCCCGCCGCCCCCTCCGTCGACCGGGACATCCTTCTGTTCGGCACGGTCGAGCGAGGCTCCTTCGTGCGCGAGGTCCGGGGTCCGGGCACGCTGGTGCCCGAACAGCTCGTGTACGTCTCCGCGCTCACCGGCGGACGGGTGGAGCAGGTGCTCAAGGATCCCGGTGCCGAGGTGACGGACAGCTCGCTGCTCGTCGTCCTCTCCAACCCCGACGTCGAGCTCGAGGCGCTCCAGGCCCAGCAGCAGCTGACCGCGGCCCGGGCCGGGCTGATCGAACTGCGTCGCTCGCTCGGCAGTTCGGTGCTCCAGCAGCGCGCGGCGATGGCGACCGCGGAGGCGGACTATCAGGACGCCCGGCGCGAGGCCGACGCGTTCGAGCGCCTGGTGACCAACGAGACGGTGTCGCGCAACGAGGCGAGTCGGGCCATCGAGCGCGCCCGGGCGGCGGAGATTCGGCTGGAAACCGAGCGAGCGCGGCTCGCTCTGCTGGAAGAGACGGTGGAGAGCCAGCTCGCCGTACAGCGGGAGCAGGTGGCGCGCCTCGAGTCGATCGTCGCCTACCAGGAGCGCCGCGTCGAGTCCATGCAGGTGGTGGCGGGTGCCTCCGGCATCATCCAGGATCTGACCCTCGAGGTCGGCGAGTGGGTGCAGCCGGGAACATCCCTCGCCCGGGTCGCCCAGCCCGGTCGCCTCAAGGCGGAGCTGCGCATTCCGGAGACGCAGGCGCGCGACGTCACCATCGGGCAGGCCGCCATCATCGACACGCGCACCGACTCCATCCGCGGCTCGGTGCGACGCGTGGACCCGAACGTCCAGAATGGCTCGGTGCTGGTGGAGGTGCGCCTCGAGGAGGAGCTGCCGCCGGGCGCCCGTCCCGACCTGAGCGTGGACGGCACCATCGAGCTCGAGCGGCTGGAGGACGTGCTGTTCGTCGATCGACCGGCCTACGGTCAGGCCAACAGCGCGGTCAGCCTGTTCAAGGTGTCCAAGGACGAGAAGGAAGCCGCCCGCGCGACGGTTCGCTTCGGCCGCAGCTCGGTGAACCAGATCGAGGTGCTGGAGGGGCTGTCGGAAGGGGACGTGATCATCATCACGGACATGTCGCGGTGGGACGACGCGGATCGGGTTCGCATCCGCTGACAGACTCGGCAATCAAGGTGAGGCTATGAGCAAGAACGGATCGAACGCACAGGCGGCACGCGGGCTGATCGAGCTCGAGGGCGTCCGCAAGGTGTTCTTCACCGAAGAGGTGGAGACGCACGCCCTCTCCGACATCCACCTCGAGATTCCCGAGGGCGAGTTCCTCTCCATTGCCGGCCCCTCCGGGTGTGGAAAGTCGACCTTGCTCTCTCTGCTCGGTCTGCTGGATACGCCCACCGAGGGAGAGTACCGGCTCGATGAGCAGCCGGTGGCCGAGCTGAGCGCGTCGCAGCGGGCCCGCATCCGCAACCGGCATATCGGGTTCGTGTTTCAGGCCTTCAACCTCATCGGCGACCTGACCGTGTACGAGAACGTCGAGCTTCCGCTCACCTACCGGGACGGCATGCCGGGCGGCGAGCGCAAGGAGCGCACGCTCGAGGCGCTCGAGCGGGTCGGGATGTCCCACCGGCGAAACCACTACCCGGCCCAGCTCTCGGGCGGGCAGCAGCAGCGGGTGGCGGTGGCGCGCGCCGTTGTCGGCGACCCGCTTATCCTGCTGGCCGACGAGCCGACCGGGAACCTCGATTCCCGCAACGGCGGCGCGGTCATGGATCTCCTCAAGGAGCTGCACGAGGAAGGCGCCACCATCTGCATGGTGACGCACGACCCCCGCTACGCCGAGTACGCCGAACGCACGATCCATCTGTTCGACGGTCGGATCGTGGAGGAGGAAGAGCACCCGGCCCGGGCGATCGAGGAGCTGCGAGAGAGCGGCTGGGAGATCGGCTCGTGATGCCCGCGGTGGCCGCCGTTCCCGGGGGCAGGAGGTGACCGATGGCGAGCTTTCTGCGCACTCTCCGCCATGCCGGCCGCCGCCTGGCCCGCGCTCCCGCCTTCACCGTCCTCACCGTCCTCACCCTCGCCCTCGGCATCGGCGCCAATTCGGCCATCTTCTCCGTCGTCAACGGAGTCGTCCTCAGCGCCCTGCCATTCCCTGACAGCGAGCGCCTGGTCTTCCTCCCGCGCCAGGGGGACACCGAGGCCGACGTTGCGATTCCGGACGGCCGAGATCTGCGGGCGCAGACGCGCTCGTTCGACGAGCTGGCCCTCTTTATCCCGTACTGGGCCTTCGACCTCACCGGAGGCGGCGAGCCGGAGCGCGTCATCGGCTCGGTCGTCGAGCCGGATTACTTCCGCGTCCTCCAGACCCGACCGCTGCTCGGGCGTGTTCTCACCGATGCGGACAATATCGAAGGCGGAACCGCCGTCGCGGTCATCAGCGAAGGGTTCTGGCGCCGCCGGTTCGGCGAGGACCCGGCGACGGTCGGCCGCAGCGTCTCGCTCAGCGACGTCCCGTACACGATCGTCGGCATCATGCCGTCGGAGTTCGACCTGTTCACCATCGGCACCGATGTATGGGTGCCGGTGGCGGTCGCGACCCCGTGGGCGCTCGCAGAGCGGGGGACGAACAACTTCGAGGCGATCGCCCGCCTGAAGGCCGGTGTCGATCTGCGCGGCTCGCAGGCCGACATCACGGCAGTCAGCGAACGGTTGGCCGCCGAGTACCCGGACACCAATCAGGCCAAGCTGCTGGAGGTCGTACCGCTGCGCGACTTCATCACCCGCAACGCGCGCCCCATCCTGTGGATCATCTTTGCGGCCGTCGCTCTGGTGCTCCTCATCGCGTGCGTGAACGTGGCGAGCCTCATCCTCGTGCGCGCGACCGCCCGCGAGGCGGAGGTGGCCGTGCGCATGGCCATGGGGGGGAGTCGAGCCCGGATCGCCTGGTCCACGATGGGAGAGGCGATCCTGCTCGCGCTCGCCGGGGGCGCGCTGGGAGTCCTGGTCGCCGTGTGGGGCACCGACTTCCTGGTGGCCGTCGGGCCGGAGGGACTGCCGCGGGCGGGAGAGATCGGACTCGACCGGAACGTGCTCGGCTTCACCCTGGCCCTCTCGTTGGCCACCGCCCTCCTGTTCGGCTTCGCGCCCGCCGCGCAGGCGGTGAGACGGGATCCGGCCGAGCTGCTCAACCGGAGTGGCACGCGGAGCTCCGCCGGCCGCGGGCGCCTTCGGTTCCTCAACGGATTCGTGATCTCGGAGATGGCGCTGGCGCTGGTGCTGCTCATCGGGGCCGGGCTGCTGGTGCGCAGCTTTCTCGCCCTCCGCTCGGTCGAACTCGGCTACCAGCCGGAACGCATCATCACGGCGAGCCTCGTGCTGCCCGAGTCGCGATACGGGGATCCGGAGGTGCAGGACGTGGCCTTCGCCCGCATGGTCGAGCAGCTCGAGTCCGAACCGGGAGTGGAGAAGGGCGCCTTCATAATCGGCGCGCCGCTGACCGGCTTCGGCCAGATCGGGAACTCGCTCGCGTTCGACGACCGACCGCCTCCCGCGCCCGGCGAGCGGCCCGGCGCGCGCATCCGACCGGTCGTGGGCGACTACTTCGCGACCATGGGCGTATCGATTCTGCGCGGGCGGGCTTTCACGCCCGACGACCGGGGCGACGCGCTCCCGGTGGCGATCGTGAACGAGTCGTTCGCGGCCGAGTTCTGGCCAGACCAGGACCCGATCGGCAAGCGCGTCGCAACCCTTCTGACGGACGAGCCGCACTGGTTGACCGTGGTGGGTGTGGCCGCCGACGTACGGCAGAACTCGCTCGCCGGTCCCGACGTGAGCACCCTCTACATTCCGTACCCGCAGCGACAGATGGAGTGGGCCCGTTTCGGCACGCTGGTCGCGCGCGGCCGCGGAGACCCCGCCGCTCTCACCGACGCGATCAAGCGGGCCGTGTGGGCGGTCGACCCCACGCTGCCGTTCGACCAGATCGCGGCCATGGACGAGCTCATCTCCGACTCGGTGGCCCCGCAGCGGTTCACCGCCGCGCTGCTGGCGGCGTTCGCCGTCATCGCGCTGCTGATCGCGATCCAGGGCATTTACGGCGTGCTGTCGTACAGCGTCGCGCAGCGGCGCGCGGAGATCGGGATTCGCATGGCGCTCGGCGCGTCGGCGCCGGATGTGCTCCGACTCGTCCTCCGCCGCGGACTCGTCCTGTCCGCCATCGGGCTGGCAATCGGCCTGGCTGTGGCGGTCGGGCTGACCCGTCTCCTTCGCGGACTCCTGTTCGAGGTCACGCCGCTCGATCCGGCCACCTACCTCCTCGTATCCGTGACCCTGGTCGGCACCGCGCTGCTGGCGTGCGCTGTTCCCGCGCGACGCGCGACGCGCGTCGATCCGCTCCAGACCCTCAGGCACGAGTAGCGCCATGCACGACTTCGTTCGAGACCTCCGCTACGCCCTCCGCCAGCTCCGGCGGCAGCCCGGCTTTGCGCTCGTCGCGATGCTCACCCTCGCGCTCGGAATCGGGGCGACCACCGCGATCTTTTCGGTGGTCGACGGCGTCCTGCTGCGCCCGTTCCCGTTCGAGGATCCCGAACGGCTGGTGTTTCTGTGGGGCGACGAGAGCGGCCAGCGCACCGGGTCGAACTGGACTTCCTATCCGGACTTCATCGACTTCGAGGAGCAGGCGGAGTCGTTCGAGGCACTAGCTGCCTCGAGCCTGCAAGACGCCAGCCTTACGGAGTACGGCGGGGATCCGACCCGCGTGTCGATCACCCGCGTAACCTGGAACCTGTTCCCGCTCCTCGGAGTCGGTCCGGCCCGCGGCCGAGGCCTGCTCGCGGAAGACGATCGGCCCGGGGCGCCCGATGTGGCGGTCCTCTCCCATGCCTTCTGGACGAATCGGCTGGGTGCCGAGCCGGACATCGTGGGCCGCGCGCTCACCCTGGACGGCAAGCCATTCGAGGTCGTCGGCGTCCTCCCGCGGGGCATCGGGTGGGCCGACGGCGACCTGTACGCGCCGCTCGTGCCCGAATACGGCCAGGACCCTCGGGGCGCGCACCGCATCCTGCCGCTGGCGCGGCTGCGGGAGGGGGTGGAATCGGAGGCCGCGAATGCCGAAGTGGTCGCGATCGCCGCCCGTCTCGAGGCCGACTACCCGAAGACCAACACCAACCGGACCGCGTATCTGGAGTCGCTCCAGGAAACGGTGGTCGGCGACCTGCGCGCCACCCTGTGGACGATCTTCGGCATGGTGGGGCTCGTCCTGCTCATCGCCTGCGCCAACGTGGCCAACCTGCTGCTCACCCGCTCGACCGAGCGGGGCCAGGAGGTCGCCGTGCGCAGCGCGCTGGGGGCGGGTCGGCGCCACATCCTGCGCCAGCTCGGCACCGAGAGTCTCGTCCTGACGGCCCTCGGCGGCCTGGCCGGCGTGGCGGTCGCCGCCGCCGGCATCCAGCTGCTCCGGGCGCTCTCCCCCGGGGGGATCGCGCGACTCGACGAGGTGACCCTGAGCGGCCGGGTGCTGGCGTTCGCCTTCCTGGTGACCGCGGTCACCGGAACCGTGTTCGCCCTCTTTCCGAGCCTGAACGCTGCCCGAGCCGACCTGCAATCCCGACTCAAGGAGGGTGGGCGCTACCCGGTCGGGCGGGCGCGCGGACGGCTGTCGCGCGGCGTCGTGGTGGTCGAGGTGGCGCTCGCCCTGGTGGCCACGGTGGCGGCGGGCCTGCTCGTCAACAGCTTCCTGCGTCTCCAACGGGTGGACGCGGGCTTCTCGGCCGAGAACGTGCTCGTCGTTCCGCTCGCGCTTCCGGTCGGCAAGTACTGGGAGCGCGGCGAACCGGATGGACGGCGGGTGGTGGCCTTTTACGAAGAGGCGGAGCGCCGGATCGAGGCGCTCCCGGGCGTGACGACGGTGGCCTCCGCCTACATGCACCCGCTGTCGGGCGGCTGGGAGTCGAGCTTCTTCATCCCGGGTGTGCTGGAGCCGCCCGAGGGCCAGCGCCCCGAGGCCCGCCTGCGCCCGGTCACGCCGGGCTACTTCCGCACCGTCGGCATGCGGCTGCTCAAGGGGCGAGATATCGCGGAGACCGATGGAGCGGAGTCTCCGGGAGTCGTGGTCGTGAACGAGTCGTTCGAACGGACCTTCTTCCCGGGCGGAAACGCGCTCGGGCACGTGGTCGAGCGGGGACCGTGGTGGGAGAAGCTGCCATACGAGTACGAGATCGTGGGCGTGGTGGGGGACGTGAAGATGGACGGCCTCGCCGAGTCCGTGCCCACCGCCCTGTATTTCTCGCACCCCCAGTTCCCCTTCTCGGACATGAACATCGTGGTCGGGGGCGAGGTCGAGGTGGAGACGCTGCTCCCGGCCATCCAGCGGGAGATCTGGGCGGTCGATCCGGACCTGCCGATCGAAGGGGTCGCCACGCTGGCCGAGATCCGCACGGACGAGGTCGCCTCCGAGCGCTTTCGGACGACGCTGATCGGGTTGTTCGCCACCATCGCATTGGTCCTGTCGGCGATCGGCATCTACGGCGTGCTCGCCTACAGCGTCGCCCAGCGAACGCGCGAGGTGGGCCTCCGGATCTCGCTCGGCGCCCAGAGGGGCGACGTGCTGCGCCTCATCATCCGGCAGGGAATGACTCTCACCGCGGCCGGGCTGGCGCTCGGCGCGGTGCTGGCGATGCTGAGCACCGGGCTCCTCGCCAGCCTGCTGTTCGAGGTGGGTCCGACCGACCCGGCCACCTTTGCCGCCGTCGTCGCCCTGCTGGCGGGAGTCGCGCTCCTCGCCTGCGTTCTGCCGGCGGTGCGGGCAACGCGCGTCGACCCCCTGGTCGCCCTGCGCGCCGAATGAACATCTGAAGGCAGGCTCCGATGGACGAGCTGATACACGACCTGAAGTTCTCCGCCCGACAGCTGCTCGGCCGCCCCGGGTTCACCCTTGTCGCAGTCATCGTCATCGCGCTCGGCATCGGGGCGGCCAGCGCCATCTTCAGCGTGCTCGATACCCTGGTCATTCGGGCGCTTCCGTACCCCGAGGCGGATCGGATCGTGACCATCTGGGAAAACAACCGCGAGTCGGGGCTGGAACGCGACGACGTCGCCCCGGCCAACTTCCTCGACTGGCGCGAGCAGGCCGAGTCGTTCGAGACCATCGCCGCTCTGGTTCCCTACAGTCTCGACCTCACCGGAGAAGAACGGCCGGAGGTGATCGTCTCCGCCCAGGTGAGCGAAGGGTTCTTCGATGTGTTCGGCATTCGCCCGCTGTACGGGCGCAACCTCATTCGCGAGGACTTCGACGCCGGAAAGGCGGTGGTGATCGGCGAGCGGCTGTGGGAGCGGCGCTTCGGCTCCGACCCATCCATCATCGGGCGGTCGGTTGAACTCGACGGCGAACCGTACACGGTGGTCGGGATCGCCCCCCGGTCGTTCAACCCGCACCTGCACCCGTCGGTGAAGGAGCGCGAGGCGTGGATCCCGCTCGTCCTTCAGGGCTGGGAGGAGACCACGCGCGGCAGCCGGTGGTGGAACGTGGTGGCGCGACTGAAGTCCGGCATCGAGCGCCCGCAGGCGCAGGCGGAGATGGACGCCATCTCGGCCCGCCTCGCCCAGGACCATCCTGACACCAACGCCTCCATCCGGGCGAACGTCGTGCCCCTGCGCGAGCACCTGGTCGGGAATGCGCGAACGGCGTTGCTCGTCCTGCAGGGCGCGGTCGTGTTTCTCCTCCTCATCGCGTGCGCCAACGTGGCGAGTCTGCTGCTCGCACGGGGCACCGAGCGGGAGGCGGAGTTCGCGCTCCGCGCCGCGCTCGGGGCGGGACGAAGGCGGCTGGTCCGACAGCTGTTGACCGAGAGCGCCGCCCTGGCGGTGATCGGTGGGGTATTCGGCGTCCTGCTGGCCGTCTGGGCGGTCGACCTCATCGTCACCCTGGGACCGAGCGACATCGCCCGGCTCGATGAAGTGGCGGTGGACGGGCGGGTGCTCGGGTTCGCGGTGGCTCTCGCGGCGGGAACCGCCCTCCTGTTCGGGCTCATTCCAGCGCTTCATTTCTCGCGGCCCGACCTCCAGAGCGCGATCAAGGAGTCGCGCGGTTCGAGCGCCGGGATCACGCGCCAGCGAATCCGAAGTGGGATGGTGATCGCCGAGGTCGCGCTGTCCATGGTGCTGGTGGTCGGCGCCGGACTGCTGGCGCGCAGCTTCGTGACCCTGCTTCGCGTCGACCCCGGGTTCCGGACGGAGAACGTCGCCGCGCTCCAGATCTTCCGCTATCTGGAGGACGAGTCCCCGGCCGAGCGCCAAGTGTTCTTCGCCGAAGCGCTGAAGCGGATCCGGGCGCTGCCGGGCGTCCGCTCGGCCGGGGCCGTCTCCGCCCTTCCGATGATCGAGGCCAACATCGACATCCAGCAGCAGTTCCAGATCGCGGGCCGGGCCCTCGAGCGGCCCGAGGACGCCCCCAACATCCACCTCGCCTACGCCACCAGCGACTACTTCAGGACCATGGGGATTCCGACCATCGAGGGACGGGTCATCCAGGCGACCGACGACGCCGACGCGGTGCGGGTAGCCGTCATCACCGAATCGCTGGCGCGGCGACACTGGTCTGGCGGGAGCCCGATCGGCGAACGGGTGCGCCTGGTCGATGACGCGCACACCGATTGGGATGTCGAGGAACCGGTGTGGTGGGAGATCGTGGGGGTGGTCGGCCAGGTGCGACACGATGGGCTGGAGCAAGAGCCGCGGCCGGAACTGTTCATCCCGCTGGCGCAGGCGTCGTTCGGCTCGATGACCTTCGTGGCCGCGACCGAGGGCGAGGCGCGAACCTATCTGGAGCCGATCCAGGAGGAGGTGTGGGCGATCGATCCGCTGCAGACGTTCTACCGGACGGCGACCCTCGAGGAGCTGCTCGCCAAGTCCGTCGCCGGACGGCGCTTCAACCTGTGGCTGCTCGGCTCTTTTGCCGCCATCGCGCTCGTCCTCGCCGCCGTCGGGATCTACGGCGTCATCAGCTACACCACCCGCACGCGCCGGCACGAGATCGGGGTGCGGATGGCACTCGGGGCCGCGCACGGCGACGTGGTGCGGGAGTTCATGGTGCGCGGGGCGCGGCTGGTCGGGATCGGTCTCGCCATCGGCTTCGTCGGCTCGCTGGGGTTGACCGGGGTGATGTCCGGACTGCTGTTCGACATCGGCCCGCGCGACCCGCTCACCTTCCTGGGGGTCGGGGTGCTGCTCGCCGCCGTGGCGCTCGTCGCCACCTACCTGCCGGCGCGTCGCGCCACCGAGGTCGACCCCGCGATCGCGCTGCGGGTCGAGTGAGCTCGCTGCAGGCGGCGCGCCGGCCGGACAGGCCCGGACGGCGGAGAGGTGATCGATGGGCTCGTTGAAGCACGATCTGCGCTACGCCATGCGTTCGATGCGGCGAAACCCCGGCGTGTCGGCGATCGCGGTCGCCACGGTGGCGCTCGGTATCGGGCTGACCACCGCGATCTTCAGCGCGGTCAACGGGATCCTCCTGAAGCCGCTTCCGTTCCCCGATCCGCATCGGCTGGTGCTGGTGGAGGAATACAATCTGGCGACGGGAGGCGAGCCGCAGGACGTGTCGTACCGGAACTTCGTCGATCTCCGTGCAGCAGCCCGCTCGTTCGATGACCTGGCTGCCATCAGCGCCGGGCTCGTCACCCTGGCCGGCGGCGAGGAACCGGAGCGGATCCTGTCGGCGACCGTCTCCCCGGCGCTGTTCGCCATCCTCGGCGCGCGCCCTGCCCTCGGCCGCCTGCTCGGTGCGGACGACGAGACGGAGGGAGTCGGAGAGCGTGTGGTCCTGCTCAGCCACCGGCTCTGGAGGCGGGCGCTCGGCGCCGATCCCGCCGCCGTCGGCCGGTCGGTCACCCTGGACGGGGAGCCGTTCACGATCGTGGGGGTCATGCCGCCGGGTTTCTCGTTTCCCTCCGAAGAGGTCGAGCTGTGGACCCCGCTCGACCTGTCCGAGCGCTGGCGGGAAACGCGCGCCGTCCACGTGTTGACTGTGCTCGGACGGCTCCACCGTGGCGTCGAGCTGGAGGGTGCCAACGCCGAGCTGGAAGCGATCGCGGCACGGATTCAGCGCGAACACGGTGCCGAGGACCCGGAGCACTCCGCGGCGGCGAGACCTCTTCACCAGGTGGTGGTCGGCGATACGCGGCCGGCGCTCCTGCTGCTGCTCGGATCGGTCGTGCTGGTGCTGCTGATCGCCTGCGCCAACGTCGCCAATCTGCTGCTGGCGCGGGCCAACGCGCGTCGCCGCGAGATCGCCGTGCGCGGTGCGCTGGGAGCGAGCCGCCGCCGACTCGTCCGGCAGCTGTTGACCGAAAGCATGGTCATCGCACTCGGCGCGGGGGCGCTCGGCGTGCTGCTCGGATACTGGGGCGTACGGGGCTTCGCCGCCGCCCTGCCCCCCGATGTGCCGCGCGCGAGCGAGGTCGGCCTCGACCCGGTCGTTCTCGTTTTCGCGCTGCTCGTCACGGTGGCGACCGGCCTCCTGTTCGGGATCCTCCCGGCGGTGCGGGGCTCGCGTGTCGACCCGAGCGGCTGGTTGGCCGAGACGGAGGTAGTCGGGGGACTGCTTCGCTCGCGGGCACGGAGTGCGCTCGCCGGCGGCCAAATCGCCCTGTCCCTCATTCTGCTGATCGGGGCCGGTCTGCTGCTCAAGAGCCTGTGGCGGGTCACCAACGTGGACCCGGGATTCGAGCCGCAGGGTTTGCTCACCCTCACCGTGTCGCTGATCGGAACGACATACGACGAGGCACCGGAGGTGATCGACTTCTACCGTCGCCTTCCGGCCCGACTCGAGGCGGTGCCGGGGGTCGAGTCGGTCAGCGGCGTGAACTGGCTGCCCGTATCGGGCGGCGACTCGGAGGGACAGCTGACGATCGAGAGTCGGCCCTTCGCGCCCGGCCAGGCCCCCTCGGCCAGCTTCCGACGCATCCTTCCCGGTTACTTCGCGACCTTGACGGTGCCGCTGCTCCAGGGCCGGGATTTCGACCAGCGCGAGGCGGACGGAGAGGCGTGGAGCGTGATCATCAACGAGACCATGGCCCGCCGATACTGGCCCGACGGTGACGCGCTCGGGAAGCGCATCAAAGTGGGACCGGCAGAGGCCGAGCCGTGGCTCACGGTGGTCGGCGTTGTGGGCGACGTGCGAAACGTCGGCCTCGACACGGAGCCGCGTCTGGCCACCTACGAGCCGCATGCGCAACGACCGTGGAGCACGATGAAGCTGGTGGTTCGCACCGTCGGGGAGCCCCTGTCGGTGCTCTCGAGCGTGACGACCGAGATCCGGGCCAGCGGCGGCCCGCTTCCTATCTACGAGGTGTCCACCATGCAGGGGAGAATCCGAGCGTCCATGGCACCGCGGCGGTGGCTCGCCGGACTGCTGGGCGCTTTTGCGGCGGTGGCCGCTCTGCTCGCCGCGCTCGGTCTGTACGGGGTGATCGCCTATTCGGTGGGGCTGCGGACGCGGGAGATCGGGCTCCGCATCGCGCTCGGGGCCGCGGCTGCCGACGCACTCGCGCTCGTGCTGAGAGAGGGATTGCGGATCACCGCACTGGGCATGCTGGTCGGTCTGGTCGGTGCCCTAGCCCTGACGCGCCTGCTCGCCGACCTGCTGCACGAGGTGAGCGCCTTCGACGCATGGACCTTCGTGTCGGTGTCGATCCTCATCGTCGTCGTCGCCGTCGGTGCCAGCTGGCTCCCGGCTCGGCGCGCGGCGTGTCTGGATCCGATGACAGCGCTCCGGCACGAGTAGCGCCCGGATCCCGCATCGGACCTTCTATCGAAACGTTTGTCGGAGCCTCTATGGGAACTTCCATGAGCGGCCTTTCACACGACGTACGCTTCGCGCTTCGCGCGATTCAGCGTCATCCTGGCTTCCTGATCATGGCCGCGGTCATCATCGCGCTCGGCATCGGCGCCAACACCGCCATCTTCAGCGTGGTCGACGGCGTGCTCCTTCGCGCCCTGCCGTTCCCGGACCCCGATCGTCTGGTCACCGTGTGGGAGAACCACGAGCGTCGGGACGGGCCGCGGACCGAGTGGACGGGCCGGTCGACGTTCTTCGACTGGCGCGAGCAGAACCGGGTGTTCGCCGGACTGGCCGTCGTCACCGACTGGTCCCCCGCGCTCACCGGAGCCGAGCAGCCCGAAGTCGTGCCGGGCGCACTGGTCTCGCCGGGATACTTCTCGAACGTCCTCGGTGTGCCGCCGGCGCTCGGTCGAGACTTCCTGTCCGCGGAGGAGAGGCCGGGGTCCAACCAGGTCGTCGTCCTCGGCCACGAGGTGTGGACACGTCGGTTCGGGGCCGATCCGGACCTGGTGGGGCGCAGCCTGACTCTCGACGGCAATCCGTACACGGTGGTCGGCATCCTCCCTGCCGGCTTCGAGGCGCCCATCATTCCAGGCGCGCAGATCTGGTCGCCGCTCCCGCTCGATCCCGGGCGGGCAGACCGGGGCAACTATTATCTGCGGGTCATCGGGCGATACGCTCCCGGCATCACCGCCGAGGTGGCGGAAGCGGACATGTCCCGCGTCGCGCGGGCGATCGCCGAGCAGAACCCGGTCTTCTACCGCGACGTCGGGGTCACGCTGGTGCCCCTGCGCGATGCGGTGGTCGGCGACGTGCGCACGGCGCTGCTGGTCCTGCTCGGCGCCGTCGGATTGATCCTTCTCATCGCCTGCGCCAACGTGGCCAACCTCCTGCTGGCCCGGGGGTCGGTCCGGGAGCGGGAGTTCGCGGTACGCGGCGCGCTCGGCGCCGGGCGTCTCCGGCTCGTGCGGCAACTGCTCACCGAGAGCATCGTGCTCGCCCTCGTCGGTGGCGGGCTCGGGTTCGTTCTCGGCGTGTGGGGTACCCGGCTCCTGGTGAGCCTTACCCCGACCGACCTGCCGCGCAGTGCCGAGATCGGGCTGCATCCGAGCGTGTTTCTGTTCGCTCTCGGCGCCACCCTGCTCACCGGACTCTTGTTCGGTCTGGCGCCGGCGCTCAGCCTGTCGAGAGGCGCGGCCAGCGACGCGTTGCGGGAGGGGGGCCGGGGGGCGGCGAGCGCACGCGGCGGCCGGCTGCGCAACGCACTCGTCGTGCTGGAGCTCGCCCTCGGCATGTCCGTCCTGGTGGCGGCCGGCCTCCTGCTGCGGAGCTTCGCGGAGCTGCGCCGCGTGGACCCCGGCTTCCGCGTCGACCACGTGCTCAGCGGCCGGATTCAACTGCCGGCGACGCGATACGAGAGAGGTGAACAGATCGTCGCCTTCCTGCGACGACTCGAGGAAGGAGTGCGAGCGGCACCCGGCGTCCACTCCGTGGGGGCGACCACCGTCCTCCCACTCAGCGGCCTGATCCACGACGTGAGCTTCGGCATCGAGGGCCGGTTGCCGCCGCCCGGCGAGTCGCCGGCCGCCGATGTGTGGCGCGCCACACCCGGGTTCTTCGAGGCGATGCGCATCCAGCTTCGCCACGGCCGATCCTTCGCGTTCACCGACGACGAAACGTCCGAGCTGGTGATGCTGATCAGCGAATCGCTCGCCGAACGGTACTTTTCCGGCGAGAACCCGATCGGCAAGCGCATGCGGGTCGGCGGGGTGCAGGATCCGACCTCACCCTGGTGGACGATCGTCGGCGTAGTCGGCACGGTACGGACGCGCGATCTGGCCGGGGTGCCGGAGCCCGAGATCTTCCTTCCGATGTGGCAGCGCCCCGCCCGCGGCATCAGCATCGTCGTCCGCACCGCCGGTGGGCGGCCGCACGCGCTCGCGCCTCAGCTGCGGGAGCTGGTGTCGTCACTGGATCCGGAGATGCCGGTTTCGGAGCTGGCGACCCTGGAAGAGGTGTGGTCGACCAGCATCGGCTCGCAGCGCTTCATGAGCCAGCTGCTCGGTGCGTTTGCGGCACTGGCGCTGGTGCTGGGCTGCGTCGGCATCTACGGAGTGATGGCCTTCTCGATCAGCCAGCGGACGCGCGAGATCGGCATCCGCATGGCCCTCGGTGCGCGCGGCCGCGACGTGCTGCACGCCGTGCTGCGGAAGGGAATCGGCCTGACGCTGGCCGGAGTGGCGGTGGGGCTGGCAGGCTCGATGGCGGCCAGTCGCGCCCTCTCGGGCCTCCTGTTCCGTGTCGACCCGATCGACCCGGCGACCCTGATCGCCGTTTCCCTGCTCCTCACCTGCGCGGCGTTGTTCGCCTGTTACTGGCCGGCACGCCGCGCCACGCGCGTCGATCCGGCCCTCAGCCTGCGGTCCGAGTGACGGGCGGTTAGGCGAGACGTCATGGTGACCGGCATCTGGCACGACCTTCGGCTCGCGGTCCGCTCGCTTCGGAGGAGCCCCGGCTTCACAACGATCGTGGCAACCACCCTGGCTCTCGGGATCGGCGCCAACACGGCTGTTTTCAGCGTAGTCGAGGGCGTTTTGCTGCGCTCGCCGGCGTACGGAAACGCCGATCGACTCGTGCTCGTTTGGCACCGTATGCGGGCGCTGAGTGGGGAGCGGACCCGGGTCGCCGCTCCCGACGTGATCGCCTACGACGGTTCGTCGGCGGCGATCGAGTCGTTCGCCTTCACGAATGGAGCCGTCGACCTCGCCCTCGAGGAGGGCGAGCGGAGCGAGCACCTGCGGGTCGGGTCGGTGACGCCGAACTTTTTCGATGTCCTCGGCGTCGCCGCCGCCAGCGGGCGGACGTTTCGACCCGGAGAGGCGGTGCTCCCCGCCTCCGTCTTCGACGACGATGAGTTCGTCTTTCCTCCCAGCGTGCTCGTGCTCAGCCACCAGGGTTGGAGTCGATATTTCGGCGCTGACCCGGACGTCGTCGGCCGAACCGTCCGTCTAAGCGGCGCCCTGATGACGGTGGTGGGGGTGACACCTCCGGACTTCGAATTCCGGTTGCCGCCGGGGGTCGGGGTGGCCACCGAGGTCGACGCGTGGACGCCGCTTCGCGTACCGCTCGAAGCCTTTCGACGGGTCGACCGCCTCGAGGACCAGGACAGCGACAACACCGGTGCCCTGCTCGGCCGCCTGGCGCAGGGTGCCAGCCTGGAAGAAGCTCGCGCCGAGCTGGAGCGCGCGGCCGCCCGGCTGCGTGAAGAAGTCTCGTTCTACGAGGATGGTGATCTGCAGGTCGAGGTCGTGCCGCTGACCAAGGACGCCGTGCGACATGCGCGACCGGCGTTGCTCGTCCTGCTCGGTGCGGTGGGCTTCGTACTGCTCATCGCCTGCATCAACGTGGCCGGCCTGATGTTGGCACGCGGCGTGGCACGCAAGGGGGAGATGGCCGTGCGAGCCGCGCTCGGAGCAAGCCGCTCGCGCCTCGTTCGACAGCAGCTCTGTGAGAGCCTGCTATTGGCGGGTCTCGGCGCCGCCATCGGCCTTCTGTTGGCACACTGGGCCGTCGATGCGATGCTGCTCCTCGCCCCCGCAGACCTTCCGGGCGCCGAACAGGTGGAACTCAACGCAACCGTGCTCGCGTTTACGGCGGGCACAACGCTGTTCGCGGCGGTCATTTGCGGCGTGTGGCCCGCGATTCCCTTCGTGTCGGGCGATCCTGCCGCTTTGCGCGAAACCGGGGCTCGGGGAGGCGGAGGTCGGGTCTCCCGCTTCCGAGGAGGCCTGGTGCTGGCCGAGGTCGCGTTCTCGCTCGCGCTTCTGGTCGGAGCGGGACTCATGCTGCGCAGCTTCGCGCAGCTGCAGCGGGTCGATCCGGGCTTCGATCCGGGCGATCTCCTGACCTTTCGGGTTACCCTCCCGTGGGGCAGCGTCGGCGGCCCGGCGGCACGGGCCGAGTTCATGGCCACCTTTGAGGAACGCATTCGCGCCATGCCGGGTGTCGAGGCTGTGGGACTGACCGGTGGCTTGCCGCTGGGTGGCGTTGTGTGGACCCAACCATACGGGTTCGAGGGCACCACGCCCGCCGAGTGG
>CAZJXR010000005.1:0-53945 GCA_964550085.1 uncultured Gemmatimonadota bacterium
TGTTTTGCGCGGCCCTGGCCGGTGCAGCGATCTGCTTTCTGTGGTTCAACGCGCCGCCGGCCCAAGTCTTCATGGGTGATACGGGGTCATTGGCCCTCGGGGGGGCGATCGGGATCGTCGCCGTTCTGCTCAAGTCGGAGTTTCTGCTCCTCATCGTGGGCGGCGTCTTCGTGGCCGAGGCACTGTCCGTGCTGCTGCAAACGGGCGTGTTCAAGCTGTTCAGATGGCGGACCGGAACCGGCCGCCGCCTGTTCCGGATGGCACCGCTTCACCACCATTTCGAGCAGTCGGGGTGGCCGGAGACACGGGTGGTGATTCGTTTTTACATCGTGGCGATCATGTGTGCCCTGATGGGACTCGCGACCCTGAAGATCCGATGAGGATGAGAGAGAGGTCGGCAGGCACCGATGAATGAAACCCGCCCGCGCCTCAGTTCGGGAATACGCGTGGCGATTCTCGGAATCGCGCGCTCCGGCGCGGCCGCTGCGAGACTGGCCCACGCGCGCGGAGCGAAGGTGTTCGTCAGCGAAGCGGCGGCGGGTCCCGAGCAGCTGGCGGCGTCCGAGCGGCTTCAGGCCGAGGGGATCGAGGTGGAAACGGGCGGCCATGACACGGAGCGCATCCTGGCCAGCGACCTGGTGGTCGTCAGTCCCGGGATCGATCCGGCCACCGAGATCCGACGCGCGCTGCGCAACGCCGGAGTCCGTCCGATCGCGGAGATCGAGCTCGCCTTTCGCGAGCTGGATTCGCGCGTGATCGGGATCACGGGCACGAACGGCAAGACGACGACTTCGGCCATGTGCGGCCACTTGCTGTCGTCGGCGGGGCTCTCCGCGGTCACTGCCGGGAACATCGGTCGACCGCTGTCGGAAGTGCCACTGATGGACGAGCAGCCCGATTGGGTCGTGGTCGAGCTCAGCTCCTTCCAGCTGGCCGACATCGACACGTTCGCGTCCGATATCGGCCTGGTGCTCAACCTCGCACCCGACCATCTCGATCGCTACCGGAGTCTCGACAGTTATTACGAGGACAAGGGGCAGCTGTTTGCCAACGCGAGCGAGCGGAGTCAGTGGGTGATCAACGCCGATGATGCTGCTGTCATGGCAATCGCCGAAGGCTGCCCCGGGGACCACTTTCAGTTCTCGACCACCGGCAAGGTGAAGCTCGGCGCATACCGGGATGGGAAGGGCTTCCTTCGCCTGTCCCTCCCGGGACGGAAGGCCCGCCTGCTGCGCGAACGGGAACTCCTGCTCGTCGGTCGGCACAACGCAGGCAACGCGCTGGCCGCGAGTCTGGCGGCTGCCCTCGCCGGCTGCACCGACGGCCAGATCAAGGACGGTCTTGCCAGCTTTCAACCGCTTCCGCACCGGCTCCAGCCGGTCGGCGTGCACGATGAGGTGCTGTGGGTAAATGATTCTAAGTCGACCAACGTGTCGGCCACTTCCGTTGCCATCCAGTCCTTCGATCGGCCCATCGTCCTCTTGCTCGGCGGTCGTCACAAGGGGGAGAGCTACGCGCGTCTCGGTTCGCTCCTCGGCGAGCATGTGCGCGCCGTTATCGCCTACGGCGAGGCTGCGCCGCAGATCGTAACCGAGCTCGAGCCGCACGCACCACGGCTCGAGATCGCGAGCGGAATGGACTCGATCGTTCGCAAGGCCGCCGAACTGGCCGCCGCCGGAGACGTTGTCCTGCTCTCGCCGGCCTGCTCGAGCTACGACATGTTCCCGAATTACGAGGCTCGCGGGCGAGCGTTCGAAGCTGCCGTCCGCGACCTGTACGCGGTCGCGCCCTCATGAGCGCTTCCCTCCGAACCCTGCGAACCGTCGGCCTGGTGCGGTCGCGATCCGGAGCCGCCTGGGAGGGGAGGACACTGCTCATCCTCACCCTCGTGTTGGTGATGTTCGGGCTCCTCTCCGTGTACAGCGCCAGCTCGTTCATGGCGCAGGCGGAGGGTCACCCCGACAGCTACTATCTCGTAAACCAGGCGACACGCGTCGCGATCGGCCTCGTCGCGCTGTGGCTGACGAGCCTGATCGACTACCGGGTCTATCGCCGTCTGGCGTGGCCATTGCTCGTCACCGCTGCGCTCCTGCTGCTCATCCTCCTGCTCCCTGTAGGCGACGCGCTCGCCCCGCCGGTGAACGGAGCCCGGCGCTGGCTCGATGTCGGCGTCACCTTCCAGCCGTCGGAAGTGGCTAAGCTGGCGGTGATCGTGTGGACCGCGGCTCTCGCTGTGCGCAAGCAGGACCGGTTGCGCAGCCTGCGCAAGGGCCTGCTTCCTTTCCTGGTCATCGTGGGGCCGATCTGCCTGCTGATCCTCGCCGAGCCCCACTTTTCGGCGGCCCTGCTCACGGCGACGGTCGCGGCCACCCTCATCTTCTGCGCCGGCGGTCGGGTCGGCCACTTCGCCTTCCTCGGCTTGCTTTCTCTTCCGGTCCTGTGGGATCAGGTCATGAACACCGGATATCGGACCAACCGTGTCATGGCGTTCCTCAACCCGAGCACCACCGCGTCTGATATCGGATACCAGCTCAACCAGTCGTTGATCGCGGTCGGGTCGGGCGGCTTATTCGGAGTCGGCTACGGGAAGAGCACCCAGAAGCTCTTCTATCTGCCCGAACCCCACAACGACTTCATCTTCTCGATCATCGCCGAGGAATGGGGCCTGGTGGGCGCGGGGATCCTGATCCTGCTTTTCGCCGGCTGGGTCCTGATCGGACTTCGCATCGCCGACGCCGCTCCCGACCTGTTCGGCCGGCTCGTCGCTATCGGAATCACCATGCTGATCGGAGTGGGTGCCTTCGCCCATGTCGGGGTGGCGATCGGCCTGCTGCCCACCACCGGCGTGAACCTCCCGTTCGTTTCCGCTGGCGGGACCAACCTGGTTCTCGCACTGGGGGCAACCGGGATCCTCCTCAACATCGCCAGGCGACGGAGATGTTGACCAATGAGCGCCCCCCGGGTCCTTCTGTGTGGAGGAGGGACAGGCGGTCACCTGTACCCGGCCCTCAACCTGGCCGCCGCCATCCGACGGGCGGAGCCGGGGACGAGGATTCTGCTCGTCGGCGCCCGGCGAGGGGTGGAGGCGAGGGTCCTGCCAGGACGCGAGTTCGAGTACCGGCTGCTTCCGGTGCAGCCGCTGTGGCGACAGCGTCCCGGGCGCAACTGGCGCACCATCGTGTCGGCGCCGGTCGTGGCGTGGGGTCTGGCCGCGATCTTCCGCGATTTCCGGCCTCAGCTGGTGGTGGGGACGGGTGGGTACGCCGCCGCACCCGCCCTGGCCTGGGCCATGCTGCGCCGCATCCCGACCGCGCTCCAGGAGCAGAACGCTTATCCCGGTTTGGTCACGCGCTGGTTCGCGCAGCGGGTCGACCAGCTCCATGTCGGCTATCCGGAGGCGCTCCGGCACTTGCGGCCCGGGCCACACACGGAAGTGCGAACGTACGGGAACCCGGTGGCCAGCGGGCCGACGCGGCCGTCGAGTGGCGAAGTGCATCGCGCGGGCGGCTCCGCGTTCGAATGGCCCGAGGGACGTGTGGTTCTGGTCACCGGCGGCAGCCAGGGCGCCCGCGCGCTGAACGAGGCCATGCTGACGGGACTCCAGGCGGCCGCCGACGCATGGCCCGCGGACGTATCGGTGGTGTGGGTGACCGGTCCGGAGCACTTCGAGCGGATCGCGGCCGCGATCCGGACTCTCGACCGGGCGGATCGGGTGCGAGTGGTAGAGTACATCGACGATCTCGGTTCGCACCTGCACCGGGTGACCCTGGCCATATCGCGCGCCGGGGCGATGTCGCTGTCCGAGCTCACCTCGGCCGGCGTGCCTGCCATCCTGGTCCCTTTGCCGGCCGCCGCCGCCGGGCATCAGCTTGCCAACGCGCGGGCGCTGGCGCGGGCGGGAGCAGCCGAAGTGCGCGAGGAGGGGAACGAGCTCGCCGGCGAGCTCTGGTCGCTGGCCGTGGAGCTGCTGGGCGATCGAGCCCGACTCTCCGCGATGGCGGCGGCGGCGCGCGCCCGGGGAGCTCCCGATGCGGCAGCGCGCATCGCGGCCGACCTGCTTCGCCTCGCCAGGGAAGGACGTGGCGCGGCGCGGGCAGAACAGTGGGAGGGTGGCCGGCCCGCGAGCCGAAGCTCCGGAACGGAGGGCGCTGAGTGACGGCGAGCGGGAGCATTCCGCGGCTGGACGAGCTGCCGATGGAGGGCGCGGCGGTGCACCTGATGGGCATAAGCGGCGCCGGGATGCGCGGTCTCGCCGTCCTCCTGACCGGCGCCGGATACCGCGTGAGCGGCTGCGATCAGCGGCCGGCTCAGGTCGAAGAGCTGAGTCGGCTCGGCATCGCCGTGGTGGAGGGCCACGACGCGGGTCACCTGAGCGGGGTCGAGGCTCTGATCTACACGGCGGCGGTGCCGGAAGATCAGGCGGAGCTGCAAGCGGGCCGGCAGCGCGGAATCCCGATCCTGAAGCGGGGGCGGGTGCTCGGCGCGCTTCTGAACGAGCGACGATTGGTTGGAATCACCGGCACACACGGAAAGACCACCATCACCGCCATGACGGGACTCGCTTGCATCGCGGCCGGGCTCGATCCGACGGTCGCCGTCGGCGGCCGGGTGCCCGAGCTGCAGGGCTTCGCGCGCTCCGGAGCGAGCGAGGTGGCGATCGTCGAGGCCGACGAATTCGATCAATCGTTCCTTCAGCTCGATCCGTCGCTGGCCGTGATCAGCTCCGTGGAGGCGGAGCACCTGGAAAGCTACGGCACCATGTCGGCGCTCGAAGAAGCGTACCTCGAGTTCGGGCGGCGCGCGGCAAATCGGGACGGCGTGCTGGTGTGTGCCGACGACCCGGGCGCGGCTGCGGTGGGGAGACGCATCCCGGGCAGCCTCACGTACGGGCTGTCGTCGGCCGCGGACTACCAGGTATCCGTTGTGGAACGGACCGCTTCCCACACCCGGTGCCGGTTGCGGGCCCCCAGCGGGCGGGTCGACTTCGGGCTCCGCGTTACCGGGGAGCACAATGTACAGAACGCGGCGGCGGCCCTGGCCGTCCCGCTTCGATTCGGCGTCGATCCATCCCGCCTGACCGACGCGCTGGCGAGCTTCGGTGGCGTGGAGCGCCGACTGGAACGCATCACGGTGCGCGGCGGGGTAACGCTGGTGGACGACTACGCGCACCACCCGACCGAGGTCATCGCTTCGCTTCGCAGTCTGCGCGAAAGTCGGTCCGGCGATCGACTGGTCGTCGTGTTTCAGCCGCACCTGTTCAGCCGCACGCAGGCCTTCGCCCGCCAGTTCGGCGCGGCGCTTGGAGACGCGGATGAAGCGCTGGTGCTGCCCGTGTATCCGGCGCGCGAGGCACCGATTCCCGGTGTGACGTCCGAGCTGATCGCCGATGCAGGCGGCGCCGACGTGCGCACCGGTACGGCCGACGAGGCGCTGGAGCTGGTTGCCGGGGCGGCGGAGCAGGGTCCTACAACGATCGTGTTCATGGGAGCGGGTGACGTGACGGAGCTCGCGCGACGCGCGGCACGACGGCTAATGGAAGATGCGGTGGGAGCCTGACGTGACGCTGGCCGAGCACACGCGTTATCAGGTCGGCGGTCCCACGCCGCGCTTCGCGCGCATCGGCGGCCGCGAGGAGCTGCGGCGTGTGGTTCGTGAGCTCGATGGGACGGCATTCAGGGTGCTCGGATGGGGCGCGAACATCGTGGTCGCGGACGAAGGGGTCCCCGAGCCGGTGATCGTGCTCCGAGACGACTTCACCTTCGTGCGCACGGGAGACGAAGCGCTGGAGGCAGGAGCCGGAGCGTCGATTCCCGCCTTCGTGGGGACGGCCAGGCGCTCGGCTCGCCGCGGCTGGGCGTTTCTCGAAGCGGTCCCGGGAACGATCGGTGGTGCGCTTCGAATGAATGCGGGATCGACGGACACCGGCATCTGGGATCGGACGGAATGGGCGGAAGCGATGACGGCCGAAGGAGACGTTGTCCGCCTCACTCCCGTCGAGGCGCGGGCGGCGTACCGCGCGACGGGTGTACCGTCCGACTGGGTTTTCCTGAGCGGCGCCTTCCGGGCCCCGGCCGGTGACCTGGCCGCGATCCAGCAGGAGCACCTGACCCGGAGGCGCGCCAAAGTCGAGTCGCAGGTCTACGATCTGCCATCGTGCGGATCCACTTGGAAGAACCCGGGAGAGCCGCTCGGTTCGGCCTGGCAGATCGTCGAGCGGGTGGGAATGCGCGGCGCCCGGCGCGGCCGGGCGCAGATTGCAGAGAAGCACGCGAACTTCATCGTCAACCTGGGCGGGGCGCGCGCCGAGGACATCGTGTGGTTGATGGCCACCACGCGCCGCCGGGCCTTCGAACAACTCGGTGTGCGACTGGAGCCCGAGATCCAGCTGTGGGGCTTCGCGCCGGAGCAGCTGCAGGCGGTTGGTGCGGCTCCATGACGCGCCGTCTGTTGCGCCGCGTGTACGTGGTCGGCAGTATCGCGGCGGTCGCTGCCGCCTCGCCGTACTGGGGGCCGGTCCTGCTGGGGGAACTGCCCGGCAGTAGGGTCGAGCGGATCGGGGTGGTGGGAACCCGATTCGTCGCTCCCGACCAGGTGATGGAGCTGGCAGCCGTACCCTCCGACGCATCGGTGTGGGACGATGTCTCCGTCTTCGAACGGCGAGTGTCGAGCCATCCTCTCATCGAGCGTGCCCGCGTGCGGCGAGCGGGTCTGCACGCGCTCGAGATCGCCGTCACCGAGGTCGAACCGATCGCCTTCGTGATCAGCCCCGATCTGGTGGCTGTCGATGCGCGAGGACGCGTTCTGCCGCTCGACCCGGCCGAGGCGCGGCTCGACCTGCCGATCCTCGGTGGTCGCACGGCGATCGCCTCGGGGCGGGTCACGGATCCCCAGACCCTCGCGGTTCTGAACGCGCTGGCGCGGCTCGGCAGCTACAGTCCGGGTTTCATCAGCCAGGTGTCCGAAGTGCGCTACCGGGCCCCCGGGGCGATCGATGTGTGGCTGATGGAAAAGACGTACGTGGCCCGCATCAAACTGCGAGTCGACGAGCCGGTGCGCGGCCTGGCGAGAATCGAGCAGGCACTTGCGGCTTACGCCGGCAAAGCCCCGGTACGAGAAGCCGACGCCCGTTTCCGGGACCAGGTGGTTCTCGCCCTGGGAGAGGGACGATGATCCGGGGCGCGCGTTACGCGGTGGGACTGGACATCGGGTCGGCGACGACCAACGCGGTGATCCTGGAACCGGTGCCGGGCTGGGAGGCGGAGGGAGGGGCGGCCCGTGTGCTCGGGGTGGGCGAGGCGCGAACCGAAGGAATCCGACGTGAGGCGATCGCCAACCTTGAGGCCACCACCGCGTCCATCCGGCATTCGGTTCGCGAAGCGGAATTGACCGCTGGCGTGGAGGTGGACGGAGTCTTAGTCGGCTTTCCGGCGGCGCACGTGGAGAGCCGATACTCGAACGGAGTCGTGGCGGTCGGTCGCGAGGAGGTAAGGGAAGACGATGTGAAGCGGGTGCACGACGTTGCCCGCGCAGTGGTGATTCCTCCGGACCGTGAAATCCTGCACGCGATTCCGCAGGACTACACGATCGATGGTCGGTCCGGGATCCAATTCCCGGTCGGGATGGCGGCCACCCGCCTCGAGACCGAGCTGTTCATCGTGACGGCGGCATCGGTGCGGTGCCGGAATCTCCGGCGGTGTGTCGATCGGGCGGGCTATCGGCTGGAGGAGCTCGTTTTGCAGCCACTCGCCACCAGCATCGCTCTGCTCGGAGAAGCGGAGCGGGACGCTGGGGTGGCGCTCGTCGAGGTGCGGGACTCGGGAACCGACGTGTCAGCCTTTCGCGATGGCAAGATTCGGCAGCTTACCGCGATACACTGGGGCGAGGCAGCAGTGACCAGCGACGTCATGAAGGGGCTCGGAGTACCGCTCGAGGAGGCGGACCGCCTCAAGCGCCTATACGGCGCGGCGCGGACGGCGGACGTAGATCCCGGCGAACAGATCGAGATCACGGGCCCGGTGCCGGGGTCGGCGCGTCGCGTATCGCGCGAGCTGCTCGTGCACATCATCGAGCAGCGAATGGACGAAATCCTCGGCCTCGCCTACGAACGTCTCGAAGAGGAGCGACTGCTCGACGATATCACGGCCGGCATCGTTCTGTCCGGGAGCGGTACTTCGTTGCCCGGCCTGTCAACGTTGGCGCAACACGTGTTCGGCCGACCGGTCCGGATCGGAGCGCCGGACAGGCGTCTCACCGGGGCGGCGGATTCCGTCCGTGATCCGCGGTTCGCGACCGCGGTCGGTCTGGCGCTGTACGGCGCGATGCGGGAGAACGGACGTGGGAGTCACGCGGCGGGGCGGGTGATCGCCCGCATGACCGAGTGGTTGAAGGAGTTTTTCTAGCAGGCGAGAGGAGGGAACGTCGTCACCGGGAGCGGGCAAGTGAAGCGGCTGTTATCCACAGGGGGCGCAGGGAAACGTCGGGAGGAGCAGATGATCTTCGAGTTTGATGAGGGTGTGGCGAGGAACGCGCGGATGAAGGTCGTCGGGGTTGGTGGCGCCGGAGGCAACGCGGTCAACCGGATGATCGACGAGGCGCTCGACGGAGTCGAGTTCATCGCGATCAATACGGACGCGCAGGCCCTGAAGAAGTCCAACTCACACATAAAGATCCAGATCGGCAAGAAGCTGACGCGCGGGCTTGGAGCCGGTGCGAGACCGGAGATCGGGCGTCAGGCCATTGTCGAGAACGAGGAGGAAGTGGCGCGAGCGCTGGAAGGTGCGGATCTCGTGTTCGTGACCGCCGGCATGGGGGGCGGAACGGGAACCGGTGCCGCGCCTCGGATCGGTCAGCTCGCCCGCGAGAGCGGAGCGCTGTGCATCGGGATCGTGTCGAAACCGTTTCATTTCGAGGGCAAGAAGCGCATGCGGCACGCCGAGCTCGGCATGAGGGAGCTGAGGCAGGCAGTCGACACGATGATCGTTGTTCCCAATGAGCGCTTGCTGGCCGTGGTCGGCAAGGGCACGAGCTTCCGCGACGCCCTGAAAAAGGCGGACGAGGTGCTTCTTCACGCCACCCAGGGGATCTCGGACCTGATCAGCGTGACCGGGGAAGTGAACGTCGACTTCGCCGATGTCCGTACAATCATGTCGAACCGTGGCTCGGCCCTGATGGGGACCGGAGTAGCGGTCGGTGAGGATCGGGCGGTCGACGCCGCGCAGCAGGCGATCTGTTCGCCGCTCCTCGACAACGTGTCGATCAACGGTGCCACCGGCGTCCTGGTCAACATCACGGGTGGACTCGACCTGGCGATCGACGAGGTGACGGCGATCAACTCGATCGTGCAGGAATCGGCCGGAGATGAAGCCGAGATGATCTTCGGTGCCGTGCACGATCCAGAGTTGGATGGCACGATCCGCGTAACCGTGATCGCCACCGGTTTCGGCGCCCACGATTCGGAAGAGGTGCCGGTGGAGGTGGAAAGCCGCTCGGACTTCGCGGGACCGCGTCTCGTCCGGACCCCGGGGGATCCACCGCGGCCGGCGCAGGTGACTCGCACGGTCGGCGTTCCGCCGCGCAGCGGGCTCGAAGATCTCGAGATCCCAACGTTCATTCGGCGGCAGATGGACTAGCAGGATTGCGGCTTCGCCCTCGCCGGGGGAGCGGGTCTCCCCTCCTCACCACGCGCTTTAGGTGAGGAGCCTCCTCGCTCCGCTGCGGGGTCTCCTCACCGTCGCGCCAAAGGCTCGTCGGAGAGATCCCGCTCCCTGAAGGAGTAGGCTGTGGTCGTCGCGCGAAGGGCGCTGGGGCGATGCCGCTCCCCGAAGCGATGGGCTGAGGGGTCCTCAGCGTCGCGCGAACGGTCGCTTCAGGGGGTGGGAACGTAAGGCACGGGGAACGTAGGGCACGTTTCGTGCTCAAGGCGACGCGCGAGGCTTCGCATCCTGCCCAGTGGCGCGGAAGGGGTTTCGGGCGTCATCATTGGGGAGTCACGTGCGTTTGCACGTCGGCGGGACGGGGCAGGGACACGAACGGAACGGATATTGAGCGAAACCGGACGGGATCCGAACGAGGCCGTGAGCCGAGTCGTCGCGGAGAGGCGGAACAAGCCGGATCGGTCGAAAGGCTACGGGTGGTCAGGCGCGGTTGCCGTCGTCGCCGTGATACTCCTCGCCGGCCTCCCCCCTCGGTTGACCGACCCTCGGGTCGAAGAGATTCCGACTGTGTTTGTTCCCACCCCGCCTCCCCTTTCCGCGACCGTGGACACGCTTCGCAGCGGCGAGACGCTGGCCGAATTGCTGTCGCGCGCCGGATTCGACCCGACCGAAATCCACCGCCTCGTTAGCGACCTTCGCCTGCACATCAGCCCGCGCCGCCTTCGGCCGGGCGTGATAGTCGGCGTGTACTCGCGGCCCGGCGTCGCGCCGCACCGCGTGTCGATCCAACCCGACCGGGATCACGTTCTCCACCTTCTGGCCGCCGGAGATAGCTGGGAGGCGGCGATCGACTCCGTGCCGATCGTTGTGGACACGGTGCTGATCGGGGGAGTCATCGCGACGAGCCTGTACGAGGCAAGGCTGACCGGGGACGTGGACCGGCTGGCCCCCCGCGAGGACGTCGAGATCGTGTGGGAGCTCACGCGCCTGTTCGCGTGGCAGATCGACTTTCATCGCGATCTGCGGACCGGCGACGGCTTCCGGGTCGCTATTCGTCGCGAGGTGCGGCCGGACGGGAGCGTTCGGTCGGGTGCCCAGGTGCTGGCGGCCGAGTTCGTGAATCAAGAGCGCACGTTCAGCGCCGTCCGCTTCGTCGCGGATGGTGACCGGGCGGCGTACTACGACCGGGACGGGGAGTCGTTGCAGCGAATGTTCCTGCGTGCGCCACTGGAATTCGCCCGGGTCACGAGCCGCTTCAACCCACGTCGCTTTCATCCGGTGCTGAAGCGCAGAAAGGCCCATCTGGGGACGGACTACCACGCGCCGACGGGTACCCCTGTGCTGGCGGTCGGCAACGGAACGGTCACCCGCGCGGGCACCTGGGGTGGTTACGGACGCATGGTCGAGATTCGTCATACCGGCACCTACACGACCCGTTACGCCCACTTGAGTCGGCTCGGTACGGCCATCCGGACGGGCACTCGCGTGCGCCAGGGCCAGGTGATCGGGTATTCGGGCGCCACGGGCCTGGTCAACGCGCCGCACCTCCATTACGAGTTCATGAAGAACGGGCGGGCGACCGATCCGCGGCTACTGCAGCTCCCGCCCGGCCGGGCAGTGGCTGTGGAGTTGATGCCCGACTTCGAACGGCAGCGGGATGCCGTCCTCCCGCTCCTTGATGCGCTGCCCGTGCCGGGTATCTTCGATGAGCCGACTCGAATGGTCGGAGCCGACGCGCCTTCGAGCGCCGGTTGACCTTCGTTTCCTCCGCTGGGTACGGACCCCCGGTCGGCGACGACCGGGGGTTTTTTGATTGCCCCGATCGGAGTCGGCTCGCATCCTGACGGAGACGAGGAGAGAGCGTGCCCGTACAACTGTGGCTGTTGGCGGCGGCGGCGGCGGCCGCGTTGATTGCGTTCGCCTGGTACGCCCGGCGGGAGGAACGAGTGCGAGGACGTGTCGTGGCCGGCATTCTGCGGGCAGCCGCCCTGTTTCTACTCTTCGCAGGCCTCGCGCTTCCGGCCATCAGTCGGGGAGAAGCCGGGGAAGACGGCCCCACCGTGCTCCTCGACCTGTCGAACAGCATGACTCTCCCGGCGTCACCAACGACGACCCGTCTCGATTCCGCGCGGACCCTGCTGGCCGAGATGCGGGGTTCGGTGGTGATCGGTTTCGGGACCGAGGCGAGGATACTGCAGGACGCCGCCATCGACACAGCAACCGCGTCTGGCGGGGCCAGTCGGCTGCTTCCGGCCCTCGAGGCGGCACGCCGCTTGGGCGCGGACAGCGTCGTGGTACTCACCGATGGGGAGTGGGACGACCGGCGCGCGGCGTCGGAGGCTGCGCAACTGTCGGGCATGAACGTGCAGGAAGTTCGCGTAGCCAGGGGCTCGGATCGGCTCGGTCTCGGAGCGCTGAATGCGCCGGCCCGGGTGCGCTCGGGCGACTCGGCCCGGATCACGATCGAGCTGTTGTCCGGTGCCGTGACAGGGCGAGACAGCGTGATGCTCGAGCTCCTCGAGGACGGGCGACGGATCGCGGAGGTACGGACCGGAGTTCCCGCGGCCGGCCGCAGTGCCCGATTGTCGCTCGGTTTCCTGCCAGCGGCTCCTGGTGGTAACGCGCAGTGGCGGCAGTACGAGGTGCGGCTCGAGGCGGGTGCGGATCCTCTCGGCGTCGCCGATCGGAAGCGAACCTGGATCGAAGTGACGCGCGAGGCGACCGGTGTCGTCCTGATCGATCTCGATCCCGGTTGGGAGTCTCGTTTCCTGATCCCGATTCTGCGTCGGTCCGCGACCGGTGGAGCGGTAGGATATGTGCGTCTGGCGCCGGAGCGCTTCGTCGCGATGGGACCGGAGCCGACCGCTGTGCCGGCGAGCACGGTGGCGCGCGATGCGCAGGCCGCCGAGCTGCTGGTGCTGGTCGGAGACGATGGGGAGACCTCCCAGGCCCTGCGCAGTGCCGCGCGCAACCACCCCCGGGTACTCGCGCTGCCGAGTACCGTCGGGTCGGTGGCGGGAACGCGCGTGGAGTTGGCACGCGCCGCGCCGGGTGACTGGTACATCGACCAGTCCATCGCGGCAAGTCCGGTGTCGCTGCTGCTCGCCGGCCTCGACGTCGAGCACGTGCCGCCGCTACCGGTCGTGTTCGAGGTGGAGGGCTCGTACGGTTGGGCGCCGCTGCTCGCGCGCCGCGACCGACAGGGAACCGCGCGACCGGTGATCGTCGGCGGTATCGAGGGAGAACGACGGTGGGCAGCTGCGAGCGCCAGAGGCTACTGGCGCTGGGCCTTCCGCGGCGGTGCGGCAGCCCAGCTGCACGAGCGTTTGTTCACCGGTATCGCGGGGTGGTTGCTCGAGAACCGCGCCGTTCGCGAGGTGCAGCTCGGACGCGACCCCGTCGCCGCCGATGAACCGGTGGAGCTGCTGATCGCCTCGGGGAGCTCCGGCGTGACGGTCGCCATCAGCGACTCCACGGGAGCGGCGGTGTGGACCGACACGGTGGCGGACGAAGTCTCGGTGCTGGGACCCGCTCTCGATCCCGGTAGCTATCACCTCGAAGCGGTAGGGAGCCGCGGTGGCCAGGCGTTTCGCGTGCAGCGGCCGTTCGAGGTCCAGCCGGGTGGGCGGGAGCTCGTTCCGCGCGAGGGGGCGGCTCCGCTCGCCGTGTCGGCCGAGAGACGGTCGAGGACGGATCCTGCGGTGCCGGCTCGCCGACCGCTGTGGCCGTTCGCGGTCGCCGCCCTCCTGCTGTGTGCCGAGTGGGGCTGGCGGCGAATGATCGGACTGCGGTGAGGAAAAGGTGACCCGCGAGCAACTGAACCTACGGACGGAGCGTCCGAAGCGGTCGCTGTGGCGACGAATCGTCGATCTCGCGCTCACCGACGTGACCAGCCTGGTCCGCGGGATCGACCAGGATTCGATCGGCGAGCTCGAGCAACTGCTGCTGGAGGCGGATTTCGGCGTGGACGCCACTTTGTACCTGGTCGATGAGCTGGAGCGCGCGGCGCGCCGCGATGAGGTCAGGACGGAGACCGAACTCCGCGCCCTGCTGGAGGATCGGATCTGTCATATCCTGGATGTGGTGTCGGGACCTGCCGAACTCTTCACACCTTCCACCGGTCCGGCGGTCTACCTGATCCTCGGTGTGAACGGAACCGGCAAGACGACCACGGCCGCCAAGATCGGATTTCGGTTCCGGCAGCGGGGAGAATCAGTCACGCTGGCGGCCGCCGACACGTTTCGGGCCGGGGCACAGGAGCAGCTCCGGCTGTGGGCGGATCGATTGGGGGCCGGGTTCGTCGGCGGCGCAGAGGGCGCGGATCCGGCCGCCGTAGCCTTCGATGCCGTGCAATCCGCCGTGCATCGCGGCGTGGATCGGCTCCTCATCGATACGGCCGGCCGTCTGCACACCCAGCGCGGCCTGCTCGAGGAGCTTCGCAAGATCGACCGCGTCGTTGCTCGGCGTCTCGATGGGGCGCCGCACGAGCGCATTCTGATCGTCGATGCGACTACAGGACAGAACGTGCTCAATCAGGCACGTGAGTTCGGAGAGGCGCTGGAACTCACCGGCATCATCCTGTCCAAGGTCGACAGCACCGCCCGAGGTGGAACGATGGTCGCCGTCGCGAAGGAGCTCGGGATACCGGTGCGCTTCATCGGGACGGGTGAAGGACCGGAAGACCTGGAGCCGTTCGATTCACGGGCGCTCGCCGCTCGGGTGTTGGAAGGCTGACGGTCCGCCTCGAGAGAGAGCATGAGCGCGCGTTCCCGGTTGCTGTCGAGCTCCGTCCAGTACCTGAAGGGCGTCGGCCCTCGGCGCGCGGAGAAGCTGGCGCGGCTCGACGTGCGTACGGGACGCGACCTGCTCTACCACCTGCCGCACCGCTACGAGGATGCGACCTCGGTGACCGGAGCAGCGCGGTTGAAGCCGGGCGACGATGCGACCGTGATCGGGCGCGTCGTCTCCAAGGGCGTGCTTCCGACCCGAAAGGGACTTCGAATCTTCCACGTGGTGCTGCGCGACGGCACCGGGATGATCGAATGCGCGTGGCCGGGCCAGCCGTGGCTGGACCGGGTTGTCCAGCGCGGAGACCTGCTCCTGGTGGCCGGTCCGGTTCGGTTCTTTCATGGCCGCCAGTTGCAACCGCGCGAGTTTACGGTGCTGGCCCGCGGAGATGATGGAGCGTCGAACGGCGAAGCGGGTCGGATCTTCTCCATCTATCCGGCCACCGAGGGTCTGAGCCACCGACAGATCCGCTCGTTGGTGGTGGCCAATCTGCCCCGCCTGCTGGAGGAGATCGGACGGCACGAGATTCTCGACGACGCATGGCGTCGAGAGCTCGACCTGCCCCCGCTGTCGCAGGCATTGGCCACTCTGCACGCACCGCCACAGCTTTCGGCCATCGAACCGGCCCGCCGGCGTCTCGCGTATGAAGAGCTGTTCTTCGTCCAGCTGCTGCACGCGCGGGCTCGCCACCGCGCGCGCGAGGCTGGGCCAGGATTCGCTTTCACGGCACCATCGAGCCTCGTCGACCCGTTCATCGACCGCCTCCCATTCGTGCTCACCCCGGCACAGCAACGTGCGTGGGCCGAGATCCGAGAGGACATGGAGGCTCCGATCCGGATGTACCGGTTGCTGCAGGGAGACGTCGGCAGCGGCAAGACGGTGGTCGCCGCCGCGGCCATGCTCAAGGCGGTGGAGAACGGCCAGCAGGCGGCCTTCATGGCTCCGACTGAGCTGCTGGCCGAGCAGCACTTCCGCACCCTCACGGATCTCACCGGACCGCTCACGATCGAGCCCACCATCCTCACCGGCTCGGTGACCGGTGCGGCGCGGGATCGAGCCCTGTCGGCGATCGAGTCCGGATCCGCGTCGCTCCTCGTCGGGACGCACGCTCTGATCCAGGAGGGAGTCCGTTTCGCCAGCCTCGGCCTGGTGGTAATCGACGAACAGCATCGCTTCGGTGTCGAACAACGGCGACTGTTGCGGGATGCCGGAACGGCCGCGGATGCGCTGGTCATGTCGGCCACGCCGATTCCTCGCTCCCTGGCGCTTACCCTGTACGGCGACCTCGATCTGTCGGTGATCGACGAGGCGCCTCCGGGACGCGCCCCGGTGGTTACGGCGATTCGCGGCCCCGGGGCGCGGGAGGGCGCCTTCGACTTCGTGCGGCAGAAGCTGGAGGAGGGGCGCCAGGCGTACGTCGTGTACCCGCTTATCGACGATTCGGAAGTCATCGATGCACGTGCCGCGACTGCCGCGCACGCGGAACTGGTCGAGCGCTTCGCCGGCTGGGAGGTGGGCCTCCTTCACGGTCGCCTCGGGGCGGCGGAGAAAGACGCGGTCATGCGACGCTTCCTTGCCGGAGAGCTCCACCTGCTGGTAACCACCACGGTGATCGAGGTCGGGATCGACGTTTCGAACGCCACCGTAATGCTGATCGAGCATGCGGAGAGGTTCGGACTCGCGCAGCTGCACCAACTGCGGGGACGGGTGGGCCGCGGCACCGAGCAGAGCTATTGTGTGGCCTTTCATCCGGGGGACGTACCGCCGGAGCGGCTTCGGGCCTTCGCCTCGACCACGGATGGGTTTCAGATCGCACGTGCCGACCTGCGTCTTCGGGGTCAGGGGAACTTGTTCGGCATGGAGCAGCACGGGGTGCCCGCGCTTCGTTTTGCCGACCTCGAGCGGGACGCGGACCTGATCGAGCACGCGCGCCTGCGGGCGGTCCGGATCGTCGCCGAGGATCCGGAGCTGGAGCTGCTGGCCCACCGTGACATCGGTCGCGTACTACGCGAACGGTACGGGGAGGTCGAGCGACTGTACGAAGTGGGATAGGAACGGGTCAATGACACGGTCAGCGAGTGAGACGAGCACGAGAACGTGTACGGTGCTGGAGCTCCCGGATCACGTCGGACACGTCGTGTCGGTTCGCGGCTGGGTACGCCAGTTTCGATCGAGCGGCGGGATTCGCTTTTTAGTGGTCCGCGACGGGACCGGCGACCTCCAGGTAGTGCTAGCCCGCGGCGAGGTCGATGACGACAGCTGGACGACCAGCGAACAGCTCGGGTACGAGGCGAGTATCCTGGTCGAGGGCCAGATCCGGTCCGACCGGCGCGCACCCGGAGGATACGAAATGACTGCCAGTCGGTTGACGCTGATCGGCAGCTCGCCCGACTACCCGATCCAACCGAAGGAGCACGGAGTCGACTTTCTGCTCGACCTGCGTCACCTGTGGCTCCGCAGCCCCCGCCAGACGGCGATCATGCGGGTGCGCGATGAGATCGTGAAGGCGATTCGCGACTTCTTCTACGACCGGGGCTTCGTGCTGGTGGACACCCCGATCCTCACCGGTGCGATCGGCGAGTCCGCGGGAACGCTGTTCGAAACCGACTACTTCGATCTGGGTCGGGCATACCTGGCGCAGACCGGACAACTGTACGTGGAGGCAGCCGCGGCTGCGCTCGGCAAAGTTTACTGTTTCGGTCCGACCTTCCGGGCCGAGAAGTCGAAGACGCGGCGGCATCTGACCGAGTTCTGGATGATCGAGCCCGAGGTCGCGTGGCTGGATAGCGACGGCAACATGGAGCTTCAGGAAGACTTCGTATGCTACATCATCGGGCGCGTGCTCGAGCGACAGCGTGTGCAGCTGGAGCTGCTCGACCGCGATATCGGACGACTGGAAGAGGTCCGGGCACCGTTCGATCGCCTCAGCTACACGGAAGCGGTGGCGTACCTGCAGGAGCAGGGGAGCGACATCGAATGGGGCCAGGACCTGGGCGGCCGCGACGAGACAACGATCGCCGAAGGGCGCGGCCGCCCCGTGTTCGTCTACGACTATCCGCGCCAGGCCAAGGCGTTCTATATGAAGGAAAATCCCGAAGACCCCCGGACGGTCAAATGCAACGACCTCATCGCGCCGGACGGGTACGGAGAGATTATCGGCGGGAGCCAGCGCGAGGACGACTACGAAAAGCTACTGCATCGGATTCGAGAGGAGGGTCTGCCGGAGGATGCCTACCAGTGGTACCTGGATCTGCGGCGTTACGGGACCTTTCCGCACAGCGGATTCGGTCTGGGCCTCGAGCGCGTGGTGAGCTGGATCTGCGGGCTGGATCACCTGCGGGAGGCGATCGCCTTCCCCCGCTTGATGACCCGTCTGTACCCGTAACAGATCGCTGACAACCCCGGCCGGTCGCCGCGCACCACTGCTTGCGCGGTGCCCTATCGAGCGGAGGTCGTTCTGCCTATCCCAGCATTCGCTTCGCCCGCTCCCACAGGGCATCCAGCTCGGCCAGCGATGAGGATCGCATGTCGCGCCCGTCCTGCTCGGCGAGCTCGACGAGACGGGCGAAACGGCGCTCGAACTTGGCCGTCGCCGCCGACAGCGCCACGGACGGGTGGGCGCCCACCAGCCGCGCCGCGTTGACGACGGCAAACAGGAGGTCGCCGACCTCATCCTCGATCACTCGCGCCGCGCCTTCACCCGATTCGGGATCGCCCGCCCCTCGCGGAGGAGGTCGACGCCGGCCCGCGGCGGTTCCCCTCCATGCATCCCGGAGCTCACCGGCCTCTTCCTCGACCTTGTCGAGAGCGCCGTTCGCGTCCGGCCAGTCAAAATGACACGCTGCGGCTCTCTGCTGGATTCGGAGCGCACGGTCGAGGGGCTCCAGCCCGGCGGCCACGCCGCTGAACGCGCCGCCAGGGTCCCGGTGTCGAAGCCGTTCTTCCGCCTTCAGTCGCTCCCAGTCCGGCGGCTGCTCGGCGTCGCCGTACACGTGGGGATGCCGGGCCCGCATCTTCTGCTCCAGCTTCTCGATCACATCCGTCGCGTCGAAGCTCCCGCGCTCCTCGGCGATCGCGATCTGGAACGCCAGGTTCAGCAGCAGGTCGCCCAGCTCCTCGAGCAGTGCCGCGTCATCTCCGGAGTCGATCGCCGCGGCCGTTTCGTACGCTTCCTCGAGAAGGTAAGGTCGCAGACTGCGCGAGGTCTGCCGCGCGTCCCACGGACATCCGGCGCGCAGGTACCGGACTAGGGCCAGGGCGCGGCCCAGGTCGACATCGGAGCCGCGGCCGCTCTCAAGGTGGCGCGGGGCTGAACTATCGGTGGATTCGGGCAAATTCTGTTGCTCCGTAGTCAGGGGGAAGGTATACTAGGCCGGCCTTGAAAACAGTGTCAATCGAAGCCACGCGACGCGCGTGGGTGGAAGTCGATCTCACCGCGCTTCGCCGCAACCTGGCCGCGCTCCGTGGCAGGTTGACGCCCGGCTGCCGCGTTCTCCCCATGGTAAAGGCCGATGGCTACGGGTTCGGCGCGACTCGCGTCGTGCGGGCACTGGCGTCTCAACGACCATGGGGCTTCGGGGTAGCGACGCTGGAAGAGGGGATGGCACTGCGCCGCGATGGCTACCGCGGTCGAATCATCGTGTTCTCTCCCTCCGCACAGCGGGACACCGAGGCGTTTATCGAATCGGAGCTCGAGCCGGTCGCGACGAGTGCGGAGACGTTCTACGCCCTGTCTGCGACGGCCAAGGCGTCGGACTCGCGGCTCGGAGTGCACCTCGAGATCGATACCGGAATGGCGCGCAGCGGATTGCCCGATTCGGAGGTGGAGAAATGGGCCCCCGACATCGCCAAGCGTCTGACCCGCTCGCCGCTGCGGCTGATCAGCACCTTCACCCATTTCCACTCGGCGGACGCGGACGCGGAAGCCACGGGGGTCCAGTGGCGACGCTTTGTCCGCGCGGTGGATCGACTGCGGGTGCACGGGATCGAGCCCGGACTGTTGCACGCGGCGAACAGCGCCGCGGTCATGCGGTATGACGACTACTGCGCCGACCTCGTGCGGCCCGGAATCCATCTCTACGGAGGCGGCCGGTGGGCGCCGCCACCGGCGCCCGTGGCCCGGCTTCGGGCGCGCGTGCTGGAATTGCGGAGCGTGCCTCCGGGCACCACGGTGAGCTATGGGGCGACCTTTACAACAAATCGGCCCACCCGTCTGGCGACGCTCGCAATCGGCTACGGCGACGGCCTCCGTCACGACCTGGGCAATCGGAGCGTCGTGCTGTTCGGAGGGCGTCGGGCGCCGATCGTCGGAGCGGTGTGTATGGACGTAACCGTAGTCGACGTAACCGACGCGGGCGGGGTGGAGGTGGGAGACGTCGCGACTCTGCTTGGTTCGGATGGCGATGCCCGAATCGAGCTCGAAGACATGGCGAGCATGTGTGGGACGATTTCGTATGAGATTCTCACCGGCCTGGGAATCCGGCTCCCGCGGGTGGAGCACCCGGGAGCCGACGCGTCGAACGGTGGTGGACGCGGTGAGGGGTGAAAGCCGATGAGCGACCCTGCGTCCGAGCTCCTCGCCCTGGCCCGCGCGGCGCGCTCCAATGCGCACGCGCCGTACTCCCGATATGCGGTTGGTGCGGCGCTCGAGACCCGGAGTGGGCGTCGGTTCCCGGGCTGCAACGTCGAGAACGCATCGTTCCCGGTCGGTGTGTGTGCGGAGCGCCTCGCGCTCGGGGCCGCGGTGTGCGCAGGCGAACGGAGCTTTCGGCGAATCGTCATCTGCACCGGGGGCTCGAGCCCGGCGCCGCCGTGTGGAGCCTGCCTCCAGGCTCTGGCCGAGTTCGGTGACCTGGACGTGATCAGTCACGCGGCCAGCGGGGCAAGTCGGGAATGGCGTCTGAGCGCCCTGTTGCCCGAGGCGTTCTCCTTGCCGGCCGGGGATGCGGACAGGAGACAGACGTCCGCATGACACGTGTTTCGTTGCGGAGGGAGGCGCGCATCTCGCTCCAGCTGTGCGCGCTCCTTCCCCTGGTCGCCTGCGGCGCCGACAGCTTGCTCACCGAGGCCGATCCTCGCACGGCACCACTCCTCGGCACCGAGACCGTCGAGGTACGGATCCGGGCCAGCGAAATGGTCGAGTGGCGCGATACGACGTACTCGGGATACGCGGTCGCTCAGGATGCGGGATTCCTGCTCATCTCCGCCCGCCCGGACCTCGAGGCGCACACGCTCGCGCGTTTTCCGAACATCCCGGCCACGTTCGAGATCGACACGCTGGAGTTCGGTGTCGACTCGTTTGTCAACGCCGCGATTCGTCTGGTGGTCGACACGGCTGCATCGCAGGTGGACACAACGGAGTACGAGGTCGAGGTCTATTCTCTGTTGCAGAGCTTCGACGCCGGCACGGTCAGCTGGGAGGAAGCAAGATCCGGCGAGCCCTGGTTCACTCCCGGCGGGAGTCTGGGCGACCTGCTGGCGAGGGTGAAGGTGGCAGTCGACGACACGCTCGGGCCGCCCGATACTCTTCTCGCCCGCATCCAGGTGAACGCGGACTCCCTCCTCAAGTCGTGGAGGGACAACCAGGGAGAGCCGGGGGTAGCCGTGCTGGTCTCGAGCCCAGTCGAGCTGCGAGTAACCAGCGTCGCCCTTCGGATGCGAGCGACGCTGGCGGAGCGGGACACGGTCGTCACCTTCTTCCGCAGCCCGGATCCACGCACCTTCATATACGACCCGCCTCCTCCGCCGGTTGGATCCGATCTGCGCGTGGCGGGGATTCCGGCGGACCGCTTCTATTTCGACTTCGTGATGCCCGACACCTTCGAAGGCGTACCGCTGCGCGGCTCCACAATAAACCTGGCCGAGCTGCTGTTCTATCCGCTGCCGCCGGTGCCGCCGCCTTTCGCCCTCGAGCGCGCCATCCCCGGGGCGGCGTTCATTCTGCTCGCCAATCCCTTCATCTTCGGCCCCAATACCCCGATCGGGCCCACGATCGACAACCTCACCTTCAACCCCGACTCCCTGGTCGCCGGCGACCCGGTCGCGGTCACGGTGACGGCATCGCTCGTAAACTGGGCGCTGTCTCCGCCGGACTCGACCCCGCCCCTCCGCTTCGGGGTGAGGGCGAGCCCGGACGGACAGACGATTCAGCTCTGGGACTTCGGCTCCGTGGAGCGTCCGCGCCCCCGTGAGCCCGAACTCCGCATGTTGGTCACTCCCAACGCCCGGTTCCGACTCCCGTGACGATGAGGATCTTCGCCTCGGGCCGGAGCGCGCGTGCACGGCTGGCGTTGCTCGCGGCCGCCGGCGCGCTGCCGCTCCTACCCGCCGCCGGCGCCGGCCAGACCCCGTTCACCGCCATCGGCTTCGGCTATCCGACCGTCGCCACCGATGCCCGGGCGGCGGCCCTCGGCTCTGCCGGGGTAGCCTTGCTGGGCGGAACCTACTCGTTGATCAACCCGGCCGGCGTCACCGATTTCCGCGGGTTGTCGATCAACCTGTCGCTCACTCCCGAGCAGGTGAGCGTCAAATTCCCCGACGCGAGCGAGGGCATTCGACGAGCGTGGGTTCCGGTCGCCCGAGCCATCATTCCCCTCGCCTCCAACACCTCGCTCGCCTTCGGCATCGGGGCCGATCTCAATCAGAACTGGGGCGTCGTGTTCAGCGACACGCTGGAGTCGACGCTCGGTACCTTTCCGTTCGACGAACGGCGGGAGAACGACGGCGGCCTGAGCTCGCTGGATGGCACCCTGGCTCGCCGCATCGGGCCGATCTCGGTCGGGGTCGGAGTGCAAAGGCTGATTGGCAACCTGCGTCAGACGGTAGCCCGTCTGTACCAGCCCGACACGGCCGGGAGTGGTCGTCAACTGCTTCCGGTGCGAGATTTCGGCGAGGTGAGCTACACCGCCTGGCGTTTCCTGGGCGGTGCCATGGCCAGCTTCGAGAACCGCTTCAGGGTGGGAGCGTCGTTCGGCGTCTCGACGGATCTCGACGCGACGAACGACACGACCGGCGTGACGGTGTCGTTCGATATGCCGGCGACGGCGGCACTCGGGGCCAGCGTTCGGGTCACACCGCGGTTGCTGCTCGCTGCCAGCGGAATCTGGCAGAACTGGTCTGCCACCAACAGGAGCTTCAGCACCGTGCGCACGGCGGACAGCTACCAGATCGGCGGAGGCCTCGAATACATCGGCACCCGCTTTATCGGCCTCGGGGTCCCGCTTCGTCTCGGCTACCGTTGGGCGAAGCTACCCTTCATTATTCGGGACAAACAGCAATCGACGGAATGGGCCGTTACCCTCGGGTTCGGCGCCGCCCTCGCCAGCGGTCTGGCCAACTTCGACTTCGGATTCGATATCGGGAGTCGTGGCGATCTCGAAACGACCGGGGCGGAAGAGTCGTTTTTCCGCTCCACGCTCTCCATCAGCCTGCGGCAGTGAGTGGCGGGAGCCGCCCGCAGATGATCGTACGGTGAGCTGCGATCCGACTGTTGACCCGGGAACATGAACTGGGACGATGAACGAACTGCTCGCACTGAGACGTAACCGGCCGGGTGCCGGATCGGTGCCGCGGCCGTTCCAGAGCCGAGTCTACATCGAGACGTACGGCTGTCAGATGAATATCAACGACACCGAGCTCATGGCTGGTGTGTTGGCCGACGCCGGGTACGTGACCGTGGAGGAACCCGACCGGGCGGACGTGATCCTGCTCAACACGTGTGCGATCCGTGAGCATGCCGAACGGCGTGTGCTCGGTCGCATCGGCGAGCTGCAACGTCACCGTCGCCGCCGTCCCGACCTGGTGCTGGGGGTGACGGGCTGCATGGCACAGCGGCTCGGTCGCACGCTGCTCGGGCCGGGCGCGGGAGTCGACCTCGTTGCCGGGCCCGACGCGTACCGCAGGTTGGGCGAGGTCATCGAGACGATGCGTGCGGGAGGCGTCGCGCGGGGCCAAGCGCTGCTCGAGCTCGATGCGAGCGAGGGGTACGAAGGGCTGAACGCCGTCCGTCGGGCGGGTGTGACGGCGTGGGTCACCGTGCAACGCGGATGCGATCACCGCTGCACCTTCTGCATCGTGCCCTACGTCCGGGGCCCGGAAAAGAACCGCTCCCCAGAGGTTATTCTCGATGAGGTGACCAATGTCGTCGCCGGCGGTTTCAACGCCGTCACCCTGCTCGGACAAACCGTCAACTCGTACCGCTGGGAGGAATGGGACTTTGCCCGACTGCTCCAGGCGGTCGCGCGCGCCCCGGGGCTCCGACGCTTGACCTTCACCTCGCCGCACCCGAACGACGTAGGCGAGCGGCTGCTGGAGGTGATGGCCGCCGAGCCAGTCGTGTGTCGGCAGCTCCACCTGCCCGCCCAGTCCGGGGCTAACCGCATCCTCAAACGCATGGTTCGCCGCTACACGGTCGAGGAGTTCATGGATACGGTGGAGCGGACGCGAACGACGATTCCGGGCATCGCCCTGAGCACCGACCTCATTGTGGGGTTTCCGGGTGAGACCGAGGCAGATTTCGAGGCGACGCTCGATCTCGTGCGCACGGTCCGTTTTGATGACGCGTTTCTGTATCGCTACTCGGCGCGAAACGGAACGCCCGCCACCCGATTCCCAGCGGCCGACTTCGTTCCCGATGCCGTGGCCCAGCGAAGGCTCGAGACGCTGATCGAAGTGCACCGGGAGATTCAGCGCGAGATCAACCAAAGCGAGGTCGGTTCGGTGCAGGAGGTGCACGTCGAGCGCGAGGCGCGTTCGTCGGGCGATATGCTGGGCCGAACGGAGCGTAACAAAGTGGTCGCGTTCCCGGGCGAGCCCGATCTGGTCGGCCGGTTCCTCGACGTGCGACTCATCGCCACCACGGGCGCAACCTTCGTCGGCGAGCGAGCAGCGTGAAGCTGTGGTCCCGCCTCATCACCTTCCTGCTGGCCGCAACCGCCGCGTTCATCTTCGCCGTTCAGAACGGGAGAGAGTTCGTGACCGTTCGCTTTCCGGGTCTCACGCTGCGATCGGTCTCCCTTCCGGTAGTGGTGTTCGGAGCGGCCCTTGTCGGCATGCTGCTCGTGTTTCTGGTCGGGATGCGGGCGGATCTTCGCACGCGGCGCCTCGTGCAACGCTATCGCGATACGGCAAACCACGACAACTGACTCGGACTGGACAACGCTGCGCCGATTCCAGCCACCTGCTGGGTAGCTTCCACATGATTTGCGATCGGCAGCGCAGCGAACGAAGTGAAGGGCGAACTACCCGCCACCTCGACTCGCCGCTCCCGATCGCCGACCGACGCTGACCGGTCCGCCGGTCGGGCCGGTGGTGCGGATCGGTGTCGCGCTCGCGGTGGGCGAGCTCGCCGCCTTGTGGCTCGGTGATCGCGTCCCCGCCCCGGCCTTGGTTCCGTGGCTGCTCGCCTTGATTCTCCTGGCTGTCGGCCTTCTGCGATGGTGGTGCGGTGCGGAAAGGGCGGTCACGGAGGTTACCTCCCGCCATCGCGGCGGCGGGCGCCGGGGCAGGGGCGGGTCGGCAGGTGGCGGAGTGGTCAGCGGCTGTATCGCCGCCGCGCTGCTGGCGGGGTTGGCGCTCGGCATCTCTGCCGGCGGCAGCTCGGAGGCCTCGTGCACCGCGGCTCTGTCGACGGGCGACCGAGTGGCGGCGGTCGGCGTTCCGGAGGCGCCGGAGGCGCCCGTGAAAGACGCGGGCGGTCGGTCGCGCGGCGTCTCCACCCGCTACCTCTATCTCCGTGGGGTGGAACTCCGCCGGGGCGGCCGCGTGTGTCGATTGCCGCGGCTGGCGGTTCGGCTGCGCGGCGAACCACCCGGAGCAGCTGGCGCCCGCGGGATCGAGTGGAGTCTCGACGGCGTCTGGCGTCGCACGGGCGCTCCCGAAGACGGGTGGCCGCGCTCGCCCGTTCGCTACGGCTACCTCTATGCTTCCGGTGCCGGAGTGAAGGACGCCACCGGGCAGGCGCCGGCCGCTCGTGACGGCCGGGCGCGGCTGCAGCGCGCGCTGCGATCCTTTCGCGAGCGAGCCGGGAGCAGGCTTCGACGGCTTCTGCCGCGGGATGTGGAGGGGATCGCCGTGGCCATGGTGTTGGCGGAGCGGGGCGACGTCGATCCCGGCGTGTCGCGCCGTTTCGCCGAGTCTGGCCTGGCCCATCTGTTGGCCATCTCGGGCCTGCACGTGGGCATTCTGGCCGCTCTCGCCGCCTCTCTGTTTGGCCTGCTGGTCTCGTTTCGCTTTCGCCTTCCCCTCGCCGCGGGAGTAGTCCTCGGGTACGTAACGGCCATCGGCGCCCCCCCGGCGGCCCTCCGCGCCGGCTTGCTGTTCGCCGCCTACGCCACAGCCCGGCTGCAGGGGAGCCCGCGCCGGCTGTCCGACATGGTCGGCTTGGCCGCCATCGTGGCTCTCCTCATCGAGCCGATCCATCTACTCGAAGCGAGCTTTCAGCTTTCCTTCGCCGGTTTCGTCGGGGTGGTGGCTGGCGCCCGCGCCGGGGATCGTCTGACGGGCCCGCGAGGGGGTCGACTTGCTCGTCGGGGACCGGGGTGGCGGGCCGCGCGCTGGCTGGCCGCCAGCACGGGAGCCTTTTTGTTCACGGCCCCGTTTTCCGCCATGCATTTTCAACGTTCGGCCCCGATCGCCGTCGCGTCGAGCATGGTCGGAACTCCACTCGTCGGTCTTATCCTGCCGGCGCTGGTCGGTGCGCTGCTCCTGCCCGGACCGCTCGCCACCCTGAGCGCGGGCGCGGCGACGGCGCTGGTCCGGTTCCTGTACCGAGCGGTGTCCCTGTTTGCCGCCCTCCCGTTCGGTCACGGGGCGATCGCACCTCCGCGCGCGCACCACTGGATCGCGTTTCTTCTCCTCGCCCTCGCTCTGGCCGCTGCGGCGCACGGGCTGCGGGGCCGCGCCCTGCTGCGTGCCGGCGCGGCGCTGGCGCTGCTGGTCGCCGGCCCCGGGCTGTCCGGCCTGCCGCTGCGTGGAATGACGCTGCTCTGCACCCTGTCGGTGGGACAGGGCGACGCGGCGGTCGTGCGGACGCGGCGGGGGAACTGGATCGTCCTCGATGTCGGTCCGGGTGGTGGACGTTCCGACCCTGTGGTCCGCTTCCTCCGCGCGCACGGTGCACGCGGTGTCGAGCTGTTCTCGCTCAGTCATCCGCATCTGGACCACATGGGAGGCGCGACCGAGCTGTTCGACGCCTTTCGGGTGCGGCGCGTGCTGGACGCCGGGAATCCACTGGCCAGCTCCCGGTACGGGGAATTCCTCGATGCGGTCGAGGCCGAAGGGGCGGAGTGGCTACGTGCTCGAACCGGCACCCGACTTCGCCTCGACGAGATCCGGATCGCCGTGTTGGGACCCGATGACTGGCAGGCCGACGACGGTGCGGACAGCTTCCTGGAGGCGAATGAGGCGAGCCTGGCAATGCGAATCGGCGTGCACGAGCATTTCGCGTATATCAACACGGGCGATGCATCGCGCGCCGAGGAAGACGCCATGCTAGCGCGCTGGCCGCCGGACTTCCTGCGCGCACAGGTGCTGAAGCTGGGGCACCACGGTAGCCGGACGTCGTCCGGGTTACCGTGGCTGCGGGCGACGCGGCCCGAGGTGGCCATCATCTCTGCCGGAATCGGCAATCGCTACGGGCACCCTCATCCGGAGACCCTGGCGCGCCTCGACTCCGCCGGCCCGATCCGCGTGTGGCGAACCGATCGCCAGGGAACCCTGTGCATCCAAGTCGAGCGCGACGGAGCGTGGCGGCTGCGGGATCCCTGACGGTCCTGGCAGGTCGCTGGGTGGCTCGATGCTTGACCGCCGCCGCACCGCGATCCAAAGTGTAATCTGCACGGACCGCTCGCCCGTGGCGCTCGGGGAAGCGCGTGGTGCGAGACTGCCGGACCGGCGCCCTCAAATACGGTCGAACCGGGAGACACGCATGGACAAGTCCGTTGTCACCATCGAGCGCTTCATCATCGGACAGGAGCGCAGGTACCCGCAGGCGCGTGGCGCCCTGTCATCGATCCTGTACGACCTCACCCTGGCGGCCAAGCTCATCAGCCGAGAGGTAAACAAGGCAGGGCTGGTGGATATCCTCGGCAAGACCGGTCACGAGAATATCCATGGCGAGGAAGTCCGCAAGCTCGACGACTACGCCAACGAGGTGATCTTTCGCGCTCTCGATCACACCGGCCTGCTGTGCCTCATGGCGTCCGAGGAGGAAGACGAGGTGATTCTCATTCCGGAGCGCTTCGACGTCGGCGACTACGTTCTCCTGTACGATCCGCTCGACGGCAGCTCCAACATCGACGCCAACATCTCGATCGGAACCATATTCTCCATTCATCGCCGCGTAACATCCGGTCGTGACGGCACGCTCCAGGACTGCCTTCAGAAAGGGAGCAAGCAGGTGGCGGCCGGATACGTGATGTACGGATCTTCCACCATGCTCGTGTACACGACGGGCAGCGGCGTGCACGCCTTTACTCTCGATCCCTCCATCGGCGAGTTCCTCCTCTCGAACCCCGACATCCGGATCCCTTCACCGGGTAAGCGGATCTACAGCGTGAACGAAGGAAACTTCCGCCGCTGGAGCGAGCCTCAGAGGCGGCTCGCCCGCTATCTGCGGGGCGAGGAAGGGGACGGCGAAGCTTTTTCGATGCGGTACGTCGGATCGCTGGTGGCAGACTTCCACCGCACGCTGTCCTATGGTGGGCTGTTCATGTATCCGGGCGACTCGAGCTCACCCGACGGGAAGCTCCGCCTCCTGTATGAGGCGGCACCTCTGGCCCTGATCTGCGAACAGGCGGGCGGACGGGCGACGAACGGAAAGCAGGACATCCTTTCGATCCGGCCTCGGGCACTGCACGAGCGTACGCCGCTATTCATCGGCAGCGCCGAGTTCGTCGACATCGCGCACAGTTTCCTGGATGGTGGTCGCCCCGCTTGAACCCGCACCGGTTCGTGGTGACAGCAGGTCGCTGAAGAAGGGACCTGCTAGTCGACGAGCGCCGCGTGCGCGGCGGCGAGACGAGCGATCGGTACCCGGAACGGCGAGCAGGAGACGTAATCAATTCCCAACCGCTCGCAGAACTCGACCGAGTCGGGATCGCCGCCGTGCTCCCCGCAGATGCCGATCTTGAGCGCCAGGTTGCCGCTTCGCCCCTCATCGACTGCCACCTGCATCAGCCTTCCGACGCCTTTGCGGTCGATGGTCTGGAACGGGTTGGCGGGGTAGATCCCGGCCTCCAGATACGCGGGCAGGAAGCTGCCCGAATCGTCTCGGGAGACGCCGAGCGTGGTCTGGGTGAGGTCGTTGGTGCCGAACGAGAAGAACTGTGCGGCGGCGGCGATCTCCCGTGCCGCCAGGCAGGCGCGCGGAAGCTCGATCATCGTCCCGACGGTGTATGGCACCCGCTCGCCCGCTGAATCGAACACCTCCTCTGCCACGCGGTCGATGATGGCTCTCTGATTCAGTAGTTCGCCGGCGTCCGCGACCAGAGGAACCATGATCTCCGGTTGCACGCCGATCCCCTCGCGCTTTACCTCCAGGGCCGCCTCCAAAATCGCGCGTACCTGCATCGCAGTGACCTCGGGATAGGTGAACCCGAGGCGACAGCCGCGGTGCCCGAGCATCGGGTTGGCCTCGGTCAATCGCCGGATGACCGAGCGAACCTCATCCGTGTCGATCGCCATTGCGCGGGCCACGGCCTCGATATCCTCGTCTTCCTGCGGCAGGAACTCGTGCATGGGCGGATCGAGCAGGCGAATAGTGACCGGGAGATCGGACATAGCGCGGTATATCCCCTCGAAATCCGACCGTTGCAGCGGAAGCAGCTTGTCAGCCGCTCGCTGGCGCTCGGCGGCGTCCTTGGCCAGAATCAGCTCCCGCATCACGCCGATGCGGTCCTCCCCGAAAAACATGTGTTCCGTTCGACACAACCCGATGCCTTGCGCTCCGTTCTTGCGAGCCCGTTCCGCGTCGGGCGGAGTATCGGCGTTCGCCCGCACCCGGAGCCGACGGAACTCATCCGCCCACGCCATCAAGGTGTAAAAGTCGTCACCCAGCTTCGGCTCCACGGTCGGAACCTGGCCCGCCAGCACCCGGCCACGCGTGCCATCGACCGTGATCCACTCACCTTCCCGAATCGTGTTCTCGCCCACCCGGAACAAGCGCCGCGCTGCATCGACGGACAGATCCTTAGCGCCGACGACGCAGCATTTGCCCATCCCGCGCGCCACCACCGCCGCGTGGCTGGTGAGACCACCACGGGCGGTGACGATAGCAGCGGCGGCGACCATTCCCTCGAAGTCGTCGGGGGATGTCTCCCGGCGTACCAGGATGAGCCGCTCGCCCCGTGCCGCGCGCTCCACAGCTTCATCGGCGCTGAACACCACCTTGCCCGCGGCGGCACCGGGAGAGGCGGGCAGGCCGACGGCGATGACCGTGCTGTCCGCATTCGGATCGACCATTGGGTGAAGCAGCTGGTCGAGGGCCGCAGGATCGACACGACGAATGGCCGTTCGTCGATCGATCAACTCTTCCTCCACCATGTCGATCGCGATGCGCACCGCGGCCGGGACGGTACGTTTTCCGGTCCGGGTCTGAAGGAGGAACAGCACCCCGTCTTCGACCGTAAACTCGAGGTCCTGCATGTCCGTGTAGTGGCGCTCGAGGCGGTTGGCTGTATCCGAAAGCTGTTCGTACGCTTCGGGCATTCGCTTCTTCATCTCGTCGATGGAGAGCGGATCGCGGATGCCGGCCACCACGTCCTCGCCCTGTGCGTTGACGAGAAACTCGCCGTACAGACGCCGTTCCCCGGTGGTCGGATCGCGGGTGAACGCGACGCCGGTCCCGCTTCGCTCTCCGCGGTTCCCGTACACCATGGTAACGATGTTGACGGCGGTGCCGAGGTCGTGAGGGATGCCGTTTACCTTGCGGTAGGCGCGTGCGCGGTCGTTGTGCCAGCTGCGGAACACCGCTTCGATCGCTCCCCACAGCTGCGCTTCGGCTTCCTCGGGAAACGGTCTTCCGCTCCCATCGGTCACCAGCCTCTTGAACTCGGTCGTGATCCGCTGCAAGCGGTCGGCCGGCAGCTTCGAATCCTGTTCCACCCCGGCTTCGCGCTTCACCGCCTCAAACACCTCGTCGAACGCGCCGTGATCGACTCCGCACACGACGCTGCCGTACATCTGCACGAAGCGGCGATAGCTGTCGTACGCGAAGCGCTCATCCCCCGAGGTCCGGGCCAGCGCCTGCACGGTGTGATCGTTGAGGCCGAGGTTCAGGATGCTGTCCATCATTCCCGGCATCGAAACGGCTGCTCCCGAGCGCACGGAGACGAGCAGCGGGACGTCGCCTCCAAACCGCTTGTTCGTCAGCTTCTCGAGCCTCCGGAGGTTGTCGGAGACTTCCTCGTGCAGCCCTTCAGGGAAGCGGTTGAGGCGCAGATAGTCCCGGCAGGCGCCGGTGGAGATGGTGAAGCCGGGAGGAACGGGAACGCCGAGTCGCGTCATCTCGGCCAGGTTGGCTCCTTTGCCGCCCAGAACGTCGCGCATGTCCCGGCTGCCGGCGGCGTCGCCGGCTCCGAAGAAGAAGACTCGCTGCATTAGCAGCTGCAGCTCGTCGGCGCGTACCCCAGCTCGAGATCGACCAGCGGAGCCTGGTATTGGCCGGTCCAGCAGGCATCGCAGAACGGTCCCGTTTCGGCCACCGCTCCCATCATCCCTTCCAGCGACAGGTAGCCGAGCGAGTCCACACCGAGAAGAGTGCGGATCTCGTCCACGCTGTGGTTGGCACCGATCAGTTCCTCCTTCGTCGGCATGTCGACCCCATAGTAGCAGGGGAAACGAATCGGGGGCGAGGCGACGCGGAAATGGATCTCGCGTGCGCCCGTCTCACGCAGCATCCGCACCAGCCCGCTGCTGGTGGTGCCTCGTACGAGGGAGTCATCCACCACCACCACCCGGCGGCCTCGGATCGCCTCGGCAACCGGGTTGTACTTCACCCGCACCTTGAAGTCGCGGCCGGACTGGGTCGGGTGGATGAAGGTGCGGCCCACGTAGTGGTTCCGGATGAGGGCGAGCTCGAACGGGATTCCCGACTCTTCGGCGTAGCCGAGGGCGGCCGAGTTCGACGAATCGGGCACCGAAAAGACACAGTCCGCCTCGGCCGGGTGCTCGCGCGCGAGCTGCCGGCCGAAGGCACGCCGGGCCGCGTCCACGCTGACGCCCCACACGGTCGAATCCGGCCGCGAGAAATACACCAGCTCGAACATGCACGGCGCGGGTGTCGCCGGCTCGAGCCAACCGGCCGCCTCGACGACGCCGTGCTTGATTCGCACGATCTCACCGGGCGCGATGTCGCGCACGAAATCGGCGCCGATGATATCGAGGCCGCAGGTCTCGGACGAGAGGATCGCCGAGTCTCCGAGACGTCCCAGCACGAGCGGGCGAAAACCGCGCGGATCCCGCGCCGCGTACAACGTATCGTCGGCGGCCAGGACGAGAGCAAACGCTCCGGTGATTCGCGACAGCGCTTCCAGGATCCGCTCCGCCTCGTCGGCGCTCGAAGAGCGCGCGATCAGGTGGATGACGACCTCCGAGTCGCTGTCTGTCTGAAAGATCGCGCCGGCCTCCGTCAGTTCGTCGCGCAGGGTGGACGCGTTGGTGAAGTTGCCATTATGGGCCAGAGCCAGAGCGCCGTGGCGGTAGTTGACCAGCACGGGCTGAGCATTGCGCAGGTCCGATGCTCCGGCCGTCGAGTAGCGCACGTGCCCGATCGCGGTGTCCCCCGTAAGCCTTTCGATCGTCTCGTCCTCGAACACTTCGCTGACCAGACCCATGCCACGGTGTGAACGGGTGTGTCGGTCGCGGTCGATGGCCACCAGGCCCGCTGACTCCTGCCCGCGGTGCTGAAGCGCGTACAGACCCAGGAAGGTGAGTCTCGCCGCGTTGCTGGAGCCACTCACGGCGAACACACCACACTCCTCGCGGAGCCGTTCGGGTCGGGGATGGAGGGGAAGCTGTCGTCTCATGTGTGCATCTTTCCGATGCCGCCCAGAGCGAAGAGGTTCGCGCTCTGACGACGGCATGTCAGGCCGTGAGGCCGGCCTCGCCTCGCATTCGGCGCGGCAGGGCGGCCTCGTACACCTGTGCCAGCCGGCGTGGATCCGCCTCGATCGAAACACCTCCGGCACGAAGCGTGAACGGCTCTCCGCTCGCTCGAACGGTGCCGATGCGCCGGGCGGCCACACCGGAGGCGTCGGCGAGCGCCAGAATCGAGTCCACTGCCTCCGGCGTGCAGCTCAGAATCACGCGCGATTGTGACTCGCCGAACAGGGCCGCGGCCGCGGCGACATCGACATCGATGCTCGCCTCCACGCCGAGCGGACCGCCGGTCGCGAGGATGGCACATTCCGCCAGCGCCACCGCGAGGCCACCCTCGGAGCAATCGTGGGCCGACAGGGTGAGCCCGCGATCGTTCGCCGCCAGCAGAAACTCCACCAGTCGGGCGGCCTCGCCCACATCGAGCGCCGGCGGCGGCCCCGCCACCACGCCGTGGCAGGCTGCCAGGTACTCGCTCCCTCCGAGTTCGTTGCGCGTCCGACCGATGAGAACGACCGCGGTCCCCGGACGCTGAAAATAGGCCGGCACTCTGCGGTCGATCGAGTCGAGGATGCCGAGCATGCCGATCACCGGGGTCGGATAGACGGGACCGGACGGCGTCTCGTTGTAGAGAGATACGTTGCCCCCCGTGACCGGCGTGCCGAGCGCCCGGCACGCCTCTCCGATCCCGGCCACCGCCTCCCGTAGCTGGTAGTACACCGCAGGCCCGAGCGGATTCCCGAAATTCAGACAGTTGGTGATCGCCAGCGGACGGGCCCCGACGCACGCCACGTTGCGGGCCGCCTCGGCGACGGCGATTCGCGCGCCGGTGCGCGGCTCCAGAAAAACGTATCGGCCGTTGCCGTCCACCGCCGCGGCGATGGCGCGGGATGTATCGTCCAAGCGCAGCACGGCCGCGTCTCCGCCCGGACCGACCGCGGTGTTCGTCCGCACGCTGGTGTCGTACTGTTCGTAGATCCAGCGCCGTGAGGCGATGGTGGGCGTGTCGAGCAGCGTGAGCAGCGCTCGCGTCGCCATTTCATCGTCATCGAGCCGCTCGTAAGGCGTCAGGTCCGCCGCGCGCCGGGAGACTGCTTCCGGGTCCTCGACCCCTTCCCGCGTGTACGTCGGGCACCCGTCGATGAGCGGCCGGACAGGGATCTCCGCCACGACCTGGTCCCCTTCCCGCACGCGAAACATGCCGTCGCCGGTCACCCGACCGATGGTCACTGCTTGCAGGTCCCACTTGTCGAGAACGGCCATCACCTCCTCCTCCGCATCCGGCCGCGCCACGACCAGCATGCGCTCCTGCGATTCCGAGAGGAGGATTTCGTACGGTGTCATGCCGCTCTCGCGGGTCGGGACGCGGGCCACGTCGAGCTCGATTCCGGTGTCGGCTCGTGCCGCCATCTCCGTCGCGCTGGAGGTGAGACCGGCCGCACCCATGTCCTGGATCCCGACCAGCAGGCCGCGCTCGATCAACTCGAGGCTGGCCTCGAGCAGCAGCTTCTCGGTGAACGGATCGCCCACCTGCACTTGCGGACGTCGGTCAAGCGCCGCGTCGTCGAGTTCCGCCGATGCGAAGGTCGCGCCATGGATGCCGTCTCGTCCGGTGCGGGCGCCTACCGCCATCACCGCATTGCCCTCGCCCTCGGCCGTCCCTCGCGTGAGCGACTCGGCGCGCAGAGTGCCTATGCACATCACGTTGACCAGGGGGTTCCTCTCGTACACCGGATCGAACACTGTCTCGCCCCCGACGGTCGGGATTCCCACGCAGTTTCCGTAGTCCCCGACTCCTCGCACGACACCGTCGAGCAGGTAGCGCGAGCGGGGTGAGTCGAGCGTCCCGAATCGCAGGCTGTCGAGCACAGCAATCGGGCGGGCGCCCATGGTGAACACATCGCGCAGAATGCCGCCGACCCCGGTCGCCGCCCCCTGGTACGGCTCGACGGCGGAGGGGTGGTTGTGCGACTCCATCTTGAAGGCGACCGCCCAGCCCTTTCCTGCGTCGATCACCCCCGCGTTCTCTCCTGGGCCCTGGAGCACCTGGGGCCCCTCGGTTGGCAGGGTGCGCAGCAGCGGTTTGGAGTTCTTGTAGCCGCAGTGCTCCGACCACATGGCGCTGAACACCCCGAGCTCGGCGATCGTCGGCTGGCGACCGAGGATGACGAGGATCTGTTCGTACTCTTCGGCCGACAGCCCGTGCTGTTCGACCAGCTCGCGGGTGATCTCCACCGGCGGCTCGGCGACCGTCGTTCCTGCGTCGTTGCGCATCAACCTGCCTGCACAGTCGCTCCCATCGCGGAGCGAAACACGCCCAGGCCATCCGTCGAGCCGAGCATGTCGGCCACCGCACGCTCGGGATGCGGCATCAGGCCGACCACGTTGCGCTCCCGATTGCAGATTCCCGCGATGTTGTTGGCGGACCCGTTCGGATTTGCCTCGGCCGTGACCGCGCCGCCCTCGCTCACGTAGCGGAACACGACCCGGCTCTCATCTTCCAGCTCGTCGAGCGCGCCCGAATCGGCCACATACTGGCCTTCGCCGTGCGCGATCGGCATGGCGAGAATCTGTCCCGGCGTGTAGGCGGAAGTGAAGGGCGTATCGGTGGACTCGACCCCCACGTACACGCGGTGGCAGTGAAAGCGCAGGTCACGATTCCGGACCAGCGCGCCCGGCAGCAAGCGCGCCTCGCACAGCACCTGAAAGCCGTTGCAGATGCCGAGCACCGGTCCGCCCTCGCGGGCGAAGGCGATCACCTCGCGCATGATCGGGCTGAAGCGCGCGATCGCCCCGGCCCGCAGGTAGTCACCGTACGAGAATCCTCCCGGCAGAATGATCACATCCGCCCCCCGGAGGTCGTGCGATTTGTGCCACAAGAACTCCGCCTCGCCCGACAGCCGCTCGCCCACCGCCCGGTGACAATCCTCGTCACAGTTGGAACCGGGGAAGCGCACGATCCCGATCTTCATGCGATCTCCGCCTCCCGACTGGCCGGCTCGATCGCGATCGCGTAGTCCTCGATTACCGGATTGGCGATCAACTCCTCGCACATTCTGGTCGCTGTCGCGCGCGCGTCCTTCTCGTTCGCCGCTTCGAGCTCGAAACGGATCAGCCGACCCGCGTGAACCCGCGCTACGCCTGCGTACCCGAGATCGCGCAGCGCGCGTTCGATCGTCGCCCCTTCCGGGTCGAGGATGCCGCTGCGCGGCGTGATCCGGACCTCCACTGCAAAGACGCGAATCGGTACCTCCTCTGGTGGTCTGTTCAGAAGTGCGGCAGCTCGCTGCCGGTGATGCGCCGGTACGCTTCCAGGTATCGCTCGCTGGTGGCCTGGACGACCTCGTCGGGCAGGTCGGGGGCCGGAGGCAACCGGTCCCAGACACCCGACTGCACGAGGCCTTCCAGGTAGTCGCGCACCGGCTGCTTGTCCAGCGAGGGCTGGCTTCGTCCCGGCGCGTACTCGGACTCGGGCCAGAAGCGGGAAGAATCCGGCGTCAGAGCTTCATCGATGAGCAGGATCTCGCCCGATCCGGCTCCCCCGAACTCGAACTTCGTGTCCGCTATGATGATACCCCGCTGTCGCGCAAAGTCCCGCGCGAACGTGTACAGCTCGAGGCTGTACCCTCGAAGCAGATCGGCGACCTTCAGTCCGACCAACCGCTTCATGTGCTCGAACCGGATGTTCTCGTCGTGTCCCTCCGCCGCCTTGGTCGCCGGCGAAAACAGAGGCTCGAGCAGCGCCTCGGACTCGACCAGTCCCTCGGGCATCGACTCGCCGGCCAGGGTGCCTGAGTCACGGTACTCCTTCCACATCGAGCCGGCGAGGTAGCCACGCACGACGCATTCCACCGGAAAGGGCTCGGTCCTGCGAACCAGCATGCCGCGACCCGCCCACACGTTCCGGGTGTCGGCCAACTCCGGCACCTCGACCACGATCGTGTCGGGATCCGCGCTCACCACGTGGTTCTGCACGATTCTTCTCGTGCGCTCGAACCAGAACCGCGACAGCTGGGTCAGGACGGTTCCCTTGTACGGAATCGGCTGCGGCAGGACGCAGTCGAAGGCGCTGATCCGGTCGCTGGCGACCATCAGGATCCGGTCGCCCACATCGTACATCTCCCGTACCTTCCCGCGCCGAAGCAGCGGAAGGGGAAGGGCGCTCTCCCGCAGGGTCTTCATACGCGGATCTCTTCCGTGTCGATGACGTCGGCGACCCGTTCGGCGAGCATCGGATCGACCACCTCCTCCAGATATCTGTCCACCTGCTCGGGAGCTCGACCGATCAGCCGCTTCGGAGCGACGAGCTGCTCGAGCCGTTTCGCGTCGAGGCCGATCTCGTCGTCCTCTGCCACCCGGTGTAGAAAGTCGTTGTCCGGCGCTCCCTCATCGAGCCGATCGCGGGCCGCCATCGCGTGTCGCCGGATGCGCTCGTGCAGAGTCTGCCGGTCGCCGCCCCCCCGCACCCCGGCGATGAGGATGTCCTCGGTGGCCAGGAAGGGAAGCTCGCGCCGCAGGCGATTCTCGATCACGCGTGGATGAAGCACCAGGCCACGCACGACGTTGAGGACGAGCTGAAGGATCGCGTCGGCCGCCAGGTACGCCTCCGGGATGGCGACGCGCCGCACGGCCGAATCGTCCAGGGTCCGCTCGAGCGATTGGACCGACGCCGTCCATGCCGCATCGAGCTCCAGCGCGCACAGGTGTCGGGCCAGGCTGCAGATGCGCTCCGAGCGCATCGGGTTCCGCTTGTACGGCATGGCGGAAGAGCCGATCTGACGCTCGCCGAACGGTTCCTCCAGTTCGCCAAAGCTCTGCAGCAGCCGAACGTCGTAGCCGAAGCGTGCCGCGCTGGCGCCTACCCCGGAGAGCGCCGCCAGGCACGCCTGATCGACCTTGCGGGGGTACGTCTGTCCCACCACCGGGTAGACGCCGGAAAAGCAGAACCGTCCCGCCAGGCGCGCGTTTAGCCGCTCCACCTTGGCGCCGTCACCGTCGAACAGCTCCAGAAAGGTCGCCTCGGTTCCCGTGGTGCCACGGGCTCCGCGCAGACGGAGGGCGGCCGAGACTGTTTCCACCGCCTCGACATCGGCAACGAAATCCTGCAGCCACAGGGTGGCGCGCTTTCCGACCGTGGTCGGCTGCGCGGGTTGAAGGTGTGTGTATCCGAGCGTCGGAAGGGCGCGGTGCTTGTGCGCGAAATCCCGCAGCGCCCGCACCACACCGAGCAACCGCCGACGCACCAGCGCGAGGGCGTCCCGGTGTTGGATGAGTGCGGTGTTGTCGGCCACGAAGGCGCTCGTCGCCCCGAGGTGGATGAAGCCCCGCGCCGCCGGCGCCACCTCCCCGAAGTGCATCACGTGCGACATCACGTCGTGTCGCAGCTCGCGCTCGTGTTCCGCCACTCGCGCCAGGTCGATGGAGTCGCGTGCCGCCCGCATCGCATCCACGGCCTCGGCTGGGATGTCGACGCCAAGCTCCCGCTCCGTTTCGGCGAGGGCGATCCACAAATCACGCCACACGCGGGCCTGATGGTGAGGAGAAAAAATCTCCGCCATCTCCGCCGACGCGTACCGGTCGGTGAGAGGATTCGCGTATTGTCTGTTTTTGGTTGCCAAGTCTGCCGGGCGGCCCGTTATCAGTCGGGCGGTGTTTCGGCCGTTCGTCTCGCTAGCCGTGTATGCGCGAGCGACGGTCGAGCGCTCCTCTTAGCCGATCACGAAGGCGCTCGCCCCCGTGCGGCCCTCGCGGTAGAAAGTGACCACAATACGGCCGCCCGAGTAATAACGCACGAGTTCCGCCACCTGGGCGGCGTCGCTCACCTCGCTCCGGTTGATGGCCAGGATGACGTCGCGCTCGCGCAGACCGGTCGCGGCCCGCGCGCGGCTGTCGATCCGCACGATGAGGGCGCCGTGCTCGATCGGCACCCCGCGCTCGATGGCGATCTCCGCTGTCAGCGTGATAAGCTCCAGGCCGGCGAGCGCCTCGATGCGCTCTGCACCCGCGGAGGGGATCTCCGCCACTCGGAGTCGGGCGGTGCGGGGCGATCCACCCCTCAGGTAAGCGAGGGCGACCTCCGCTCCGACCTCGGTGTCGTAGAGGGCTACGGTCCAATCCACCGCCCCGTCGATCAACTCGTCGTCGAGCCGAGTGATGATGTCGTTCGCCCGAAGGCCCGCACCTGCCGCCGGCGAGTTGGGTGCCACCCGTCGCACTACCGGTCCACGGGTCGAGTCGGACTCGGTGACGTCAAGACCGAGCCACGGGCGACGGATGCGACCGTACGCAATGAGCTCGCGCGCGATCCGCATCGCGCGATCGATCGGAATCGCGAAGCCGAGGCCTTCCGATCCCCCGGAGCGAGAGAAGATAGAAGAGTTGATTCCGACCACCTGGCCGTCCGCATTCAACAGCGGGCCGCCCGAGTTGCCGGGGTTGATCGAGGCGTCGGTCTGAATCATGTCGCCGTAAAGGCGCTCCTGCGGATCCTCGGGCAGGATGTTGCGCCCGACGCCGGAGATGACGCCGGTAGTCACCGTCGCTTCGGAGTTGGCCAGCAGGTAGCCGAACGGGTTTCCGATCGCGATCGCCGGCTCGCCCACCATCAGATCGGTGGAGGTGCCGAGCGGTGCCGGCGGGACCGCGCCCGGTTCGATCTTGATCAGGGCCACGTCCGAGAGGATGTCCTCCCCGACCAGCTCGGCGGGGTAGGTGCGTCCCTGGGCGTCGGCGACCACGATCTCGAGCGCATTGTGGACGACATGCTGATTGGTGAGGACGTGCCCGTCGTCGTCGATCGCGATGCCGGAGCCAAGTCCCTTGACGGTGCGCTCGTAACCGCGCGGAACGAAGAACTGCTCGAACAGGGAGGTGCCCCGAACCTCCTCGCGCCGGAGTACGTTGACGCTGACGACGGATGGGATGACGCCCGAGACGGCCGCCACGATCGGGGTATAACGGCGGCTGCTGCCCTGCTGGGGTCGTGATTGAGGCAGGTCGGTCGGCAGCGGTTTGAGCGGCGCGGCCGTATTGGCAATCGCTTGCGGGTCAGTCGGTGCCGCTCCGCCGTCTGCCACCTCGATCGCCCGCGCTTCGCGGGCGGCAACGGCGTCGGACCGCGCTGGGGCCAGGTAACCGATGGCGATGCCGGCGACCGACGCGACCGCCAACACCGCTACCAGCCATCCGAGGACCGGTCGCATTCCGGTCCGCGGTACCGCACGCGGGGGTCGACCCGCGTCTCTAGGGGTCATGCTTCCAGGTGCGAAGAGTACTCCGGCTGCAATCGCTTGCCGAGCACACGATCCGGTCGGTTCCATTCAGAGCCGAACCGAACGCCCGTCAGATACAGCCCGCACGCCGGGGCAGGGACCGGCGGTCGCACGCCTGAGGCTCCGGCCACGAGCAGCTCGACCTCGTGCGCCGACCGCCGGCCGAGCGTCACCTCGACGAGCGTGCCCACGACGTATCGTACCATGTGGTGCAGGAATCGGTCCGCGACCATGGTGAATCGCAGGTGGGCGTCGGGATCGCGGGTCCAGTCGGCCCGTTCCACGCGGCATCTCGTTCCGCGCTCCGGCTGCCCCGACTTAGCGAGCGCCCGAAAGTCGTGTTCCCCGATGAGGACGCTCGCGCACTCAACCAGCGTGCGCTCGTCCAGCGGTCGGGCGATCGCCCATAGCCGCTTCGACCAGATTGGCGAAGCGGAGTCCGGCAGCACACCCAGCACGTACTCGTAGCGTCGGGCGGAGGCGTCGAACCGTGGATGAAAGGTGGGAGGAGCCGGGTTCACGGCCTCCACCCACACGTCGTTGGGAAGCAGGGCGTTGAGCGCTCCGCGCAGCTCTCCCGCGGTCCAGCGGTGCGTCGCGTTGAAGGCGATCTCCTGTGCGGTCGCGTGGACGCCCGTGTCGGTTCTTCCGGCCGCATCGACTCGCGTCGGGTGGCCGAACAATCGAGTGAGGCGGGTCTCGATCTCTCCCTGGACGGTTCGATGATGTGGCTGGACCTGCCAACCGTGAAAGTTGGATCCCTCGAAATGAACCGTCGCGCGGAACCGTATGCTGGGGGGTGTCGCCACGGCGCCAAGCTACCGGCGTCTCGTTCGGGGTGTCAAGGACGAGAGATTGGCGCGTCCGAACCCTCCGCTTTCGGCCCCTCGATGGTCCCTGAACCCGGTCAATATCGGCGGATCACGCCGACCACGATCCCGCGCACGCGCACGCGTGACTCGGGATACAGCATCGGGGAAAGATCCGGGTTGGCCGGCTGCAGTCTCACCATGCCGTTCGCCTCGCGGTAATACTTCTTCATGGTGGCGTTTTCCCCATCAGTGAGTGCGATCACCATCTCTCCGTTGTGGGCCACGTCCCGGGTCTGCACGATGACGTAGTCCCCGTCGCGGATCTGTTCGTCGATCATCGAGTCTCCGCGAACCCGGAGCACGTAGTGGGCTCCGGGAGAGCCGGCGACGAGGTCCTCCGGAACCGAAATCGCCTCCGGGGTCTCGATCGCCTCGATTGGCTCGCCGGCCGCGACCGTGCCGAGCAGCGACAGCTCGACCGCTGCGAGTCGCATGTCGGCGCGCACGAGCTCGATCGAGCGGCTCTCGTTGTAGCTCTTCCGGATGTACCCCTTCATTTCGAGGTTGGAGAGGTGCTCGTGGACGGTAGCCAACGACCGGTAGCCGAAGTACCCGGCGATCTCTTCGAAGCTGGGAGAGTAGCCGTTCGCTTCGAGAAAACTCTCGACGTAATCGAGGATCTCTTTCTGTCGCCGGGTCAGCGCCATCTCCGCTCCCCTCCGGGGTCGGTACCGAATGGAAACCGAAAGAAAGGTACCCGAACAGGAACCGAAAAACAAGGCCCCGTGGATTCACCGAGGGGGGCCGCGTAACTTCGCCCCTGGGCTGACCGGTCGGTTCGCCCGGGTGCGGCGGGCGCATCTGGACGGACGGGCCGAGCCCGGCCCGCGAATCGTGGAGAGAGGGGGTTCGGCGACCAATGGGTGACTGTTGATGACACGCGGGGCGATGCGGGCACGGAGCAGCGCCATCGCGAAGCTGGTCGGCGGAATCGCCATCCTGGCCCCGTGGGGCGTCGGCTGCCTGCGTGCCCAAGAGCCGGACCGTGCCGTCCGCATGACGCCCGCCCTCCGCTCGGCGCTCTTCGACCTCCGAAGCGGGGAGCGGCTCTCCGTCATCGTGGAGCTGGAGCGGGTCGCGCCAGCCGGAGGCGAGATCGTGGCGTTGCGGAGTCAGGCGGCGCTACTGCTGGCGCCGATCACCGAGGAGGCCGATCGCGGCGAGTTTACTCTCCTCGAGCGCTGGTGGGTGGTTCCGGCCGCGCTGGTGGAAGCCGACTCGGCCGCGATCGAGGCGCTGGCGATGCGGCCGGACGTCCGCCGCATCTACTTGGACGACCGCATTCCGGTCTCGCTCGAGCCGTCCCGTTCCGTGGCGGCGAACGCCAGCTTCGTCTCGGCGGCCATGCAGACCGTCGGCGCCGACGCGGTGTGGCCCGCGGGGGTGACGGGTGAAGGGGTAACGGTCGCCATATTCGACAGCGGGGTCGAGGTCGACAACGCCATGCTCGGCGGTCGGTGGCGCGGTCACCGCACCTCCATACGAGCGAGCTGGTTCGACCCCTTCTACGGCGCGTCGAAACCGGTCGATCGCATCGGGCACGGCAGCCAGGTAGCGGCGGCGGCGGTCGGCGCGCTGGCGACCGGCGATTCCCTCCTCATGCCCGACGGCTCCGTCGTCGTGGCTGCCAGCGACATCGATGTGGTGACGGGGACCGCACCCCGCGCCGAGTGGATCGCGGCTCGCATCTTCGACCTTTTCGGCGGAGCGGTGTACACGCGGCGCTCGGTGATCCTGCAAGCGTTCCAGTGGGCCCTCGATCCGGATGGCGATCCGCGCACCGACGACGCGCCCGCGGTGATCAACAACAGCTGGGGCGCGCTCGATCCGCAGGACTTCGATGTGTGCAATGACATCGTCTACACGGCCATCGATGCGGCGGAAGCGGCCGGAATCGCGGTCGTGTTCGCTGCCGGCAACTTCGGGCCGGATCCGGAGACGGTGATCGCCCCCGCCGCCCGCGACGACCCCGAACTGGTCAGCTTCGCCGTCGGGGCGACCGAGGGCACCGGGTCCTCGGTCACGGTCGCGGACTTCAGCTCGCGCGGCCCCTCGCCGTGCGGGGGTGGCATCAAGCCGAACATGGTGGCGCCCGGTCGCGTGCCCGAGGTGCGAACGGCGACCGCGGGGGCGGCCCGGTTGACAGGGTTTTCCCTCACCGGAACCTCGTTCTCGACCGCCATCGTCTCTGGGGCGTTGGCACTGGTGCGGCAGGCACGTCCCGGGGCCACGCCGAAGCAGGCCAAGGAGATTTTGCTCGCCACCGCGCGCAGCGTCGACCCGCCCGAGCCTAACAACAACTCGGGCGCAGGGCTGCTGGACGTGCCGGCCGCGGTCCAGCAGGCGAATCCGGGCTTCGCCGGCCCGCTGGTCCAGATCGAGGCAGTCGAGCGGGAGGCCGGCGCCTTGCACGTCACGCTCGCCAACCGCGGCACGCTTCTGTTCGAGGGCGGTCGCTTGGCGGCGGAGGTGGGGGCTCGTCCGGTGGCCTCGGTTGCCGTCGGCCGGCTCGATCCGGGCGAGCGGCGCACGGTCGGCCTCGAGATCGGCAACGCGCACAGCCGGCGGGCCATCCGCCTGCTGGTCGCCGACGGCACCGGCCGCCCTCTGGTGACGCGCACCCTGCTCGGTGCTCCGCCCGATCTCACTGGCGGGTTCGTGCTCACCGCGGGTGGGCTGGAAGCGGGTGGAAACGACTTCGGTCGCCTGGGGCAGATCGCGGCCCCGCGGGGATTCGTGTTCCGGGGCCAAGACCTCCTCACCGGAGGCTCCTTCTTTTTGGCCGCCAATGGCAGGATCTCGGATGGAATCTACCTGACCGTAGAGGGGCTGCCGGGGCTCAAGGCCGAGCCGCCCGCCGCCGAGACGGATTGGGCCCCCGTGCGCCACCTTACCGATGTGAGCGCGGCCGAAGTCACCTTCCAGTTCGACGACGGCGAGGCGCTCGTCCCGCTCGGCGTCTCGGTGGACGTCCGCATGCAGGCTTCCGAGCAGAGCGGGGTGGCGGCGCTCGAGGTCGTGGCCGTGGTGCGCAACACGGGCACGCGGGCTCTGTCCAACGTTTCGCCGGGCGTGTTCGCAGATTGGGACCTGGCGGGTGGGGAGACGGTCGAGTACTCGGTCGAGAACGAAGCCCTTATCGCCCGCCCGTTGGCGGGCGGCCCCGAGGTTGCGATCCTCGCCGGCGAGGGAGCTCCTCGCGGTTTCGCCGCGGTGCCGCTCGGCACGCCCGATCCGTTCGGGTCGTATGTGGCGGGCAGCGGGGTGCTGGCCGACGGTGAGTTCGCGGATTCGACCAAGGCCAGACTGGCCGAAGGTGGCACAGCCGCCAATCTGCCCGGCGCGGGAACGGCGGAGGATCAGTCGCAGCTCTTGAGCGTGGGTCCGCTCGCGATCGCCATCGGCGCCAGCGAGCTGGTGCGCTTCTGGCTGCTGGTGGCGGACGACGAGAGCGCGGCCGTCGCGCGGCTGACCGAGCTTCGCGCCGCGGCTCCGATCCCCCCGCCCACGCCGGGGCCGGGGCTGGGTCTGGTCCTGTTGCCGCCCTTTCCCAACCCGCTCACCATCGGGCAGGGAAGCGTCAGTTTTCCGTACACGGTGTCCGATCGGCTGCGGCGACCGGGGGCGGAGATCGTGTTCGAGATCTACGATGTGTCGGGCCGGCGGCTCGTCTCGCAGACCCTCCCGATCGGTGGAGCCGGTCCCCTGACCGTCCCCACCTGGGACGGGATGCTCGGCGGCTCCCGGCCGGCGGCGGCCGGCGTGTATCCGTATGTCTTCCGTCTCGGTGACCAGACGCAGTCGGGTCGAATCATGCTTCTGCACTGAGGGCGGGGTCGTCGCCCGACCGCCCCAACCCGCGCAGTAGGTCCTCGTCCGGCTCCACGAACAGCGTCGTCACCCGGTCGGGTGTCACCGCGCCCGGCGCCGCCTTGCGCGGCTTCCGCACGTACTTTCGACGCGTCCAGTCGACCGCAACCGTGCCGCTGTGCCGTGCCTCGCTGTGAACGGCAGCCGCGACGGCAGCCTCCAGGAGGTCGCGCTGCGGGGGGTTCGCGTCCGCGCGGCCCCAACGGAGGATGACGTGTGCGCCCTTCGACTGACGGGCGTGGAGCCAGATGTCCTCCGGTGCCGAATGGTGAAAGGTGAGCGCGTCGTTGTGGCGCGCTCCGCGGCCGACCCGGATCTCCAGCCCGCCGCTCGACGCGTAGGTCCGGTACGGAAGGGACGGGGAGCGTCGGGGCTGTCGGCGCGTCCTCTCGTGTCGTCCTCCTGCCAATCGCCACGACGCTTCGAGCAGGCTCGGGTCTCGACCCGCGTCGTCTGCCACCCGGACCGCCTGCTCGCGCACCCGCCGGATCTTCGAGTCCAAACGAGCGATGCGGGCCGGAAGATCGGCTTCGGCGCGCCGCCGACGCCCCGCCTGCTGGTAGTAGCGCTCCGCGTTGGCCGCCGGCGCGAGCCGTGGGTCGAGCTCGATGTCGCGCTCTCGGCCCTCGAAGTCGCGCACCCGGGCAACCGAATCCCCTCGTCGCACTTCGTTCAAGCGGGCCAGGATCAGGTCGCCGATCGACTGCAGCTCCGCCGCGTCCGGGCCCCGCCGCAGCTCTCGTTCGAGCGCCGCCCGCCGCCGCTCGAGGTGCCGTGCGCGCCGCTCGAGCGCGTCGATCACCGCCGCACGATCGAGGTCTGTCCCTCGGTCGAGCACCCGAAGCCGCTCGACACGGCCGGCGTCTTCGCCCGAGCCGACGGCGCGCTCCGTGATGCCCGGCCGCGCGTCGTCGAAGGCGAGACGCATGGCTGCGAGCAAAGAGGCGGCGGACGTCGCGCCCGGGTCAAATAGAGAGAAGGGATACGGCTGGCGTCCCCACTTGCGGGGTACCAGCCACCCCTCCGCGCCGGGGTCCGCGCGCAGAGAAGCATAACGCGTGTGCGCGTGCTCGAGACGTGTTGCTTCTCTCTCCGTCGTCCCCTCGCCCAGAACGTAATCCACGTTGATGGCGCTGGTGTAAGCGATCTCCCGCAGAAGAAAGCCACGCAGCGCGTCGGGCGGAACACCGCCCAGCACGTCCCGCCACTCCGTCACCGTCGGCGGAGCCTGCGCGAACCGACGCGCCCCGGAGCGGCGCTCGTACGTCGAGCCGGGTCGCACGGGGCGTCGACCAGCGACGCGCACCGACAGGACGGCCTGCGCCCGGTCGTCCGTGGAATCGACGAGGATCGCGTTCCGTCGATTGGCGGGCAGCTCGAAGACGAGGCGCTGTCGCACGCCGCCACGCCGCCCCGCAAGCTCGACCTCCAGCTGCCGCTCGTCGGGCGGCGCGATCACGCGACCGATCGAAAGGCCGCGCAGCGGTGTGAACGAGCCGGCCGCGAGGGGGCCGTCGAGGAGCACATAGCCGTCTTCGGGGTGCAGGAACACCACCAAAGTGGCGCCATCGTCGAACGCGAGGCCGACCACCTGCCGCTTCCGGTCGATCACCAGCCGTCGGGCACGGCGATCGCAGAGAGCTTCGCTCAGCTCCTGCGCCAGAGCTCGACACAACACCGGATCGAAGCGAACGCTCACCGGACACCCCGAACGAGCTGTTCGCGCGACGAGAGGTCTCGGCACATCTTCGGCTCGGTAACAGCCCCTCCCAGCGAGTGGGAGCTCGGCGACGAGAAGGGTCCGCACCTCATATTCGGCTCGGCGTCCCCTCACCGTGGTAGCGGGATCTCCTCTCCTCACCACGCGCTTTGGGCGCGGAGCCTCCTCGCTTTGCTGTGGGGTCTCCGCGCCGTCGCGCGAACGGTTCGTCGCGGAGATCCTGCTCCCACTGGGCACGCCGGCGACCGCCAGCGAGGGCGAACCCGCGGCCCTGCACTAGCTGCTCGGCCCGGGCGCGGCGTCCCGCGACGCGAGCTCGATCTCGACCGCGGCGTCGCCGACCGTGGATGCCCAGCGCGGCGTGATCGACTCGCCCTGGACGGTGGTCTCGAGGCCGCGCTCCGATCGGGTCACGGTCTCGATAGGATACCGCCACAGCTCGGCATCCGGCGAGCACCGAACGAACACCGCCCGGGCCACCGACAGCTCGGGTGCGAAAATGGAGTTGGCCGGCAGCGTACCCGGCTCCCACCAGTAGGTGGCAGACAGCTCCCCCCGATGTCCGAATCGGAGACACTTCTCGACCGCGCCGCCGCTCGTCGTCCGACATACGACCTCGATGCCGTTTCCGGCGAGGCGAACATCGCACCCCCAGGCGACGGTGGCCAGCGAACGGATCGGCGCGTAATCGCCCGCGGCGTACGGGTCGGGCTCGAGTTCGGCGGCCAGGAACCGCTCGACCAGCAGTGCGCGCGGTTCCGGGTCGCGAGGCGGAAGCTCGGCCAGCGTGGCGCGACGTTCGATGTGGTGGATGCTCAAACCGCCCCGCGCGCCGCCCGCGCGCCGCCGGCTCTTTCCCGTGCGGCCACCCGTTTCGGCCGGGGCGCGCGCGGTCCGCCGCTCCACCGCCCGGCGGTGATAGGCTTCGATCCGTCGAGTCAGCACGTCGGCCAGGTTGGCGCCGTCGTCGAACAGGGTGTACTCCTCGATGGCGGCGCCGCGATACGGGGAGATAATGGCCGAGAATCGATTCGAGTGGAGCCAGATCTCCGTGTGGCCGTCGGCGTCGATGTCGAGCCACTCGTATCCGGGCGGTTCGTCCTGACGCAGGATCCGCTCCCCGATCGCCAGCTGACGCCACACGGCGGCGCGCAGGTGCGGCAGGTACAGACCCCCGAAGACGCCGTGCCAGTACGCGTCGTTGCACTGCGCTCGACCGATTGCCCGGCGCGCTTCCGGAGGGTCACCGCGCTGTCTGGACAGCCGCGACAGCGCCGTCATCTTCTTGTGCATCCGGTTCGCTTCCGGATACTTGACGAGGAAGTTGAGCCAGTGCCCTCCGCGCACGAGGGCGCCATCTGGACCGGCGGACCGTTCCTCGCCGAGCTCTTCGCGAAGAGCAGCCAGTCGAGCCGAGGCGGTCGGAGGCAGCGCCCACTCCTCCATCTCCCGATACGAGGCCGTCGGGAGGTAGGCCAGCCCGCCACCGGGCAGAGTCTCGAGCGCGGCGGCGAACGTCGTCAGCTCCAGCTCGCCGCGCTCGAGCAGGCGCGCCATCGCTCGCAGGAACCGGTCGAGCCAGCCGCTTCCGTACACCCGTTTCCTCGTTCCGGGCCAGCCACCGAACTTCTCTCCATCGTCGGCCAGCACGGCCAGCGAACGGCCGTTCTGGCGCAATCTACGCAGGTAGCGCACGATGTCGCGCGGGGCGCGAAACGGGATCAGGTATCGGAGACGCTCGTCGATCGCGAACAGTCCGAGCCGACGGCCGTCGCTCTCCGTCCAGAACGGCCGGTCGAGCGCGGCGCGCTCGAAGCCGTTGACCAGGAAGTGCCGGTCATCGACCAGGGCGAAGGCCACTCCGGCGCGTGTCAGATCCTCCACCAGCGACGGATCCCACACCCGTTCGGTGAGCCACAAGCCGCGGGCCTCGACGCCGAAGCGGTCCCGGATCCGCTCGCGCATCCACTCGATCTGCTCCAGGCGGTCGGCGCGTGGAATGCCGACCAGGATCGGCTCGTACATCCCCGCCAGCAGCAGCTCCGCGTGACCGGATGCGGCCAGCGAACCGATCAGATCGAGCAGGGCGGTATCATGCGCCTCCAGCCACTCGAGCAGCGGTCCCGACAGGTGCACCGCGATCGGCAGGAAGTCGCGTTCTGCGAGCCGGGTGAGGAACGGCAGGTACACCCGCCGCACGTGCTCCTCGATGACGCGGTCAAAGTTGCCGACCGGTTGGTGCAGGTGGACGCCGAACGCGAACCGGAGCGGTGGTCCGGGGCTGGACGCCTTCATCCTTCGATCCGGCTGACCGTCCCGCCTTCCGGGATCGATCGGCTATCGGTGCCCGGGGCGGCCAGGCCGAGCCGCACTGCCAGGCGCGAAAGGCCGGGCCCGGGCGACTCGAGATCCTGCGTGACCAGGAGGCCGAGCTCGGTGACCGCGTCGAACGGTACCGGTTCGCCCAGCAGGTCCAGCAGGTCGACGAGGTCCTCGACCCGGCGCATGGCGTCGGCCGACGGATCGGCTCGCAGTGCCCGGGCGCCGTCCACCAGCGCGCCGACGGCGGCTCCCGCGAACGTTTCCGTGCCGTCGGCGACCGCGGCCCGCCGCTCGGTGCTGAACCAGCGGCCCGCCACCTCGCCACGCAGCACCCGAACCACGGCCTCCCGGTACCGCTCGGGCAGATCGTCGAGCCCGAGGGCCAGCGGCGCGCCGTCGGGCGGCCGGACCTCGACCTGCATACGGGCGAGCGCTGGCCGCACCACGCGGACCTCGAATATCAGGCTCCGCCCGGTGCGTCGGAGGACGAGGCGAACCGAATCCCCGCTCACCTCCGCCAGGCACGCCCGGTCCGGCGGCACCGCGGCCCCCACGCGGTCGGCAGCTGCAATCCCCGCGGCCAGGTGGGCGAAGGGAGGTGTAACCGGCCGCGCCTCGCGCAGATATACGTCACGTCCGGTGCCGGATTCGGGGTCGTTGCTTACCGCTCCGGCCAGCGTCTCTAGCAGTCTGGTCTCGAACCGCGCCGCGGCGGGGCCGGCGAGGGCCAGAGCCCGGGCGGCGTATCGCATCACCTGCACCGCCTCGAGACCCGCAATGTCGTCGAAGAACCAGCCGCACGAGGTGAAGCTGCGGAGCACGTTCCTTTCCATCTCGAGCAGCTCCTGCGCCCGAATCCGTCGCTCATCGTCCGCGCCCTCTCGCAGGTGGGTGGCCACGAAGGGGTCCGTAGCCGGGCCGCGCTCCTGCCGGCCATCCGCGGGCGGCAGCTCGCCCCACGCGTCGCGGGCGGCCCACGGATCGTGAAACAACCGGCCGCCCTCCGTCTCAAAAACTCCGTTCAGACCCGCAGCCAGCCGATCGAGCGCCTTCCGCAGCGGCGCCCGCCACGCCTGGCTGGATTTCCGCTCCGGCGCCATACGACACCCGCAGTCGGACCGCCACCGCTCCACCCCGTGAGCGCAGCTCCACGAGCTCGGTCCAACCAACCGGACTTCCTGCCGGGGAACGTGGCGGCTGAGGAACGACTCGAAGTTTTCGACCACCACGTCCTCGCGGGCCGCCAGCTTCTCGAGCACCGCAGCCAAGGCCATGTCGCCGAACCGATGATGGTGACCGAACGTCTCCCCATCCGTTGCCACGCTGATCAGCCGCGGTTCGTTGGCCGCACCGGCCGCGGCCCGAGCCGCCATCCGCTCGGCCCACAGCCCCGCGTCACCGAGCAACGAGCCGAAGGCCACGTCGTGCGAGATCTCCCCATCGTACACGAAGATGGCGAGCTCATCGCCGGAGGCGGATCGGTATACGCCCGGCAACCCCGCCTCGGGAACGACATCGACCTGTCCCGGCGCCAGAATGGTGAACGCGATTCCCTCGCCCGCCAGCACCTCGAGTGTTTCATCGTCTGCGGCTGTTTCGGGCAGCCACATGCCGCGGGGATGGCGGCCGAACCGACGCCGGAAATCGGCCACGCCCCACCGGACCTCGGTGATCTTGTCCCGCCGGGTCGCGAGCGGGAGGATCGAGTGGTGGAACGGCATGGCGAGCGCGTTGCCGTATCCCCCGGTCCGCTGCCGACTTCGTCGATCTCCCTCGAGCATGGCGGCGTACGTTCGGGGGGCTTGTCGCTCGAGCCATTCCAGCAGCGTGGGTCCGACGTCGAAGCTGATCGATTCGAGGGTGTTGGCGATCCGTCGAATCCGGCCGCTCGGATCGATGCTACGGGCGGCCACTACTGCCCGGTAGCACTCCTGCTCGATGCGCTCGTTCCAATCGTGAAACGGCGCGGCCGACGGCTCCCGCTCCACCTCCTCTAGCCACGGATCCTCCCGTGGGGGCTGATAGAAGTGTCCATGAATGATGATGGAGCGTGGCGAGTGGCTCATGGTGTTACGGACGGGTTCTCAACGGGAGCGCCGGTTTTCTGCGGTGCCCGCTCCCGGGGCTGTGAAGCCGCGGCGACCGACGATGCGATGGGTCGGCGCCACTACTGCCCCGGGTGGACGCGTGCTTCAGGGCCGTCAGTCGGAGGCCGAGCGGGACGCCAGAACCTGCCGGTACAGTTGCAGGTACTTCTGCGCCGAGCGCTCCCATCCGAAGTCGCGTTTCATCGCCTCGCGCATGTGTCCCGTCCACGCCTCTTGATCGGCGTAGACGAGGAGGGCGCGCTGGATCGCGAGCTCGAGCTCGGCGGTCGAGTAATCATCGAAAAGAAAACCGGTCGTCTGGTCCTCGATCGTGTCGGCGAGGCCACCGACCCGGCGCGCGACGGGGAGGGCACCGTACCGTTGGGCCCGCATCTGAGTCAGCCCGCACGGTTCGTACAGGGAGGGCATCAGAAGAATGTCGGCGCCCGCCAGCAGCAGGTGCTCCTTGTGCTCGTCGAAGTCGAGATCGACGGCGACGCGATCCGGAGCGGAGGCCGCGATCTCGGTGAGGGCCTTCTGGAACCGCTCCTCGCCGCTTCCGAGGAATACGAACTGTGCCTCGGTCCGTCGGAGGAGATCGTCACCCAGCAGCAGGTCGATCCCCTTTTGTACGACCAGACGCGCGGTCATTCCGAACAGCGGCGTGCGGTCGCTGAGGTGGAGACCGTAGGCCTTCTGGAGTGCCGCCTTGCACTTCTGCTTCCCCGACAGGTCGCTCTCGGAGTAACGAGCCGCGATCTCGCGGTCGGTCGCCGGATCCCATATCGACACATCGATGCCGTTCAGGATGCCGACGAAACGGTCGCCCTTGAGGATGAAGGAATCGTGCAGCCCGAAGCCGCCGGCGGGCGTGCGCAGCTCGTGCGCGTGCGTGGGGCTGACCGTCGTCGCCACTTCGCTGAAAACCAGTCCCCCCTTGAGCCAGTTCGCCCGGCCGTACCATTCGAGCCATTTCCAATGATAAAGCTCGCGCGGGAGTCCGACGTCGATCAGCGACTCCGGGCCGAAGTGGCCCTGGTACCCGGCATTGTGGACCGAGAGCACGGTCGCCAGCCGATCGTAATAGGGTTGCCCGGCGAACATTGTCCGCAGATACACGGGTGCCAGCGCGGTATGCCAGTCGTGGGCGTGCAGCACGGCGGGCGGCAGAGCGAGTTCCGGCAGCACGCGTAACACCGCCTGCGCGAAGAACGCGAAGCGCCGGGCATTGTCGGGGTAGTCGGCCTGATTCTCCCCGTAGATGCCGGCACGGTCGAAGTAACCCGGATGATCGACGAAAAGCACACGCGGGTCACCGCGTCGTCCTGGCGCCTGATGCAGCCGCGCTTCCTCCGTCCGGGTGCCGATCTGCACCGTGAACGGCCCGGTGAGTGGCGTGATATTGGGGAAGTGCTCTCGGACCGAGCGATAGAACGGCATGAACACCGCGGTCGGGACTCCCGAGGCGGACTGGAAGCGCGCGATCCCGCGCACCGCCTCGGCCAGGCCACCGGTGCGCGCGTACGGCCAGAACTCGGCCACCAGGTGCACGACGCCGACGCCTTCGCCGCTCGCCCGTTGCGTCGGAGGTCGCACGGTCTTGAGCGGAGACGCGCGCACACGCGTAGCCGCCATCCGGTTCCCTCGCTGTTTGAGTCACCCGATCGCGGACAGTCCGCGAGACCGGGAAGGAAAGCTAGCGCTTTGCTCTCCGGACTGCATCTGCGCCGATTTGACCACGGACGGCTCTGCGTCGTCACCTGGGTTCACTTACGGCTCCTGCCACGCGGGTGTATCATGCGGCCGAACCGCTCCAGATCCGGAGGCTGCGTGGCTGCTGTCGAGCACGAGACCCTCACCGCCATCGTCGCGGGTCGGTATCCGACCCCCTTCGACACCCTCGGCATCCATCCGCTCCCGGAGGAGGCAGGGAAGGGTTGGGTGGTGCGCGCGTTCCTCCCGCGTGCCGAGGAGGCGGCTGTCATCCGCGACGGCGCTGTCCCGATGCGCCGCGTCCACCCGGAGGGAGTGTTCGAGGCGAGCATCCCCGGGCCGACGGAGCCGTTCCCGTACCGGCTCCGGATCCGGGAAGGCGACGGCACGGAGCGCGACATCGAGGATCCATACCGCTTTCCGCCCGTCCTCGATGAGAGCAGGATCGCTCGCATGCAACGGGGCGAAGAGCACCGCCTGTACCAGCTGCTCGGAGCTCGTCCCCTGGACCTGAGCGGGGTGGTGGGCGCCCATTTCGCGGTGTGGGCCCCGCACGCCCACAACGTGACTCTCACCGGCAGCTTCAACAACTGGGACCAGCGCACCCATCCGATGCGACCGCGGGGCTCGACCGGCGTGTGGGAGCTGTTCGTGCCCGGCGTTGGGGCCGGGGTGCTGTACAAGTACGCGATCCACACCCCCCGCGGGGGCACGATCGAGAAGACCGATCCCCTCGGCTTCGCCATGGAGCTGCGGCCCAACACCGCGTCGATGGTATGGGACCTGTCGGCCTACGAGTGGTCGGACGAGGAGTGGATGCGATCGCGCCGGCAGTCGCCACCCGCCTCCGGGCCGGTCGCCATCTACGAACTGCACCTCGGCTCGTGGCGCCGGCACGCGGGCGTTTCGGGGGCAGAGGCGTGGCTCAGTTACCGCGAGCTCGCAGAACGCCTGCTCCCCTACGTCAAGGAGCTCGGTTTCACCCACGTCGAGCTGCTCCCCATCACCGAGCACCCTCTGGACCGGAGCTGGGGATATCAGACGCTCGGCTACTTCGCGCCCACATCCCGCTTTGGAACCCCCGATGACTTCCGGTATTTCGTGGACCGCGCGCACGCGCTCGGCGTAGGCGTGATCCTGGACTGGGTGCCGGCCCACTTTCCGCGGGACGCACACGGGCTTGCGCAGTTCGACGGAACGCACCTGTACGAGCACGCCGATCCGCGGCGAGGTGCCCACCCCGATTGGGGAACGGCCATTTACGACTACGGCCGCCCCGAGGTGCGCAGCTTTCTGACATCCAGCGCTCTGTTCTGGCTCGAGGAGTACCACATCGACGGCCTGCGGATCGATGCCGTCGCCTCGATGCTCTACCTGGACTACTCGCGCGGCCCCGGCGACTGGCTGCCTAATGTGTACGGTGGGCGCGAGAACCTCGAGGCGATCGAGTTCATCCGGAGTCTCAACGACGCCCTTCACGCCGCGCGCCCCGACGTGCTGCTGTGTGCCGAGGAATCGACCGCCTGGCCCGGGGTGACGAAGCCGACCCGGGAGGG